>JACPXU010000033.1 GCA_016196375.1 Candidatus Omnitrophota bacterium | reverse complement strand
GGCTGATCACCTATCACTACCATCACGTTGAACCTTCCAAGGCGCTGCCGATCCTGGTGGGGTTCACCAACGAGATCGAGCGGGAATTCTTCGAGCGGTTCATCACCGTTTCCGGGATCGGGCCGAAGGCGGCGGTGAGGGCGCTCCGGCAGCCGATCCCTCTCATTGCCCGGGCGATTGACGACGGGAACCTGGAGCTCCTGCGCAGCCTGCCGGGGATCGGCCCCCAGCGGGCCAAGGAGATCGTGGCCAAGCTGCAGGGGAAGGTGGGCAAGTACGCGCTCATGCCGGAGGAGGACGGGGCGGGGCCGGCCGCCTCCTCTCAGCCGGATGCGGCTCAGGAGGCGCTCGAGGTGCTTCTGAGGCTTCAGTACAAGCGCCAGGAGGCGATGGGGATGGTCAAGAATGCCCTGGCCCGGAATCCGGGCATGTCGTCGGCCGAGGAGATCCTGAACGAGGTGTACAAGCAGAAGGCGAAGAGCCCATGAATAAGGAGCGGGAGGTTCTGCTGACGCAGCAGGAGACCGACGAGGATCGGGTCCTCAACCTCTCCCTGCGGCCTCAGAGTTTAGGCGAGTTCGTCGGGCAGCCGGAGCTGGTGGAGAACCTGAGGGTCGCCGTCCAGGCCGCCCAGAAACGGGGAGAGCCGCTGGAGCACCTGCTGTTCAGCGGGCCGCAGGGATTAGGGAAGACCACCCTGGCCTACATCATCGCCCACGAGATGGGGACGAAGATCACCGCCACCTCGGGGCCGGCCATTGAGCGGGCCGGGGACCTGATTGGGATCCTCACCAATCTGGGGGAGGGGGATATCCTCTTCATCGACGAGATCCATCGCCTCTCGAAGGTGGTGGAGGAGTTCCTTTACCCCGCCATGGAGCAGTTTCAGATCGATTTCGTGATCGACAAGGGGCCGTATGCGAAGACGATCAAGTTCAATCTGAAACGCTTCACCTTGATTGGGGCGACGACCCGCTCCGGGCTGCTGACCTCTCCGCTGCGGGCCAGGTTCGGGCTGGCGTATCACCTGAACTTCTACGATGCTGAGGATTTGGTCCGGATCCTGGAGCGGTCCGCGCGGCTGTTGGGGATCGAGCTGGATCGCGAGGGGGCCTCGGAGATCGCCAAGCGCTCCCGGGGGACGCCCCGGGTGGCCAACCGGCTGCTTCGCCGGGTGCGGGATTATGCCCAGGTGAAATCGGACGGCCGGATCACCCCGTCGGTGGCGGCGACAGCCTTGGACGCGCAGGGGATCGATCCGTTGGGGTTGGATGAGGTGGACCGCCGGGCCTTGAAGGTGATCCTGGAGCAGTACGAGGGAGGACCGGTCGGCCTGGAGGCCCTGGCGGCGACGTTGAACGAGGAACCTGACACCCTGGCCGATGTGGTTGAACCGTACCTCTTGAAGGCGGGGCTCCTCCGCCGGACCCCGCGCGGCCGGGAAGCGACGAAGAGCGCTTCGGACCATCTGGGGCTTTCCCCGAAACGTCTCCTGTGACGCCGCCGGGAAGCCTCCCGTGAAGATGCGGAACCTCCCATTGGCCCTTCTTTTTGTATCTCTTCTCACGGCTCACGACTCACAACTCACGACCGCCTTTGCCGCCCAGGAGCCGGTCGTGCGGGTGGCGGTGCTCCAGGAGGTTCAAGGCGTTCGGGTGACGGTGCTGGCTCCTTGCCGACTCAAGGATCTGGCCACCGGGTCGGTGCTCGGCCAATGGTCGGATTTGAAGTGGCAGGCGGTGGAGGCGGGCAACCCGGGCATCAAGATCAGCTCGATCCAAACCGAGTCGCGGGCGGTTCTCTTGGAACCGAGGCAGGAGGCGATCCTGCGAATCAACGCTCGGCCCTACCGAGGAAGCTTGATCTTTATCCAAACTCCTCGGGGGCGTCTGACGGTCATCAACCGGCTTGGGTTGGAAGAGTATCTGGTCGGCGCCTTGGGGAGCGAGGTCAATCCGGCTTGGCCTGCCGAGGCCCTTAAGGCCCATGCGGTGGTCTCCCGAACCATGATCGCCCACCGGATCTGGATTTCTCAGGATCTTCCGTTCGACGTGACGGCGGATACGGAGACCCACCTGTATCACGGAGTCTCCGGCGAGCGGGAGCAGACCCGCGCCGCGGTCCAAGCCACCCAGTGGCAGGTGCTGGCCTATCAAGGGGAGCTTCTTTCCGCGGCCTTTCATGCCAACTGCGGGGGACATACCGAGGATGCCGCCGAGCTGTGGCAGGTGCGCGGAGATCTAGCCCCGCTCAAGGGAAGGCCGGACCCGTACTGTAAGGGCCTCCGCCATTTCCACTGGAGGACCGATCTCTCCGCGAAGGAATTGATGAAGCGGCTGGGGGAAGGGGCGAGAGGGGTGGGAGATTTGAACAGGCTTGAGATCCTGGAACGCAACGATTCAGGCCGCGTCCGGCGGGTGCGCCTGAAGGGGAGCTCTGGCGGCGTCACCCTTCCGGGAAAGAAATTCAGGGAGCTTCTGGGAGCCAATCGGCTGCGGAGTTTAAACTTCAACGTCCGGTTTTCCGATGGAACGGTTTCATTCGACGGATTCGGCTGGGGCCACGGCGTGGGCCTCTGCCAGTGGGGCGCCTACGGCATGGCGGTCCAGGGCCGCACAATGGATGAGATCCTGGACTTCTACTTCCCAGGCGCCCACCGCCGCGACCTCAAGGGGCTGCCCGGATTTCCGGCTAACTCCTAACGGAACGGCGGCTCCAGCCCCTTTGATATAATGGGTGGGTGCTTGCGTACGACCTGCCCAGGGAATTGATCGCCCAGAAGCCGTGCGAGCCGAGGGATGCCGCCCGGCTGCTGGTTCTTGAGCGCCGAAGCGGCCGGATCTCCCACCGAATCTTTCGCGACCTGCCGGAGTTCCTTCACCCGGGGGATTGTCTCGTGTTGAACGACACCGAAGTGCTGCCGGCCCGATTGCGCGGGAGGCGGGCCGATACCGGGGGTAAGGTGGAGTTGCTCATCCTGCGGCCCTTCGACTTCGCTCAGGGCAGGCAGGATCAGGATGAGCGGGATTGTGTGTATGGGTGCCTCGGGCAGCCGGGCAGACGTTTGAGGGAAGGCGCGAAGCTCCTCTTTGATCATGGATCGGTCGAAGGGGAGATCCTCTCTTCGGAAGCAGGCGGCAAGAGGGTCCGGTTCCGGGGCGCCACGGGCCGGCTCCTCTCCCGGCTCGGGGAGATTCCGCTTCCGCCGTACATCAAGCGGCCGGTTCAGCCGGAGGATGCCCGGTGGTACCAGACCGTTTTTGCCCGGGAGCCGGGAGCGGTGGCGGCTCCGACGGCAGGGCTTCATTTCACCAAAGGATTGATGGAGCGGATCCGGGCCTTAGGTGTCCGGATCTGCTTCGTGACGCTCCATGTCGGCTGGGGGACCTTCAAGCCGGTGGGGGAGCGGGAGCTGGCCAGCGGCCGGCTCCATGAGGAATGGTTCCGGGTCCCTGCGGAGACGCGGGGGGCGATCGAGGCGACCCAGAGGGGCGGCGGCCGGGTGATCGCGGTGGGGACGACGGTGGTCCGGGCGTTGGAAACGGTTGGTTTGTCATCCTTGCGAAAGCGAGGATCAGATTCCCGCTTTCGCGGGAATGACAGAGTGGAGGGTTCCACCGACCTGTTCATCCGGCCGGGGTTTGCGTTCAGGGTGGTGGATGCCCTCGTCACCAATTTCCACTTGCCCGGCACCAGCCTTCTTCTTTTGGTGGAGGCCTTTGCCGGGGAGGGACTGGCGCGGGCCGCCTATGAAGAGGCGATCCGGTCGAGGTATCGGTTCTATTCCTACGGAGATGCCGTGGTGATTCTATGATCGAGCCCTTTCAGGGCATCGAACCCAGGATCAATCCGACGGCGTGGGTCCATCCCTCCGCCGTCATCATCGGCCGGGTGAGACTGGGCAGGGGGGTGTCGGTCTGGCCTGGGGTGGTGCTCCGGGGAGACATCCTGGAGATCGAGGTGGGTGATGACTCGAACATCCAGGACCTGTCTGTGGCGCACACGAGCCATGGCGTTGCGCCGGTCAAGATCGGCAAACGGGTCGTCGTGGGCCACCGGGTGATCCTCCACGGAACCGCGGTGGGGGATGACGCCCTCATCGGGATGGGGGCGATCCTCCTGGATGGAAGCGAGGTGGGAGCCGGTTCGATTGTGGCGGCCGGCGCCTTGGTGCCGGAGGGGATGAAGATCCCCCCTGGACATCTGGCCCTTGGGATTCCAGCGAAGGTGGCCCGGCCGGTCCGGCCCGAGGAGACCGCTCGGATTCGGGAAGGGGCGAAGATCTACCTGGAGCTGATGGCCGCGCACCAGAAACCCCATGGGGTCTGACCCCGTGGGGTCAGACCCCGTCAGGTTTGAGCTGCTTGCGCGGGATCCTCACGGCAGCGCCCGAGTCGGAGTTCTGCGCACCCCTCATGGGATCGTGAACACGCCGGCCTTCATGCCGGTCGGGACGCAGGGGACGGTGAAGACCTTGACCGTTCAGGATCTCAAGGCCTGCGGGGTGGAGATGGTCTTGAGCAACGTCTATCACCTCTCCCTGCGGCCCGGCCAGAAGGTCCTGGAGGCGGCCGGCGGCTTGCACCGGTTCATGGCATGGGAGGGGCCCATCCTCACCGATTCCGGCGGGTATCAGGTGTTCAGTCTCGCCACGCTGCGCAAGATCACCGACGCGGGAGTGATCTTCTCGAGCCATGTGGACGGGGCCATCCATGAGCTCACCCCGGAGAGGGTGATCGAGTTCCAATGGGCGATCGGCTCCGACGTGGTGATCCCTCTGGATGAGTGTGTCCGGTACCCCTGCGAGCGGGAGGAGGCGCAGGCGGCGCTGAGCCGGACGGCGAACTGGGCCGCGAGGTCGAAGGAGACGTTTAAAAACCTAACGGGGTCTGACCCCGCGGGGTCAGACCCCAAGAGGCCTTTGCTGTTCGGCATCGTGCAGGGGGCGACGTATCCCGATCTGAGACGACTGGCGGCGCAGGAGCTCGTCTCGATGGAGCTGGACGGCTACTGCCTGGGGGGCTTCAGCGTTGGAGAACCGCGGGGGCTTCTCTTTGAGCTCCTGCCTGCGGTGACGGGGTTTCTCCCGCAGGACCACCCCCGTTACCTGATGGGGATGGGGGAGCCGCTGGACATCGTGGAGGCGGTGGAGAATGGAGTGGATCTGTTCGACTGCGTCGTCCCGACCCGGCACGGCAGGAACGGGCTGGCGTACACCTGGGGCGGCCGGCTGAACCTCAGGCACGCCGCCCACGCAACGGATCCTCGGCCGCTGGATGAATCCTGCGAATGCGAGACCTGCCGGACCTACTCCCGGATGTACATCAGGCATCTGTTCCAGACCCAGGAGATCCTGGGCCTGAGACTCTTATCGTTTCACAACGTCTGGTTCTATAGTAAACTCATGTCCATGATCCGGCGGGCCATCGCAGGTGAGGGGCTGAAGGGGCTTCGGGCCCGGCTGGCCGCAGCTTATCAACCGACTGTGGAGGAAATGATCGGATGAACCCAAACCCATTGGTGAATCTGTTCCCGGTAATCCTCATCTTCTTCATCATGTACTTCATCCTGATCCGGCCGCAGAAGAAGCAGCAGCGGGAGCTGGAGAAGATGCAGGGTTCCTTGAAGAAGAACGACGCCGTGGTCACCTACGGCGGGATCCATGGGATCGTGGTGAACGTCAAGGAAGGCACGGTGACCGTGCGGGTGGACGACAATGTCCGCCTGGAGGTGGATAAGACCGCCATCGCCCGCGTCGAGAAACAGGAGCAAGCCCGATTGCCATGATGTATCGAAGGTTGACCCCCTGGGCCCTCACCATCCTGGCGGTGATCCTGTTGGCCGCCTGGAACGCCTTTCCGCTCAAGGAGCGGATCGATCTGGGGCTGGACCTCCAGGGGGGGATGCACCTGATCCTGAAGGTCGATACCTCCAAGCTTCCCCAGGAGGCCCGTGCCGACGCCCCGGAGAGGGCCCTGGAGGTGATCCGCAACCGGATTGACGAGTTTGGGGTGAAGGAGCCCTCCTGCCTCCGGCAGGGGGAGAATGAGATCGTCGTCCAGCTTCCCGGGGTGACCGACCGGGAACGGGCCCTCGAGATCATCGGGCGGACCGCCCACCTGGAGTTCAAGCTCCTCTCCGACGATCCGGAGCTCCTCAAGCAGGCGATCGCGGGGCAGGTCCCCGCCGGGTGTGAGCTTCAAGAGATGGAGGGTCAGAAGCTCCTGTTGAAGTCGGAGACCCTGCTGACCGGCGCGGCCCTGACCACGGCCCAGGTGCAGTTCGATCAGAGCCGGTTCAACGCCCCCATTGTCGGCTTGAGGTTCAACGCGGAGGGGGCCAAGGTGTTCGGGAAGATCACCTCCGAGAACGTGGGCCGGCGCCTGGCGATCCTGCTGGATGGGAAGATCCAGTCGGCGCCCCGGATCCAGGAGGCGATCACCGGCGGGGAGGCGGTGATCACCGGCCGGTTCACGCCGCAGGAGGCCTCGGACCTGGCCCTGGTCCTGCGGGTCGGGGCCCTGCCTGCGCCGGTCTATGTGGAGGAGGAGCGGACCATCGGGCCCCTGTTGGGATCCGACTCGATCCGGTCCGGGATGCGGGCGACGGCGATCGGTTTGGCGGCGGTCTTCCTCTTCATGGCGATCTACTATCTCCTCCCCGGCCTGATCGCGAACGTCGCCTTGGCCCTGAACCTCCTCATCATCCTGGGGGGCTTGGGGCTGTTCCACGCCACCCTGACCCTTCCCGGCATCGCCGGCATCGTGCTGACCCTCGGCATGGCGGTGGACGCCAACGTCCTCATCTACGAGCGGATGCGGGAGGAGCTGAGGCTGAGCAGGCCGATCCGCCAGGTGATCGCCAACGGCTACGACCGGGCGTTCAGCGCCATCTTCGACTCCAACCTGACCACCCTGATGGCGGCGGGCCTGCTGTTCCAATTCGGGACCGGCCCGATCCGCGGATTCGCGGTGACGACGGTGATCGGCTTGACGGCCAGCATGTTCACCGCCATCATCGTGACCCGGGTGATCTTCGAGGCGCTTCACCGGGCCGGGTGGCTGACCCGGATCCGGATGCTCCACCTGATCGGCCAGACCCGGATCGATTTCTTGAGGCCCCGGCGCCTCTGTTACCTGACCTCTCTCCTCCTGGTGATCGGCGGCCTCGTCTGCTTCGGCCGGCTCGGCTCCCGCGCCTACGGGATCGATTTCACGGGCGGCCAGATCCAGCAGTACCGGTTCGAGCGGCCGGTCTCGATGGAGAAGGTTCGCGGCGCCTTGAGAGAGATCGACCTGGGGGACGTCTCGCTTCAGCAGTTCGGGGATCCGAAGGAGATCATCATTCGCACCGCCGGGGACACCAGCAAGGAGGTGCAGCAGAAGTTCCAGGCCTCCTTCGCGGACAACCCATTTCATCTGGTGCGTGTGGAGCAGGTGGGCCCATCGGTGGGAAAGGATCTGCGCAGGCGGGCGATCCAGGCGATCTTTTGGTCTTTGGTGTCGATCAGCGTTTACGTGGGGTACCGGTTTCGCTCGTGGAGCTTCGGCGTGGCCGGCATCGTGGCCCTCCTGCACGACGTCTTGATCGCGGCGGGGGCCTTGGCGGTGACGGGGCGCCCGATGTCGCTGACCCTGGTGGCGGCCCTCCTCACCATCGCCGGTTACTCGATCAACGACACCATCGTGATCTACGACCGGATCCGGGAGCTGAAGCGGACCACGCGGAAGATCAGCTTCCAGGAGCTGATCAACCTGGCGCTCAACCAGACCCTCTCCCGCACCCTGTTGACCTCCGGGGTCACCCTCTTGACGGTGATCGCCCTCTTCTCGCTTGGGGGGCAGGTGCTGAACGATTTCGCCTTCGCCCTCCTGGTCGGCTTCATCTCCGGCGTCTACTCCACGGTCTACATCGCC
>JACPXU010000034.1 GCA_016196375.1 Candidatus Omnitrophota bacterium | reverse complement strand
TTGCGGTCGATGGTCCGCTTCAACCGGAGCGTCGTCCGCACCCTGGCCATCAGCTCCGGCTGGTTGACGGGCTTCGTCAGGAAATCGTCGGCGCCCGCCTCGATCCCGCGGACCTTGTCTTCCGGCTGATTCAGGGAGGTCATGATGACGATGGGGATCAAGCGCGTCTCCTCATCCTCCTTCAGGCGCCGGCACACCTCGATGCCATCCATCCCCGGCATCATCACGTCCAGAATGATGAGATCGGGTGGCTCTCGAAGAACCTGCTGAAGTGCCTCCTCGCCGCTTCTCGCAAGGAGGGGCTCGTAGCCATGCCTGCGCAGGATCACCCGCAGCAGGGACAGGTTGTGCTCGTTATCATCCACGACCAGGATCTTCGGACCTCTCTCCATGGCTCGGTCTCGCCTCCTTTCCCCCGGCTGCCGCGAGGTACTGGCGCACGGCGGCAGGAAACCCCCTGGTGTCGAGGGGCTTGGTGATATACCCGTCGCAGCCCGCCTCCAACGCTCTCTCCTGGTCGCCCTGCATGGCATAGGCCGTGAGGGCGATCACCGGGATCGCTGTGGTGGCGGCATCCCCCTTTAAGATCCGCGTGGCTGCGAAGCCATCCAGCCCGGGAAGCTGGATGTCCATCAGGATCAGGTCCGGCCGGTGGATCCTGGCCAGCTCCAGGGCCTCCTCACCGGTGGTCGCCTCGTAGACGACGTAGCCGCGGGACGTCAGCAGGAACTGCGCCAAGCGTCGATTCTGCGCGTTATCCTCCACCAGCAGGATCCGTTCGCCCGCCATCCTGCGTCCTCCTCTCCTGCCCTGCCTTCAGCCGCATCAACCTCCCGATCTCCTGTAAAAACTCATCCCTTGAGAACGCCCCTTTCTGTATGATGGCTGCTACTAAGGTGTTGAGCTGCAGCTTATCTTCCAGGGTCAGGTCTTTGACGGTCACGATGAAGACAGGGATCTCCCGCGTCTGCGGGTTGGCCTTCAAGCGCTGCACCACCTCGAAGCCGCTGACCTCGGGCATTAAGAGGTCTAACACGATCAGGTCCGGCGCTCGTTGGACGGCCACCTCGAGCCCCTGCAGGCCCCCGTAGGCCTTGAAGACCTCGAAGCCCGCCGGCGCCAGCATGCTCGCCAGCGCGTCCACCGCCAGAGGGTCGTCATCGATGATCAAGATCTTCACGGGCTCACGTTGGGCCTGTGTCGTAAAGCCATACCCAGCTAAGCGCCGCAGAAAGTCCTCGCGATCGAAGGGCTTGAGGATGTAATCCGCTGCGCCCAGGCTGAATCCCCGCTCCGGCTCATCCACGATGGAGACGATGACCACCGGGATGTCCCGAATGGCGGGATCTTCTTTGAGTTCCCGTAAGACTTCCCATCCGTCCTTCGTCGGCAGCATGATGTCCAGGGTGATGAGCGACGGCTGCAGCGCCCTGGCCTTGGTCAGGGCCTCCTCCCCATCCAGCGCCTCCTCCACCCGGAACCCTTCCCGAGAGAGGGAGAACCGGAGCAATTCGAGGGTCTTGGGGTCATCCTCCACCACCAGGGCGATGGGGCGGCCCCGCTCATCCGGCTCGTACAACTCCGCAACCGGCATCGGCGGCGGCTCAACCAACGGCAGGCTGAAGGCGAAGGTGCTCCCACGCCCCGGCTCGCTCTCGACCCAGATCCTTCCCCCATGCAGCTCGACGAATTTCTTCGCCAGGGCCAGCCCTAAGCCCGTGCCCTCATATTGCTTCGCCGCCGTCGCCTCCACCTGATAGAACTCCTCGAAGACCCGTGTCTGCTCCTCGGGTTTTATGCCGATCCCTGTATCCCACACTGCGAAACATGCCTCACCCTGGCCCCGTGAGGTCCGCACCCCGATCCCCCCCCGCTCAGGGGTAAACTTGACCGCATTCGAGAGGAGGTTGTAGAGAATCTGTTTGACCTTCCCTGGGTCGGCGACCATGGCCGTCAGGGCAGGATCGATGGCGACCTCGACGGCGATCCCCTTCTTCGCCGCCAGGGGCCTGATCGTGGTGAGCACGCCCTCGACGATCCCCCGCACGGCGAATGGCTCGGGCTGCAGCTCCATGCGGCCGGCCTCGATCTTCGAGAGGTCCAGGATGTCATTGATCAGCCCCAAGAGATGACGCCCGCTGCTCAAGATGTTCCCTAAAAACTCTCTCCGCTCCTCCGGGGCCAGCTCCCCCAGGGACTCGTCCAGGAGAACATCCGAGAACCCGATGATGGAGTTTAAGGGGGTCCGAAGTTCGTGGCTCATGTTGGCCAGGAACTGCGA
>JACPXU010000035.1 GCA_016196375.1 Candidatus Omnitrophota bacterium | reverse complement strand
GGGCCGGGATCCCAAAAAGGAGGATCGCCCCGATTCCTCTCTTCATCAGCTCCTTCCCCTCCGTGGCCGCCTCCGAGATGGAGAGCCGGTACACCCCCGGCATCGAGGGGATCGGCTCCCGCCGCCGGGACCCCCAGGTCACGAAGAGGGGGGCAACCAGCTGGCGGGGCGATAACCTTGTCTCCCGGACAAGCTCCCGCAGCAGCGGCGTGCGCCTGAGTCGGCGCGGCCGATAGCCGGGGAAGGCCGCAGGCGGCTTCATGCTCCAACCGCCTCCTTCACCGCCTGGATCATCCCCTCCACCGTCCAGTTCTCTCTCGGAAGAACCGTCCGCTCCATCCCCGCCTCCTTAAGGGCCCTCGCCGTCTCCGGCCCAATCGCGATGATCTTCGCCCCATTGAACGCCGATCCGGCCGACAGCCCGGCCTCTTGCGCCGCCTGAAAGAACCCGGTCACCGTCGAGGCGGAGGTGAAGGTGGCGGCGTCCAATCCTTTCAGCGCCTTCTTCAGGCGGGCCGCCGGAATCTCCGGGTGGGAGGTTTCGTACAGCACCACCTCATCCACGCGGGCTCCGCGCCGGCGCAGCTCCTTCGCCAGGGCATCACGAGCCCCCAGGTCCGATCGGGGGATCAGGATCCGGCGGGAGCGAACCGGGAATCTCCGGAACGCCTGGCGGATCCCCTCCTTTGAGAACCGCTCCGGGACCCAATCCGCCCTCAGCCCCGCCGAACGGATTGCCTCCGCGGTCCTGGGCCCGATCGCGCAGATCCTTCCTTGAATCCGCGCAGGCAAGGAGCCTTTCCTTCGCCGAGCCAGCCGTTCCAGGGCCTCCACTCCGTGATGGCTCGTAAAGACCACCCAGTCGTACCGGGGCAACCGCTCCAGCAACCTCCTCGCCTGGGCGGATGAAAACCTCCTCGGCCGAACCGCGATCGTCGGCAGATGGACGCAGGTCGCTCCCAACCGTTCCAGCCGACGGGCCAGATCCTGCGCGTCGGCCTTCGGCCGGGTCACCAGGATCCGTTTCCCCTCGAGGGGCCTCTCCCCGAATCCCTTCCCTCGGCGGACCACCTGTCCCACGATGGCGACGAGGGGAGGGCCGAACCCCGGATGCCGCTTCAGATCCTCGCTCAACCTTCCCAACGTGCTGACCAGGAGTTCCTGATCCGGCAACGATGCCCGCCGGACCAGCGCCACCGGCGTCGAGCCGGCCCTGCCGGCAGCCACCAGCCGTCTGGCGATCGCCGGCAAATTCCTGCGCCCCATCAGGATCACCAGGGTGTCCACCCCGCCGGCCAACCGCTTCCACCGGACCGACCGCCTCTTCCCGGCCGACTCCTGACCGGTCACGACGGCGACGCTGGAGCTCATCCGCCGGTCCGTCAGCGGAATCCCGGCCAGCGCCGCCGCGGCCCAGGCGGAGCTGACGCCGGGGACGATCTCAAATCGAATCTTTCCCCTGGACAACGCCTCCATCTCCTCGCTGATTCGGCCGAACAGGGTAGGATCCCCCCCCTTGAGACGGACCACCACCTGGTGCCGGCGCGCCTTTCGGCAGATCAGCCCATTCAGCTCCGACTGGCTCCTCCCCCCTTCGGCCGATTCCTTCCCGACATAGATCCGCTCGCATCCGGCGGGGGACAGCCGAAGCAGCTCCGGACCGACCAGGCGGTCGTAGAGGAGACAGTCGGCCTTCCCTAAGAGATCCGCTCCCCGCAGGGTCAGCAGCCCCGGATCCCCGGGGCCTGCTCCGACAAAGTAGACCGTCCCCCTCTTCCTCATCCTCCGCTCACTCGTTCGCCCGCTCCCCTGCCATCGGTCTTTTCCATTGACCGTAGAGCAGCCGATCCGCACCGTCGGCCCGCAGGTGGCTCGCCAACTCGGTTCCGATCCGCTCCGCGGATCGCCGAGGGCCGGTGGTCTCCTTGCGAATCGCCTTCAAGCCGTCGGGAGAAAGCACGGCCCCCGTCAAGGTCAGGCTTTCTCCATGAACCCGCGCCAGCGCTCCGACCGGCACCGAACAGCCGCCCCCCAGCGCCTTCAGGAAGGCCCGCTCCGCCTCGATCTCGGCCTGGGAATCCGGGTCGTTCACCGCCGCCAGCCAGCCGGCCAGCTCGGCGTTGTCCTCCCGGATCTCCACCCCCAGCGCCCCCTGGCCCGGCGCAGGGACCATCCTCGCCGGCTCGAAGGTCTCGCTGATTCTCTCCTTGAGCCCCAGCCGGATCAGGCCGCAGGCGGCCAGCACGAGGGCGGCGTACTCCTCCCCGTCGAGCTTGCGCAGGCGGGTGTCCACATTCCCCCGAATCGGCGAAAAGATCAGGTCGCGCCGCAGCCGGGCCAGCTGCGACTGCCGTCTCAAGGAGCTGACCCCCACCCGCGCCTGGGGTGGCAGGTCGGTCAATCTCTTGCCCTCCCCTTTGGTCACCAGCGCGTCCCGCGGATCCTGCCGCTTCAGAATCGCCCCGATCCTCAAGCCTGCCGGAAGCTCGGCCTGGAGATCCTTCACCGAATGAACCGCCAGCTCCACCTCCCCCCCCAACAGGGCCTCCTCGATCTCCTTGACGAACAAGCCCTTGATCGCCCCCGTTCCCGAGGCGGCGGCCGGGGGAAAATCGTCTCCGGTCGTCCGGATCACCGTCAGCTCACAGCGCAGGTCCGGATGGGCCTTCTCCAGGGCCTCTTTCACCTCGTTGGCCTGGGCCTGGGCCAGGGCGGATCCGCGCGTCCCGATTCGCACCCGTTTCATTCCTCTTCGACCTCCTCCTCGCTGACGTGGCCATCCCGGATCTTGAAGGCCTTCACGACCGGCCGGCCCGGCTCCTGCAGGGAGACCACGAGATAATGCCCATCGAAGAAATCCTGCACGGCGGTTGCGTTTTCGATGTCCCGGCGCGACGGATAGGCCTGTGTCGCCACGTGGGAATGGTAGATCCCCATCTCCTCGAGATTCAGCCCCCGGAGCTCCCTCTGAAGGGCGATCTGCGCGACAGGCTCCATCTGATAGCTGGTGGGGCTCCGGTGGGCGTTGGGCACCTCCTTCGCCTCCGTGACGATCCCGCCTCGCCCCACGAGATACCCGCAGGCCTCATTGCCCGACCCCTCTTTCTCCCTCTCGCAATGCCGAATCATCTTCTCCAGCGCTTCGCTTCGGATCTTCAGCACCGGTTCACGCCGTCCCCCAGCGGGTCCGCACCAGGTTTTCCAGCCGCCGGAAGATGAGGTGATCGACCGCCAGGCTGATCGCGGCAATGATCGTCATGAACGCCAAGATCTGGTGCAGGTCGCGCTGCTTGGCCACCCGGTTAAGCACCTCTCCCATTCCATGCAGTGAACCAATCATCAGCTCGCCGGCCATCAACGCCCGCCACCCGAACGCCCAGGCGAGCCGGAGGCCGTCGACGATTCTTGGAATGGCCGACGGAACCACCACATGCCAGAAAATCTTGGTCCCGCGCGCCCCCATCGTCTGGGCCGCCCGCAATAAAATCGGCGGCACTTCCTTGATTCCGGTGCTGGTGCTCACCATCACGATCCCCGTCGCCCCAAGCAGCACCGTGAAGATCACCGCCCACTGGTTGAGACCGAACAACAGAATGGCCAGCGGCACCCAGGCCGCGCCCGGCATCGCGTGCAGCGCCATCGCCAAAGTCCCGAAGACGTCATCGAGCAACCGAAACCGGCCCAGCAGCAACCCGGTCCCGATGCCCAGCATGAAGACTCCGATGAAACCGATCGCCATCCTCTGCAAGGAACTTGTCAGCGCGGTCAGGATCCGGATGTCCGTCAGGTTCAGGGCGACCAACCGGAAGATCCCCAGCACGGAGGGGACCCAGGGAGAAACCCTAGAGAGCCCCTCCCACGCCGCTATTGCCAAAAACCATAGGCTTATCCTTCTCAACCAGGTAATCCAAGTCTTCATTCTTCACCACCTTCGCGATTTCTTCCTGCAAACTCAAAAGAATCCTCTGCTGGATCACGATCAGATGCGGGTCGCTTTCCCGGCGGGGTCTCGGCAGATGAATCCGGTACCCGTTCTTGATCCGGCCCGGACGAGCCGAGAGGGTCAGCACCTTGTCCCCCAGGACTGTCGCCTCCCGCACGTTGTGCGTCACGAAAAAAATCGTCTTGTGCGTCTTCCCCCAAATCTCCAAAAGTTCTTCGTGGAGCAGATGCCGGGTCTGCGCGTCCACAGAAGCGAACGGCTCATCCATCAACAGCAGCTTTGGATCCATGACCAACGCGCGGGCGATGGCCACCCGCTGCTTCATCCCGCCGGAAAGCTGGTGGGGATAGAAATCGACGAATCGGCTCAGGTGGACCATCCTGACCGCCTCGAGGGCCTTGCGCCGACGCTCCTCGGGCGGCGCCCCGCCCATCTTCAGGCCGAACTCGACGTTCTCCTGGACGGTGAGCCAGGGAAAGAGCGCCGCCTCCTGAAAAACCACGACCCGATCGGTGCCGGGTCCCGCCACCGGCTGGCCGTCGATCAACACCCGGCCCGAGGAGGGGCGCTCCAGGCCGGCGATCAGATGGATCAGGGTGGACTTGCCGCAGCCGGAAGGGCCGACGAGGCAGACGAACTCCCCCTCGGCAATCGTGAAGCTGACCTCCTCCAGAACATGGATTCGGTCGCCGTTGTGGGAGAACTGTTTGGAGACACGTTCAAGGGCAACTTGCATACGTTTCCTTCAGGACATCGGCAATCTCCGGGCGGGTGAACTCCGGAGGAGGGGCCTTGCCCTGAGCGAGCATCTCCCGAACCGCCGTTCCGCTTAAAGAGACCCGTTCGGAAACGGGATGGGGACAGGTCTTGACCGTCGCCATCCCCTGGCAGACCTGGCAGAAGAAGGCGTTGTCAAAGCAAAGGGGCGTGAGCCCAAGCTCCTCCCGCGAAAATTGCTGGAAGATCCTCTGGGCGTCGAACGGCCCGTAGAATTTCCCCACCCCCGCATGGTCTCTTCCCACGATGAAGTGGCTGCAGCCGTAATTCTGGCGGATGACGGCGTGAAAGACCGCCTCCCGCGGGCCCGCGTACCGCATCGAGGCCGGGTTGGCGGCGAGCACCACCCGATCCCTCGGCAGATACCCCTCGATCAACGCCTCGTAGCACCGCATCCGGACATCCGCCGGGATATCATCCCCCTTGGTCTTGCCCACCAGCGGGTGGATCAGCAGCCCGTCGGAGATCTCCAGGGCGCAACGGAGCAGATACTCGTGGGCCCGGTGGATCGGATTGCGGGTCTGAAAACCGACCACCTGCCGCCATCCCCGCCGGGTGAATTCCTGCCGGGTCTGGGCGGGGGTGAGCCGATAGGGGAGGAAATCTTCATGCTGAACGACCTGCAGCACCGAGACCTTTCCTCCCACATAGTACGGCCCCTGAGCCTTCAGGCGGGCCACCCCCGGATGGCTGACGTCGGTCGTCCCGTAGACCAGCTTCGCCTCCACCAGCGGATTGTAAGGATACAGCTGAGGCTGATGGAGAACCGCCACCCACTCGCCGCCGGGGGCCTTCAGGGCGAGATCCTGCCCCGCCTTCCAGAGGTCCGCCTCCTCCTCGGTGAGCGACAGGGTGATCGGGATCGGCCAGACGGTGCCGTCCACAAGCCGCATCCGGTCGACGACCGAATCGTAATCCGCTTCCCCCAGGAACCCCTCCAGCGGCGAGAGGGCTCCGCTGGCCAACAGCTCGATGTCGGAGAGCTCCCATTCATCCAGGGTGAGGGAGGGCAGGTGCCGGGCCTCGTGGAGGAGGACCTCCCGTTCGGCGCCGAGGACTTGTCTCTCAACGAGCCTCCCGCCGTGCGGAGGAATCAGATCGGTCATCGAAGGTTATTCTTTGGCGCGGGTGCCGGATTCCAGGAACTTGGCCAGCTGAATGGCCGTCTTGACCCCCACCACCCCATCCGGGGAAAGACCATTGGAACGCTGGAAGGCCCTCAATGCCTCCTTCGTTTTCGGCCCCGGCTTTCCGTCGACCGAGCCGTTATAAAAGCCGGCCGCCTTCAAGGCCACCTGGACCTGCCGCGTGGAAAGGGCGGTCGCCTTCGCGCGAACCGCGGCCTGCGTCTGGCTCGGCTGCCGAGTCGTCACCTGGGCCTCCAGGCTGCCCTGCCGCTGGGAGAGATCCTCGATCCGTTGATTCAACGTTCCGATCTGGCCCTCGAGGGAGGCCACCTGGGCGTTCAGGGATTCCGTCTCCTTGGCCTTCGCCCCAAAAGAGGTCGCGCACCCCGCCGCCAAAAGAGCGGCCATCCCGATCCATCCGATCGCTCGAACTCGCTTCATCTCGGCTCCTTTAATTTAGTGACCCGGTTTGACATGCAGCCCGCACTCCTTCTGCTCGGGCAGCTCCCACCACCAGCGCCCGGCTCGGATATCCTCCCCCGGCTTGATCGCCCGCGTGCAGGGGGCGCAGCCGATGGAGGGGTAGTTCCGATCATGAAGCTTGTTGTATGGAATCTGATTCTTGCGGAGGTAATCCCACACCTGATCGGTGGTCCAATCGGAGATCGGATTCAGCTTCACGATATTCCGGTGGGCCGAATCCAGCTCCGCCTTAGGCAGCCCGGACCGGGTCACCGCCTGCTCCCGGCGCAACCCGGTGATCCAGGCCTCCAGGCCCTGCAGCGCCCGATTCAAAGGCTCCACCTTCCGGATGCCGCAGCACTCCTTCCGATTCTCGACCGACTGCCGGAAAGAGTAGAACCCCTTCTCCCGCTCCAGCTTCTCCACCGCCGCCTTGTCCGGGAAGTAGCTGGTGATCGGGACGGTGTACCGCTGCCGGATCTGGTCCATCACCTCGTAGGTCTCCTCAGGAAGGCGGCCTGTGTCGAGGGTGAAGATCGTCACCTCCCGGTTGATCTTCATCAGAATGTCAATCACAACGACATCCTCCGCCCCAAAGCTGGAGGCGAACCCGATCCTTGGGAAAAAGGTCTCGACCCCCCAGCGAAGAACTCCCTCGGCATCCTTCGACTCCAGACGTTTGGCTACCTCTGAAACGGAATTTTCATTCCATGCCTGTGCTGTTGGCATTTATTCCTCCGTTAGGCAAGAATTCTTGATCATTTTAGTCAAGAATGTAGACTGGAATATATACTATTTCCAACTCCATGTCAATACAAAAATTAGGCACCTCCTCTGAGCTTGGAAAGACGGATTTTAAGCTCCCGTTCAAACCCCTGATCGGTCGGTTCATAGTAGCGGCGTTTCTCCGGGAGGTACTCCTGCTCGACATGATGCCCGGGGAACTGATGGGCATAACGGTACCCTTTCCCGTGCCCCAGCCGTTTCGCCCCTGGATAATGGGCATCCTTGAGGTGGGCCGGGACCTCCAGGGTAACCCCCTTCTCCACATCCTTGGAGGCCTTCTCGATCCCCAGATAGGAGGCGTTCGATTTCGGGGCCATCGCCACATAGACCGTGGCCTGGGCCAGCGGGATCCGGCACTCCGGCAGCCCCACGAACTCCACCGCCTGTTGGGCGGCGGTGGCGATGAGGAGGGCTTGGGGGTCGGCGTTCCCCACATCCTCCGCGGCGCAGATCACCAGCCTTCTCGCGATGAACCGAGGGTCCTCCCCCGCGTAGAGCATCTTGGCCAGCCAGTAGAGGGCCGCGTCCGGATCGGAACCGCGCATGCTCTTGATGTAGGCCGAGACCGTATCGTAGTGGGCATCCTCATCCCGGTCGTAAACGACCGCCTTCTTCTGGATCGTCTCCTCGGCCAGCTCCCGGTCGATCCGGACCGCCCCCTCCTTGCCGGCAGGGGTGGAGATCGCGGCCAGCTCCAGCCCGTTCAGGGCCCGGCGGGCGTCCCCATCCGAGAGGGTGGCCAAAAAATCCAGGGCCTCCTCCTCCACCTTCAGCTTCATTCCCCCAAGCCCCCGCTCGGAATCGGCGATCGCCCGCTTCAGGATCTCCCTGATCTCCTGCTTGGAAAGCGGCTTGAACTCGCAGACCAGAGACCTGGAGAGGAGCGGGGCGACCAGCGAGAAGAAGGGGTTGTGCGTGGTGGCCCCGATCAGGATCGCCGTCCCATCCTCCACCTCAGGCATCAGGACATCCTGCTGGGCCTTGTTGAACCGGTGGATCTCGTCGATGAAAAGGATCGTCCGGCGCCCCCGGTTGGCGCGCCTCAATCGGGCCGCCTCGATGGCGCGCCTCAAATCCTCCACCCCGGCGGCAACGGCGTTGATCCGCTCCACGTGGGCCTGAGTCTTGGTCGCGATCAGGAACCCCAGGGCGGTCTTGCCGCATCCGGGAGGGCCGTAGAGGATGAGGCTGGAGAGGCGATCCGCCTCGATCACCCGCCTTAAGATCTTGCCGGGTCCCAACAGATGGGTCTGGCCGACGTACTCAGCCAGCTCCCGCGGCCGCATTCGGGCCGCCAGCGGAACGTTGGAGGGTTGCTCTTCCGCGGTGGGGGGAGGAAACAGATCCGGTTTCATAAAAAATCCCCGCAAATGCCGTGTGTCGAAACCATTCGTGAACCTGGCATCAACAACTTTGGGAACCTGCTCAGCGGTCTCTCGGCTTCCCTCCAGGTCACCCCGGTGGGCCTGCCTTCCGCCGCTTGAAGTCAAGCTCCCTTCGATTCTGGTGTTGGTTCAGAATCGCCTTCGACCAATCACGCGCATCGCAGGGACGAGTTTTTTATACCACAAGACCCCTGCGCAGGCAAACAAAAAATAGCGCCTACCGGAGGACCGCCTGGAAGGCGGCCTGAAGGGCCCCAACGATCCGTTGGTGGGTGGCGGAGATCTCCTCCTCCGTCAAGGTTCGATCCCCCGCGGAGTAGGAGAGGCGAAAGGCCATGCTCTTTTTGCCTGAAGGGACTTGCTTTCCTTTATACAGATCGAACAGGGCCGCGCTCTTTAACAGCGGGGCGCCGGCCTCCTCGATGGCTTGAACAATCTCCCGATGCGTGGCGGCTTCATGGACCAGGATCGCCAGATCCCGAACGACCGGCGGGACCTTCGGCAACGCCTGCATCCTCACGGGGGGCGTGACCGCTTGCCTGATCAGATCCAGATCGATCTGGGCGTAGGCCACCGCCGGCTCCGGGGGAATCTCGTAGGCGGCCAGCACCTTGGGATCAACCCACCCCAGAACCCCGAGCGGCTCCTTCCCCAGCTTCAACCGTATCCCCGGATCCAGGAACCCGCCTGAGACCGACCCTGCCTCCATGACCGACTCGACCCGAAGCCGCTGAAGCAGCATCTCCAGGATCCCCTTCAGGTGAAAGAGCCCCAACGGCGCCGGCCGGAGGCCCCACGCCGGGGCCCGTTCCCCCGCCACCAAAAGAGCCAGGGCGCTTGTCTCCTTGGGTCGCCGGCCCGGATCCTCGGAAAAGATGCGGCCCATTTCAAACAGCTCGAACCCCTCCGTCGCCTTTCGATTCAAATTCCTCGCCACCGTCTGGAGGGCCCCCACCAACAAGGTATTCCGCAGCACCCCCTGATCGACGCTGAGCGGATTCTCCAGGGAGATGGCCCCTTTCGTAAAGGGAGATCCTCCCCGAGCAAGGTCCTCGGGGCTGAGGAGGCTGTGGGTCATGATCTCCTGCATCCCGGCGGCAACCAGCCATTGCCGGATCTGCCGCTGCCGTTTCATCCAGGGATCCTCCGGCGGCCTCCCCTCAAGAACCACCGCTGTCCGGGCGACCGGTGGCAGCGTCGGGGCGCACCGCTCATAACCCCAGAGACGGACCAGCTCCTCGTAAAGGTCCTCAGGGATCCTGAGGTCCTCCCGCCAGGAGGGAGGCTCCACCTGCCAGAGCGTGGCCGTCCCGGCCACGCGACACCCCAGCTGCTCCAGGAACCGGCGCTGTTGGCTCAAGGTCACCGGCATCCCCAACACCTCCGCCGCCCGCTGCGGACGGAGCGGGATCCGAACCTTTGGTGTCTCGGAGCCGCCGACGTCGATCAGCCCCCCGGAGATGTTTCCGCCGGACAGATCGGCGATCCACCGGGCGGACCGGATGGCGGCCGCCGGGACTCCCGCCGGATCCACGCCCCGTTCGAACCGGTAGGAGGATTCCGAGCCCAACCGGGAAAGCCGGCTGGAGCGCCGTATCCGGATCGGATCGAACCAGGCCGATTCCAGAAGGATCCGCCGCGTGGCGGGGGTGATCTCCGTTTCACGGCCTCCCATGACGCCGGCCAGGGCGATCGGCCGGCGCCCATCGGCAATGACCAGCATCTCCGGCGTCAAGGGGTGGGAGACCCCGTCGATGGTGACCAGGGTCTCTCCGGGGCGGGCCCGGCGGACCTGGATGGCGGACCCTTCCAACTTGTCCAGATCAAAGGCGTGAAGGGGCTGCCCCACCTCCAGCATGCAGAGGTTCGTGACGTCCACCACATTGTTGATCGGGCGCACCCCCAAGCGGCTCAGCCGCTCGGTCAGCCTTGGCGGGCCGGCCTTCACCGTCACCCCCTCGAGGATCAGGCCGCAGTACCGCCGGCATCCTTCGGGATCCTGAAGGGTGATCTGCAGCGACGGGGGCTGAGGCCCTCCCTCCAGCGGGAGCATCTGTCTCTGAAGCCACCGGGGGAACCGGAAGGGTCGCCCCAAAAGAGCGGCGGTCTCCCGGGCGATCCCCAGGTGGCTCAGCAGGTCGGGCCGGTTCGGGGTCACCTCCAGCTCAAAGAGCCAATCCCCCTCGATCTGGGTCAGGCCGGTCACCTCCACCCCGCCCATCGTCAGCCGCTCGGCGATGGCGCTGGGATGCAGGGACAGCTCGATGAACTCCTTCAGCCAGGAGAGTAAGAATCGCATCGCTTCAGGGAAATTGTTGGAGGAACCGAAGGTCGTTCTCGAAAAAGAGCCGGATATCCTCGATCCCGTGTTTGAGCATGGCGATCCGTTCCACCCCCATCCCGAAGGCGAATCCGACCGTCCCGGGCGGGTAACCGACCGCCTTGAAAACCGCGGGGTGGACCATCCCGCAACCCAAGATCTCCAGCCATCCCTTCTGTCCGCAGACCCGGCAGCCCTTGCCCCGGCAGAAGATGCAGGCCAGGTCCGCCTCGGCGCTCGGCTCGGTGAACGGAAAGTAATGGGGCCGGAACCGCAACCTCGCCTCCGGGCCGAACATCCCCCGGGCCCAGGCGACGAGGACCCCCTTGAGGTCCCCGAAATGGAGATTCAGGCCGACCGCCAGCCCCTCCACCTGATGGAATTGGAAGCAGTGAGAGGCATCCACCGCGTCCCGCCGGAAGACCCGGCCGGGAACCAGGATCTGAAAGGGGGGGGTGTTCGCCTCCATGAAATGGATCTGCATGGGGCTGGTATGGGATCTCAAGAGCCAGCGGCCCTTCTCCGATGGAGGGACCTTCAGATAGAAATTGTCGAAGCTCTGCCGGGAGGGGTGCTCCGGGGGGATATTGAGGGCATCGAAATTGTAATATTCCGTCTCCCCCTCCGGCCCCTCCACCGGGGAGAATCCGAGCGAGCGAAAGATCGACAGGATCTCGTCGATCGTCCGGGTAATCGGGTGGAGCCGCCCGACGGCCGTCGGATGCCCGGGAAGGGTCAGATCCTCCGAGTGAGGGGCCCCTCCCGCCTGCCCCTTCAGCGCCTGGCGCCGCTCAAAGATCTCCTGTTCCAGCTTCTGCTTGAAGGCATTGAGCCTCTGCCCCAGCCGGACCCTCTCCTCGGCGGGCCGCCCCTCTGCCCCCAGCAGAGGAAAGTATCGGTTCAGGATCCCTTTCCGGCCCAGGTACCTGACCCGCAGGGCCTCTATCTCGGCGGCCTCTTTGGCGCCGGCCAGCGTTTCCGTGGCCTCCTGAAGAAGCCGCTTGAGCTCCTCGTCCAACGAGTCGATCGGTTGGGTCATTGACCTCTTAAGCGGCCGCCTGTACCGGCTGAGCGGCCCGGGCCAGCTGCGCCAGCTCCCGGAAGGCCGGGGCATCCGTGACCGCCAGGTCGGCAAGGATCTTCCGATCCAGCGTGACGTTTGCCGCCTTCAGGCCCGCGATGAACCGGTGGTAGCGGATCCCCTCGGTGCCGCAGGCTGCGTGGATCCGGGTGATCCAGAGCCGCCGGAAGTCTCTCTTTCTTGCCTTCCGATCCCGCGTGGCGAAGACCATCGCCCGGTTAACCGTCTCCTTCGCCCGGCGAAACAGCTTGGAACGCTTGCCCCAAGCCCCCTTCGCCCGCCGGACCATCCGCCGATGGCGGCGCTGGCTGGAGACCGCGTGCTTCACTCGTGCCATGGAAGTAAGCCTCCTCTATTTACCGATACGGAAGCAGGGGGATCACCCGCCGGGCATCGACCGAATCCACCTGGTCCGGCCGGCGGAGCAATCGCTTCCTCTTCCTGCCCTTGTGGCTCAAAAGATGGCGCCGATTCGCGTGAGCCCGTTGCAATCCTCCCTTGGCGGTGAAACGGAACCGCTTCGCGATGGACCGCCTCGTTTTCATCTTAGGCATTAGACCCTCGTTGTCATTTTGGGGCGACCGTCATGAAGATGAATCGCCCTTCCTGCATGGGGGTGCGCTCCACCTGCGCCACCTCGGCGATGTCCCCCTTCAATCGCTCCAAAAGCCGGTGACCGAACTCCTGGTGGGCCATCTCCCTTCCCCGGAAGACCAAGGTGACCTTCACCTTGCTGCCGCGCTTCAAAAACTTGACCAGGTTCTTCAGCTTCGTCTGGTAGTCGTGCTCGTCGATCTGCGGCCGGAATCGAAGCTCCTTGAGCTGGGCGTACCGCTGACGGTGCCGGCTCTCCCGCTCCTGCTTCTCCTCCTCGTAACGGTACTTCGCGTAATCCATGACCCGGCAGACCGGAGGGGCGGCCTGGGGAGCCACCTCCACCAGATCCAGGCCCGCCTCCGACGCCGCCCTCAAGGCCGCGTCGATCGGGACAACCCCCCCTTGCTCGCCGTTGGCCCCGACGAGCCGAACCTCTCTGACTCGAATCCGCTCGTTGATCCTCAGCTCACCCTTTTGGATGCGCACCTCCCTGAACAGTTTTATGAGAAACCCACAAAATCAAACTACCGCCTCTCCCTGATCTCCTCGGCCGCCTGGCGGATGAATTCCTCCAGCGCCACCGCCCCCCGATCCCCGGCCGCCCGGGACCGGACCGAAACCTTCCCGGACTCCGCCTCCCGCTTTCCGACGATCAGCATGTGGGGGATCTTGGAGAGCTCCGCGTCCCGGATCCGGGCCTGGAGGGTCTCCCGCCGGTCGTCCATCTCCACCCGCAGGCCTTCGCCGGAGAGCTTCTCCAAAACCTGCCGGGCGTACGGCTCCTGGTCCTGGGTCAGCGGAATCACCGCCACCTGCACCGGGGCCAGCCACAGGGGGAAGGCCCCGCCGTAATGCTCGATCAAGGTCCCCAGAAACCGCTCCAGGGAGCCGAGGATGGCCCGGTGGATCATCACGGGCCGGGCCTCCTGCCCATTCTCCTCCACGTAGGTGAGGCCGAACCGCTCGGGGAGCACGAAATCCAGCTGGGCCGTGGCGCACTGCCAGTAGCGGCCGAGGGAGTCCTTCACGTGGATGTCGATCTTCGGCCCGTAGAAGGCGCCGGCCCCGGCGCTCACCTCGTAGGGGATCCCCTTGGCCTTGAGGACGCCGTTTAAGATCTCCTCCGCCTTGTCCCACTGCGCCTGATTCCCCATGAAGTCGGGCGGCCGGGTGCTCATCTCCACCCGGTACTCGCTGAACCCGAAATCGGTCATCGCGGCCTGGACAAAGGCAAGCACGCCCTCGAGCTCCGACTTGAGCTGCCCGGGGCGGCAGAAGATGTGGGAATCGTCCTGCGTGAAGCCCCGCACCCTCAGGAGCCCGTGGAGCACTCCGGATTTCTCGTTCCGGTAGACCGTCCCCAGCTCGAAGAGCCTCAAGGGCAGCTCCCTGTAGCTGTGGAGCGTCGCCTTGTAGATCAGGATGTGCCCGGGGCAATTCATCGGCTTCACCCCCCACTCCTGGCCCTCCTCCAGCTTGAAGGTGTACATGTTCGGCTTGTAGAATTCGTAGTGCCCCGACCGGACCCAGACGTCGCTCCTCAACAGGTGCGGGGTGATGACCGGCTGATACCCTCTCGCCGCGTGCTGCCGCCTCGAGTAATCCTCGACGATCTGCCGAAGGACCGCTCCCTTGGGATGATAAAAAACCAGCCCCGCGCCGGCCTCCTCCAGGATGGAGAAGAGCCTTAGGCTGGTCCCCAGCCTCCGGTGATCCCGCCGCTTCGCCTCCTCCCGGACCTTCAGGAAATCCTCCAGCTCCTTCGGCTCAAAGAAGGCGGTCCCGTAGATCCGGGTCAGCTGGGGATTCCGCTCATTCCCCCGCCAGTAGGCGCCGGCGATGGAGAGGAGCTTGACCGCCCGGATCTGGGCGGTCGTCTCCACGTGCGGCCCCTCGCACAGATCGATGAACTCCCCGTTCGTGTAGATCGAAACCTTCGGATCCGGGAGATCCCGGATGATCTCCGCCTTGAACGGCTCGCTCCGCTGGTTGAAAAAGGCGGCCGCCGCCTCCCGCGACATCCAGGACTGCCGGAAGGGGAGACTCGCCTGGATGATCTTGCCCATCTCCGCCTCGATCCTGGGCAGATCCTCCTCGGTCAGGGGCTGCTCGGGGGCGACGTCGTAGTAGAACCCCTCCTCGATCGGCGGCCCGATCGCCAGCTTGGTCTTCGGCCAGAGCCGCTTCACCGCCTGCGCCAGGATATGCGCCGCGCTGTGCCTCAACCGGTGCAGATCGTCGTTCATACGGTGGTCCGGCTGATGCGGACCCGTCCCGGTTGAATCACCACAAAACAGCCGGCATCGCGGAGAGCCCTGACCACGCCGAAATCGCAGCTTTCATCGGCCAGAAAGCGCATGGTCTCTCTCTAAGCAACCGACCGCTTCGCTGAACTCAAAATCACGGTTTCCTCGTGAGCCAACGTATCCGCAGCATAACGGATGGCAGCGTGAATATCCCCCAGGGTAAGCCGAGGATATGCTTCGAGCAACTCTCCTTCCTTGGCCCCCTCACTAAGCTTCCGAAGGATCAGCTCTACGGTAATCCGCGTCCCGTGGATCACCGGTTTCCCCATCATGACTTTCGGATTCACTTCAACCCGATCCGTGATTGTCATTTATCCCTCCGCTTCACCGCCTGCGCCATCACATGCGCGGCGCTGTGCCGAAGCCGGTGCAGATCGTCAGCCATCGGTCCTGTTCATCCTCAAGAATCCCAAAAATAAAAATTGACATGGTTCTTTTCGTCCGTAGTGGTCACTGAATATTCGCGCAAGTCCCCACGCTCGAAAAACTTGTAGGTAATCCAAGGATTGATCGGGGGCCCTGCTGGCTTTATTTCCTCGTATGGCCTGGCTGCAATTATCTTTTTGAAATCCTCCGGAGAAACGTCGAATAAAACGGTGATCGAAGAGGCGTACGGGCTTATTTGACCATTGAGTTT
>JACPXU010000028.1 GCA_016196375.1 Candidatus Omnitrophota bacterium | reverse complement strand
GTCGTTTCCCTCTCATCCCTCCAGGCCATCGAGCATCAGCAGCGCCGGCTCATCCTGATCAACCGGACCCTGGTCGGGGTCTTGCCTGTCGTCGCCCTGCTCGCCCTGGTGGATTGCGCCCGGTGGGCGGCCCAGTCCCGCAGGCCGATCGTTGCCATTCCTCCCAGCCTGGAGGGGCTCCGGCGGCCTCTTGCCCAAATCCCTTCACTTGAGCTGCCGGCCTCTCTCTTCGAACCGCCGAAGCGGGTGGAGTCGGGGCCGGCGGGGGACTCCTCGCAGCCGGCCGTTCAGCCGCAGTGGAAGCTGATGGGGGTTTCCCTCGGCGGGACGAAGCGGGCGCTCCTGAAAGATGCCGAGGGGAAGCAGAGCGTCTGGGTGACGGAAGGGCAGCAGATCGGGGCCTGCCGGGTCAAGGAGATCCGGGAGCGGTCCGTGGTGTTGGAGACGGAAGGAGGAAGCTACGAAATCCGACTTTAGTCTGCTGAAAAAGGGGCATCTGCTGCGTGGCGCGGTGCTCTTGGTGGGGGCGCTCCTTTTCTCCTGCGGGATCCCTCCGGCTCAGGCCGAGGAGAAGCTGACCCTCCAGTTCCAGGAGGTCGACATCCTGGAGATCCTGAAGCTCCTTGCCGAGCAGGCGGGGCTCAACATCGTCGCCGGGAAGAACGTCACCGGGCGGGTGACCCTCTTTGTCAAGGAGGTGGATCCGTGGGAGGCGCTGGAGGTGATCCTCGCCTCCAATGAGCTGGCCTATGAGAAGAAGGGGCAGATCCTGACCATCATGACCCAGCGGGATTACGAGCTGATCCACGGGCGGCCGTATCAGGACCTTCGGATCTTGACGTCCATGACGCCCCGCTACGCGAAGGCGGAGGATTTGAGCCGGGCCCTGGCCCAGGTGAAATCCAACATCGGCCGGGTGATCGCCGACGGGGCCACGAACACCCTGATCCTCATGGACGCGCCGGAGATGGTCGAGCAGATGCTGAGGCTGGCCCAGGAGATGGACCAGCCGCTTCAGACCCGGATCTTCAGCCTCAACTACGGCACCGTGAAGGCGATCGCCCCGGTTTTGAAGGAGGCGGTGACCAAGGGGATGGGGAGCGTCTCGGTGGATGAGCGGACCAATCAGATCGCCGTCACCGATTACCCGGCCAAGCTGGAGGCGATCTCCCCCATCGTGCGGGCCTTCGACGAGCGGCTCACCGAGGTCCTCATCGACGCCAAGATCATCCAGATCACCCTCTCCGACAAGTTCCAGTTCGGGATCGATTGGGAGGTCCTGGCCCGGGAGAACATCACCCTCAAGGGGATGGGGGCCCTCAACCTGACGAGCGGCGGCTCCCTGAAGATCGCCCAGTCTTCCCTGGCGAAGCAGGGGGATTACAAGGTCTTGCTGGAGGCGCTGCGCACCTTTGGGGAGTCCAAGATCCTCTCCGAGCCGCGGCTCACCGTCGTCAACAACCAGGAGGCGAAGATCCTGGTCGGCTCGAAGGAGCCGTACGTCACCACCCAGATCTCTCAGACCGGGACCGGGACGGCGGTGACTGCGGAGCAGGTCAACTTCATCGACGTCGGGGTCAAGCTGTTCGTGACGCCGACGATCACCCGGGACAACTTCATTACCATGAAGATCCGGCCGGAGGTCAGCTCCAAGACCTCCACCCTGACCACCTCCCAGAAGAACGAGATCCCGATCGTGGAGACCGCCCAGGCGGAGACGGTGATCCTGGTGGAGGATGGAGGAACGGTGGTCCTGGGGGGGTTGATCAAGGAGGAGAACTCGGTGGATCAGCAGCGGATCCCCCTCCTGGGGGACGTCCCGGTCCTGGGGGTCCCCTTCCGGTCCAGCAAGGAGACGAAGAAGAGGACGGAGCTGGTCGTCTTCCTCACCTCCCGGATCGTCACCGGTCGTCGGGAGGGCCCGCCGCCCACCGCCGAGCAGCCGACGCCCAAGCTGGATGGGGCCGGCTACTACGGGCTGATTCTCGACGTGGTCCACGGCGTCGCCAAGTCCCAGGTCTCCCTGGCCAAGGGGAAGGGGACCGTCGTGGTGGAGTTCACCGTCACTCCCGACGGCCGGCTCAAGGGCCACCCCCGGATCGTCAGCTCCGACTCCAAGGGGCTCAATCCCTTGGCCCAGGACGCGGTCGTGACGGCCTCTCCCTTCCCTCCCTTCCCGTCCGATTTCGAGAAGAAGCCCAAGACCTTCCGCGTCCCGATCACCTACGAGTTGGGATAGAGTCGCGAGGTGCTTCCCGAGACTCGCCGCCAGATTGGCCGACAACTGGGCGCCCGGGTGTTCAGATTCAGGAAAGCCTTAACGAGTAGTGGTGAAAGTCTGAGCCAACCTGTTGGTCTTGTGATGAAAGGGGGAGGGGAGAAGGGTAAGGAACCTAAACTTTGAGGAGGACATACGACTCGCCCTTCATGAGATTCGCCGCATAGTCCAGAGCGGCCTGGATGTGCGGTTTAGAGATCTCGACCCTTTTCATCGTTCTTCCTCACGAAATAATCATACCATACAAAGCCACGTGGTTGTGCTTTCCATGTGCTACAGTAGGAGGCAGTCATGAGGGGATTCAGGGGGGGCGTAAGCCGAACCCTCTTTTGCGTCGTGGCTGGCGCTGTTTTCCTGTGTATAGTTCGGCCCGAACCAACCGGGGCCGGGCGGGCTCAGCAGAAGGAGACCGTCCAGTATGTAGAAAGGGTTTTAGCCGATGAAGCCGAATTCGCGCTGAAGTCCCCGGCCAATAAAAACCCGAAAAGGAAAGCACCGAGGAAATACCGCTGCATGGAAGGACACTGGCGGGTGATTGACGAGAGGCCTGTATTCCTATGCGATTGAGAGCCCGGTTGTTGGGTCTAATCCCCGTTGGTTTTATTTCCCTTTCGGTGGCCCTCGTCGCCTTACACCTGCATTCTCAGGCTTGGGCTTCCAGGCAAGCCGCGCAAATCTTTGGGAACACAACCTATGTGATAGGGAATAAATATGCCACCCAGGAAGCGACCTTGGTGGACGGAGTCCACGATGAGCCATACCTCACTGTGGAGTACACCGACCGGTATACTTACGGCGACTTCAATGGAGACGGATTAAAAGACGCGGCGGTCATCGTGACGGAAAGTGGCGGCGGCAGCGGGAATTGGTATGTCCTGGCTTTTTTGATCAACGACGGGGAAAAGTTTGTGCACAGAGCCTCGCGAGTGCTGGATGACAGGGCCATCATCAACTCCATGCGGGAGAAAAACGGCAAGGTGTTGATTGACATGTTCGTTCACCAGAAGGGGGATTGTATGGCTGGCCCCACCAAGCGGGTCAGAAATACTTACGCATATGAGGGACCCGATCGCTGGGGAGAGGTCGAGGGGTCTCCCTATCAACGGATCTACACCGACGGCGCCGGGGCGTTTCAGGAAATCTATAGCACCTCCATTCCCGTCCAGATCCGCGAGACATTTGACCGTACCATCCATGATCGGGAGAACTGTTCCGAAGATGGATGCGCCTTCACGATTCTTGACGGAGGGAAACAGGTCGGCATTTTCACGAAGAAATTCATCGTCGTCGGTCTAGGCCCCAGCGACTCCGGCGGCATTTCCGCGACCCTTGTTTTTGAAGGGTCGCTTGTTTCTTTCTCGCTGGAGATGGACGATCGGGGCGACGGAAGAGTCGAGCTGCGCAGCATGGCGGAACTGCCCGGGCCGATGGGCGACGGGTTTACTCGTCTGCTGCAGAACCCTGCCTATCAGCAGTATTGGTTATAGGCGCCGTGCTAACGCGGTGCTGACAGAATAGGCCGGACCGGCCTCCACCAGAGACAACGTAACTCCCACCAGCACCAACGGATAGCCAACGCCGGCAAACAAGGTTAAAATAGTCAACGTGTGGCAGGGCAGGTAGCTCACCCAATGCCGAAGAAGAAGATCCTGGTGATCGATGACGAGCCGGAGCTGATCCGCAAATATGCCCGCTGATCTTGCGAAGGGGCATCCGATCTATCGGCTGATCTTCTCCCGGCGGGACATCCGGCGATTCCTGCCCCGTCCCATCCCGGAGGAGGCCCTCCGTCGGATCCTCACCGCCGCTCACCACGCTCCCTCCGTCGGGTTCATGCAGCCGTGGAACTTCATCGTCATCCGGGACCCGGCCGTGAAGAGGCGGGTGAAGGGGATGTTCATCGCGGAGAATGCCAAGGCGGTGAGGGTGTTCCGGGGGAGGCGCCGCCGGCTCTATGGCCGGTTGAAATTGGAGGGGATCATGGAGGCCCCCGTGAACATCTGCGTCACCTGCGATTCCTCCAGGGGCGGCCCCCATGTTCTCGGGCGCAACACCATCCGGCGGACCGACGTCTACAGCACCTGTTGCGCGATCCAGAATCTTTGGCTGGCGGCCCGCGCGGAGGGGATCGGGGTGGGGTGGGTGAGCATCCTGAGGAACGACCGGCTCAAGAGGGCCCTGGCGATTCCGGCCGGGGTGATTCCGGTCGCCTATCTTTGCGTCGGTTACGCCGTGGAGTTCTTGCCGCGGCCCGAGCTGGAATCGGTCGGATGGGCCCAGCGCCTGCCGCTGGATCGCCTCGTCTTCTCGGATCGCTGGGGCGGTCGGCCGCTGTTCATCAATAATGGAGGGAGATCAGATGGGACGAGTCATTCTGTTGGCGATGGGGCTGGCGTTGTTGGGCGGCGTCGCCGCCGCGGCGCCGGTCCGGACGGCGAAGGCGGTGCTGGTCAACGGGAAAGGGGAGCAGGTGGGGCGGGCGGCCCTTGAGGAGGTGCCGGCAGGGGTGAGCGTTTCGCTGGAGGCCTCCCATCTTCCGCCCGGATCGCACGCCTTCCACATCCACGCGGTGGGCAAGTGCGACCCGCCGGATTTCAAGTCGGCCGGGAGCCATTTCAATCCGTACGGCAGGAAGCACGGCCGCCAGAATCCGGAAGGGGCCCATGCCGGGGACCTGCCGAACCTCCAGGTCGGCCCGGACGGCAAGGTCAAGGTACAGGTGGTTGCCCCCTCCGTGACCTTAGGGCCGGGGCCAAGCTCCCTCTTTTCCCCGGAGGGGACCTCTCTGGTGATTCACGCCGCCCCGGATGATGAGAAGACCGATCCGGCGGGCAACGCCGGCGCCCGGATCGCCTGCGGAGTCATCCGGCAGTAGACGGTTTCGATGAAGAGGACGGCTGCCGCGTCGAGACGGCTCCATGTCTTTTGGTCCGGCCGGGTCCAGGGGGTCGGCTTCCGCTACACCGCCGAGATGGCGGCGCTGGAGCTGAAGCTGACCGGCTGGGTGCGGAACATTCCCGACGGGCGGGTGGAGGCGATCTGCGAGGGGCCCGAGGCCGTCTTGAAGCTGTTCCTCATCCGGATCGCCGCCGGCCCGATGAAGCCGTACATCCGGCAGTCGCAGGTTGAATGGGCCGATGCCACCGGCGAGTTTGAGGAGTTCCGGGTCCGGTTCTATTAGAGCCCTTAATGCGCTATGCCGTATTCTCCGACGTCCATTCCAACCTGGAGGCCCTGGAGGCGGTGCTTCAGGCCCTCCAGGGGGAGCGGGTGGATCAGCTCCTTTGCGCCGGCGACTCGGTGGGATACGGGGCCGATCCTGCCACCTGCCTCGAGCTTCTTGAGCGCAGCGTCCACCATATGGTCTGCGGCAACCATGACCTGGCCGTCGCGGACCGGATGGATCTGGACTGGTTCAACAAGCCGGCCCAGGCGGCCGCCCTCTGGACCCGGGCGGTCCTGCCCTCCGAGCGGCGCCGGTATTTCAAGGAGCTGCCGCTGGTCTGGAAGGACTCCCAGGTGACCCTCGTCCACGGATCCCTCAACGAGCCGGAGCAGTTCCATTACGTCCTGGACGCCGAGGCGGCGTTGAAATCCCTCCGGATTCAGGAGACCCCGGTGGCCTTCATCGGGCACACCCATCTGCCCGGGGCCTATATAGAGGAAGGGGGCCGGGTCACCTTTCACCGGTTCTCCCGGATGGAGGTGCCGCCCTCCGGGAAGCTGCTGGTCAATGTCGGGTCGGTGGGCCAGCCCCGGGACGGGGATCCCCGGGCCGCCTACTGCATCTACGACAGCCAGGCCGGCGAGCTTTCGATCCGGCGCCTCCCGTATCCGATCGCGCAGGCCCAGGCGAAGATCCGGAAGGCCGGCCTGCCGGAGCTGTTCGCCGACCGCCTGGCGCATGGCTACTAGAATCGGTCTCATAAATGTCATCCTCGCAAAAGCGAGGATCAGACCCCGTCGGATTCCCGCTTTTGCGGGAATGACGAGAGTGTTTGAGAGATGACCTCTGACCCCACGAGACGGCGGGTCGAGCGGCTGCGGGCCCTGATCCGGCATCACGACCGGAGATACTACGTCGAGAACCGGCCGGAGATCACCGACCAGGAGTACGACCGGCTCCTGCGGGCCTTGCGGGATCTGGAGGAGGCCTTCCCGGACCTGATCAGGCCCGACTCGCCGACTCAGCGGATCGCCGATCGCCCGCTGGAGAGCTTTACGGTGGTGCGCCATCGGGTCCCGATGATGAGCCTGGACAACACCTATTCGGCCGACGAGCTGCGGGAGTTCGACGCGCGGATCAAGCGGTTCTTGGGGGGCGAGGCCGTCCGCTACGTGGCGGAGCTGAAGTTCGACGGGGTGAGCGTCTCCCTGTCCTACCGGCGCGGGGCCCTGCTCCATGGGGCCACCCGGGGGGACGGGGAGCAGGGGGACGAGATCACCGCCAACCTGAAGACGATCCGGGCGATCCCGCTCGCCCTGGAGCCCCCCAAGGCCGGCCCCATCCCGGAGCTGATCGAGGTCCGGGGGGAGGTGTACATGCCGCGGCGCGCCTTCGAGGCGCTCAATCGCCGGCGGCGGAAAGAGGGGGAGCCTCTCTTCGCCAATCCGAGGAACGGGGCGGCCGGATCACTGAAGCAGCTCGATTCTCGGATCGTGGCCCGGCGGGATCTGTCGGTCTTCTGCTACGGGGTCGGCGCGGTGGAGGGACGGAGCTTCGCCACGCAGCAGGAGGTGCTGGAGTTCCTGAAGGGCTCCGGGCTGAGGGTGAATCCCCATTCCAAGGGGTGCGCCGACATCGAGGAGGCGATCTCCACCTGCGGCGAATGGGAGACCCGGCGCAAGAAGCTGGACTACGACATCGATGGGATGGTGATCAAGGTGGATGATCTCGCCCAGCAGCGCCGGCTGGGGGTCACCGCCAAGAGCCCGCGCTACGCGATCTCCTACAAGTTCCCGGCGGAGCGGGCCAAGACCCAGGTTCTGGGGATCGAGGTGAACGTCGGGCGGACCGGGACCCTGACGCCGGTGGCGAATCTGAAGCCGGTCTTCCTGGCCGGCACCACGGTCAGCCGGGCCTCCCTCCACAACGAGGATGAGATCCGGCGCAAGGATGTCCGGATCGGGGATTGGGTCCTGATCGAGAAGGCGGGGGAGATCATCCCCCAGGTGGTGGAGGTCCTGCGGGGGAAGCGGACCGGCAGGGAGAAGGCCTTCCGGATGCCGAGGAGATGCCCGGCCTGCGGAGGAAGGGTCTCGCGCGACGAAGAGGAGGTGGCGGTCCGATGCGCCGGCATCTCCTGCCCGGCGCAGCTCAAGGAGCGGCTCGTCCATTTCGCCCAGAGGAGCGCCATGGACATCGAGGGGCTGGGGGACGTGATGGCGGAGCAGATGGTGGCCCACGGCCTGGTGAAGGATGTCGGGGATATCTACCGGTTACCCAAGGAGAAGCTCCTCACCCTTCCCCGGATGGGGGAGAGATCGGCGCAGAATCTGCTTCAGGGGATTGAGGCCTCCAAGGGCCGCGGCCTTTCCCGGTTCATCTTCGCTCTGGGGATCCGTCACGTCGGGGCGACCGGCGCGGAAGTGCTGGCCCGCCATTTCGGTTCGCTGGAGCGGTTGGCCAAGGCGCCGGCCGAGGAGCTGACCCAGCTTCCCGAGGTGGGGGAGGTCCTTGCCGAGGGGGTGGCGGAGTTCTTCAGGGAGCCCGACACGGCCAGGGTGCTGGAGAAGCTGAAAGAGGCCGGGGTCCGGATGGAGGAGTCGGCTCCCCGGCTGGTGTCGAAGCGGCTGGCCGGCGAGACGGTGGTGTTCACCGGGGAGCTGGCCGGCCTCGGCCGGCCTCAGGCGGAGGAGCTGGTCCGGGCGCATGGGGGCGGGGTCGGCTCCAGCGTCACCCGGAAGACCACGCTGGTCGTTGCGGGGGATTCCCCCGGCTCCAAGCTTCGGGAGGCCCAGCGGCTGGGGATTAGGATCGTGGGGGAACCGGAGTTCATGAAGATGGTGGGAAAATGAGAAAAGCCAAAGGGGCTTGGTTTTGGCTGTGTTTGTTCCTGTGTCTTGCGCTGGTGACCGCCGGGTGCGGGCCGCAGTGGAAAAAGAAATTTGTCCGCAAGAGAAAGAACGTGGAGGGGCCGCAGGCGGTCCTTGTCCTGGAGCCGGACGTGCGGGCGACCCACCCGCCGGCGGTCCGGTACCAGGAGCATTTCGCATACTGGAAGTCCTGGCATTCGGAGCTGCTCAATTCCTACGGGGAGAACCGGAAGCGGGACCTGAGGCATCTGGTCGGGATGATCAGCGAGCTGCGGGCGATGGCCGAGGTGGCCTCCGGCCCGCCGGCGGAGCATCTGCGCCGGATCCTGGTGGAGCTGGGGGATCTCGAGGACTCCTGGGAACGCTCTCAAGGGGGGTGGCCTCCCTCCGCCAACATCCGGGTCCGGCTCGAGCGGCTTGAGCGGGAGATCGACAAGGAACTCCATTACTCCAAGGTCAAGAAATGGATCGGGACCCCTGGGGCGAACTGATTGATCGGACGCTCGATTTCCTGCGCCTGGAGCGGGCCTTAAGCTCCAACACCCTGCTCGCCTACCGGCGTGATCTGCTCCAGTTCTCCGGCTCCTTCGCCCGGAAAGAGCCGGCCGCCGTCACCCGAGGCGAGATCCTGGAGTATCTGATGAAGCTCAAGGACAGCTCCTTGAGCCCCGCCTCCATCGCCAGGAAGCTGGTGGCGGTCAAGGTCTTTTACCGGTTTCTGTTGAGCGAGGGGCTGATCCGATCCGACCCCGCGTCGGTGATCCAATCCCCCCGCCTCTGGAAGGGGCTGCCGCAGGTCCTGAGCGTCGAGGAGATCGAGCGGCTCCTGAAGGCCTGCGACGGCAGGGACGGGAAGAAGGGGATCCGGGATCGGGCGATCCTGGAGATCCTTTACGCCTCCGGCCTGCGGGTCTCGGAGGCGGCCGGCCTGAAGCTGACCGACCTGAACCGGGAGGCCGGTTTCCTCCGATGCCTCGGCAAGGGAGGGCGAGAGCGGGTGGTGCCGGTCGGCCGCAAGGCGCTCGACTGGATCGGACGGTACCTGGCTCAGGTCCGAGCGGCGCTGAAGCCGAAGCCGGAGGTGAAGCATCTCTTCCTGAACCGGTTCGGCAGGCCGATCTCCAGGCAGACGATCTGGAATCTGATCAAGCATTACGCCGATCTGGCCGGGCTGAAGAAGCCGATCACCCCGCACACCCTGCGGCATTCCTTCGCCACGCACCTGCTGGAGGCCGGCGCCGACCTCCGGGTGGTCCAGGAGCTGCTGGGCCACGCGGCGATCTCGACGACGCAGATCTACACCCACGTGGACCGGGCCCGGCTGAAGGCGATCCACGCCAAATTCCACCCCCGCGCTTGAGGAATGTTAATCGTATCACCAAATTCTGTTTTATACCTTGATATTCTTCCGGCGTTCGGGTAATCTTATAAAGACACAGGGTTAACGATCGAGTCATGACTCCCCGATGAAGCGAACGAAGCCGTTTTTGTTTCCACCCCTTATCGGCTGCCTTATGGTAAGTCTGGCCGCCGAGCCGATCCCTGCGGGGGCCTTCCCTGAGGTCGGCCGGAGGACTCTCCGAGAAGTTGCTCCCACCGAAGGTCTGCAGCATTCCGGCCTGGAGGAGGGGCTTAAACGCCCGCCCCATGAGGATTCGCTGATCGATTTTGTGGGGGGGCATCCGGCCGCTCTGCTCCATTACCAGAAGGACGGCCAGTGGCACACCCATCGGAAGAACCTCGACGCGGCTGTCCCGGAGGCGGGCCGGGCGAATCAGATCTTCGCCTTCCTGGAGCGCTCCCATCTGGAGGCGTATCTCGTCCCCAACGGGATGATCAACGGCCTCGGCGCTTGGCTGAGCCCGGAGACGGAATACCTCTACGTGAGCAAGGAGGCGCTGGTCGAGGCCGATCTCACCCTGATCCGCGCCCTCTTCGCGGAGAACCTTGCTCCGGTCCAGGAATGGATGGCCGGGCGGACAGCCCCGCCGCCGGCTCCGCTAGCGGCAGCCACGTTGAAGGAAACATCTCCCGCCTCCTTATCGGCGGAGGAGCTGTCGCACATCGCCGAGGCTGAGAGATCCGACCGAGAGACCCTGAACCGGAAAGAACAGGCTGCGTGGGACCGGTGGCTGGCCGACTCTCTGGTGCCAGGCACTGCAGTGCCTGGCACCGTTCCGTTGGCACCGATCGGGGATTCCATCCGAAAGGCGGCGTCCGCCGCCTTCCAGGGCAGCGCGGATCGGAACCAGGTCCGGGTCGCGGACGTGGCGCTCGGCGGCTCCCAGTTCATCGTCTGGGTGGACGTCGAAGAGTCGAAAGGGCTCACCTGCGGCTTCGTCCCCTTGCATAAGAGGTACAAGCCCCTGGTGCCGGATCCCCGCTCCATCACGGAGAAGCCGATGGTGCAGAAGGCGAGGCGGTACGCCGCCCGGGTCGACATCTCAGAGGTGGATAAGAGGATGGAGGGCCGGATCAAGAACTACAGGCAGTTCAGGCAGGTCGCCGGCAGAGACCTGCAGGACCTCCTCGACGCTCCTGAGCAGGCGAGGGGCCGCTGGATGGCCCAGGTCATTCCCATGCTGCGTCAGATACTGGAGAGTCCGGATTCCCAGGGGAAGGCCCTCTCCCAGAGGATCGCCGCCCTTCGGGCGAAAGATTCACGGCAAGCGGACGCCTTCGTGGATGCCGTGCGGGACTTGACCGAGCGGCAGCTCCGCTTCATCCGGGAGATGAATCGGAACCTCAACGATCTTGAGACCGCCGCGCGGCGGCCGGCGCTAGAGGAAGCGCCGCCACGCGCCCCGGCGCAGCGGCCGGCGCTAGAGGAAGCGCCGCCACGCGCCCCGGCGCAGGAGGGCCGGGTTTCGGTGGAGCGGGCCCGCGCCTTCTGGGCCGCCGCCGAGGGCCTTCTCTCCGCCTGGCCCCGTCTCCAGATTGGGGTGCGAGTGATCCGGGAGAATCTTCCCTCCGATGGAACGGTGGATCTGGAAGGCATCGCCTCCGAAGCCGATCCGCTGGCCGATGAGCCGTGGCGGGAAACCCTGCCGCTCCTCCTGGATCGGTTCCCGCCGGAGCTGATCGCCGACGCCTATTACGACGCCTACCGGCTCGTCTGGCTGGAGCGGCTGGGGCGGATGGAGGAGGCGATTCGCCAGGGACAGCTCTCGGTGGAGCTGTTGGCGCAGCTCCAGCATCTGGGGGGCAGGGTCCTGCTCCTGGAACAGGAGGCGATCTATACAAAGCTGATCCGGGAGAAGGCCTCTCTCCCGCAGTCCCTCTTTCATTTCAAGAAGACCATCGCCGGCGGCGTGGGATTGCTCCTCCTGGACGCCGAAGGCCGTCCGCGGCGGTTCATCCCGGGAGGAGGGGCGGTGGATTCGTCGAATGAGCAGTCGGCCTATTTCTACCCTTCCCGCCTGTCGGAATGGATCGGACCGAACGACCAGGCGGCGCTCCTCTATCCCTCTTGGACCGGTTTCCCCAACCTGGAGCAGGTGGACGGGTTCCTGGAGGACCTCTTCCTCTTCCAGCAGGTTCGGCCCGGCACCGAGGTTTCGATGGCCACCGTCACTCCGGAGGGGGCCTTCCGGATGTACCGCCCCGCCTTCCCGCCCGGCGATCGGGAGGGATGGCTCAAGGCAAAGAACCGCTCCGCTGCCCTCAGCGCTCTCCACATCCGCTTCGTGTCCTCCATTGGAGAAGATCCTGACGGAGCCGCCGGCGGAGAGCGGCCTGTTATCCGAGGTGATCGGAAAGGGTTCCAAGGGGGTTCTGGGCGGAAGAGGTCTCAGCCGCAAGGGGGCCAAACAGGCGGCCCGGCAGTTTGATCCGGCGTACCGGTGGCTGAAGGAGAGGTCCAGGGCGATGCCGGAGGGGATCCGCCAGGCGTTGCTGAGCGCCTTCGGGTCCGAGATGGGCGGTCGGCTTTGGGCCGCCGCGTCGGACCGGTTCGGGAAGGATATCCAGGCCCTCGGCAAGATGGAGATCTTCCCGGAGTTTCTGCGGGAGGGGAACGCCTTGACCGATCAGGTCAAGCGGCTGACCGCCGAGCTGGCGGCGGCTTCTCTCGTGATGGAAGAGGGGCATTTCCGGCTGGATCCGGTGCCGGGGATTTCCGATCCGAATCCTCCCGTGCCTCCGGCCGCCTTCGCGCGGGCCGGGCCCGCGGCAACGGCGGCGCCTCCTCCAGCGCCGGCCGCTGCGCCGGGGCGCGTGGCGGCGCCTCCTCCAGCGCCGGCCGATCCGGCTCCGATCGTCGAGGATCTGCTCCGGCGGATCGGGAAGCATCCCCAGGAGTTCCCGCCGGCCCGGGCGCAGGAGGCGCGGGCCTTTGCCTTAGGCTGGGTTCCGGAGCGGCTCGCGGCGAATCAGCCGGTCCGGTACGTCGATTTCAGCGAGGCCTGGAAGGGGTATCTCAAGGAAGAGGAGGTTGTCCACCAGGTCCTTTCGGAAGGGGAGACGGCCATTCATGCGGCCGCCCAGAGCCCGGAGGGAGCCGAGCAGGCGCTCACCCGGCTCGAGGGCTCTCTTGCGGGAGCCGTTCAGCGACTCCAGCTCGTCGCAGGGGCCGCCGGGCTCGTGGACCAGTTGGAGAGGCTGAGGGCCCGCGTTCAGACCCTCCGGCAGGTTCCCGGCTTGTATCGGGAGATCAAGGAGCTGGCCGCGCTGGTTACCGCCGGCGATCTGGAAGCGGTCCGGGAGATGTTCGCCAGAGGGAGTCAGCTCCTCGCGCAGATCGACCTTGAATGGGACAACGCCTGGGGGAAGTCCTTGGAGGAGGCCTGCGCGCAGCTCGCGGAGGCGTTCGCCGCCCAGATGATCTCCAAGGTCAAGGTCACGGGCAAGTCCGATCGGGCGGCCGCGGATCAGATGCTGAGGCAGGCCGTCGAGTTTATCACCAGCTATACGCAGGTGCTCCATTTTACGCAGGTGCTCCAGGCGCTTCAGGATTTTGAGCAGGCGCATGGGAGGAGCCCGGCCCAGGTGGCGGCCAACAGATTCTTGACGGAATCCCGGTTCGAGCCGCTGCGCCTGGACAAGGGCAACCGGCATATCGTGGCGTTCCTGAAAGGAGTTCTGGCGGATGAGGATGATCCGTTCCGGAACGTCGCTCGGGAGCAGATCGAGCGGTTCCAGAGGAGCGTCCCAGGCCGGGTCAAGAAGGCCGTGAGCGGCGAAGAACGGGAGTTCCTCTTGGGGGTGTCCCGCCTGGCCGAGGGGGCCCGGGGGGCCGGCCGGAAAGGGGGTCTGGAGGAGCGGCTCGAGCGGGTGGGAGAGCTCCTTCACGCGGCCTAAGAGCCGGTTACAATACGGTACGGTGCCAGGATTAATCCTGG
>JACPXU010000007.1 GCA_016196375.1 Candidatus Omnitrophota bacterium | reverse complement strand
TTCTCCAAGCCGCCGGCTTGGGCGGAGTACCAGGCCAAAGGGAAGCGGGATCCGTTCGTCCCTCTCCTCACCTCCGAGGGCCAGCGGATCCGTCCGCCGGGGCTGGATGAAGAGGCGGCCACCGGCCTCACCGGCCTGATTCTTCAGGGTATTATTTTCGACCGGCAGTCGGAATCTTACGCCATCATCAACGGGAGGATCGTCCGCCCGCGTGAACGGTTCGATGGAATGGAGCTGTTGCAGGTTGAGCCGGGTGCCGTGACGGTCCTGGTGGAGGGGCAGCCCCATCGCTTGACCCTCCAACAACCGAAAAAAGAGGAGAGATGAACGCCATGAGGTGGACGAACAGCTTGATTTTGGTGGGTGGCCTCGCTGGGATTCTGGCGAGCCCCGATGCGTTGCTGGGTCAGGAAGGGCCGGGAGGGACGGCGGGAGCGGAGAAGGCGCAGGAGATCCAGGTGGCTCAGGCCCCGGTCCCCGCCGAGCCGGCCGTCGAGCAGCCGACCATCTCCCTCGACTTCCGGGACGCCGATATCCAGACCGTCCTGCAGGCGTTGGCCCGCAAGGCGAGGCTGAACATCGTCACCGGCAAGGATGTGGCGGGCCAGGTCACGATCCATCTGGAGGATGTCTCCTGGGAGAAGGCCCTGGACACCATCGTCAAGACGTACGGCTTTGGATACGAGAAGGATGAGAACGTGATCCTCGTGGCGACGCTGGAAGACCTCAAGGTCCGCCGCGAGGCCGTCAAGGCGCTGACCGAGATCGAACCGGTGACGGCCAAGGTGATCCAGTTGAAATTCCTCGATGCCGGCGACGTGAAGAAATTCCTGGAGCCGCAGCTCAGCCCCCAGGGGAGGATCTCGGTCTTGGAGATCACCGGGCAGAAGGGCTGGGGCTTCGGGGGGGCGCAGGCGGGGGGCGGCAGTGGGGAGGAGGATCGCCAGCGGCAGGCCCGGGAGAAGGCCCGGTCCAAGGCGATCGTGATCACCGACACCCCGACCACCATCGAGCGGCTGGAGAGGATCCTGGAGCGGATCGACGTCATGCCCAAGCAGATCCTGATCGAGGCGAGGGTGATGGAGGTGAACCGGGATCTCCTGCGGGATCTGGGGCTGGATGTCGGGACCGGCTCCGCCGGGGTCGAATCGGCGACGGCGCTGCCGACGACCCTTGCCCTGGGCAAGCAGAACAGCGAGTCCCCCTTCCCCATCATCATTTCCGACATCGGCGCGCAGGTCTTGGGGACGGCCGTTGCTCCCTCGATCTTCAATCCGAAGTCCACCATCGGAAGCGCCGGCACCGCGATCAATACCGGCCTGGAGCTTCTGTTCCGCAAGCTCAACGAGCCCCAGTTCGAGGTCATTGTGAGGGCCCTGGAGGAGGATGTCCGGACCAACACCCTCTCGGCCCCCCACATCCTCACCCTGAGCGGCCAGGAGGCGAGGATCCTCGTGGGGACCAAGTATCCGATCCTGCAGACGCAGGTGTCCGGGACATCCAGTACCACCACCACCACGAGCCTCGCCTATTATCAGGACATCGGGATCGAGCTGTACGTGGTGCCGCAGGTGAGCGGTGAGGACCACGTGGACATGATCGTGCACCCCGTCGTCTCCGCCCGCAACGGGACGGTGGGGACGAACGCCTATCCGATCCTGGATGTCCGGGAGACGGAGACCCAGGTCGTCCTGGAGAAGGGGGTGACGGTGGTGATCGGGGGCCTCTTGAAGGATGTGAAGTCCAAATCCAGGATCGGGATGCCTTTCTTGGGGCACCTGCCGTTCCTGGGGCCGATCTTTTCCAGATCCACCACCGACATAGAGAAGATCGATCTCCTGATCTTCCTCACCGCCAAGATCGTTGAACCGGGGGCCCTTTCCCCGGAGGAGACGGAGCGGTTTCAGAAGCAATATGAGGAGTTCCTGAGCAAGAAGGTCTCTGCGAGCGCGGCCAAGCGCCCCGACCGAACCGCCCCAGTGAAAGAATAGGATTCCTCGACGAGAACCGTTAAGGCCTGCGCCCTTTTCCTTCCGGAGATCAGGCAGCTTCTCCAGGCGAAGGATCTTGCCACCCTGAAGTCGGTCCTGCGGGAGATCAACCCGGTGGATCTGGCCGAGGGATGGAAGGATCTCGCCCGCGATGAGCAGCTCACCCTCTTTCAGCTCCTGGGGATCCGGCGGGCGGTGGTGGTCTTTGAAGAGCTGGAGGTGGAGGAGCAGGCCTTCCTCCTCCAGGCGATGGGGGACCAGGCCACCGGGCAGATGGTGGGCGAGCTTCCGCCCGGGGAGGTGGCCCATCTGCTGCGCAAGCTTCCCCGGCGAGTGGTCCGCCGCTTAAGCAACCTCGTCAAGCTGGAGGAGGCCCAGCGGCTCCAGCAGGTCTTCGCTTATCCTCCGAAGACGGCCGGGGCCTTGATGCACACCGGGGTGATCCGATTGAAGGAGTCGATGAGCGCCTCCCAGGCGCTGGAGCTGATCCGGGCGGTCAGCCGCACCCACATCCACGAGGAGGGCCTCCTCTCCAACCTGTACGTCGTCAACGGCAACGGCATGCTGGTGGGATCGGTCTCCCTGCAGACCCTGGTGGCCGCGCCCCATGACAGCCTGGTCAAGGAGCTGATGTTTTCCGCCCGGGTCACGCGGGTCGTCGCCACGGCCGACCAGGAGGAGGCGGCCCAGGTGGTCTCCAAGTACAACCTCCTCTCCGCCCCCGTGGTGGATGAGGGGAACCGCTTGGTGGGGGTGCTGCTGATGGACGACGTCCTCGACGTCATCCGCCAGGAGGCGAGCGAGGACATCGCCATGATGGTGGGGACCCGGCCGGAGGAGTTCCTCCGGCAGACCCCCACCCGGATCGTCTGGTTCCGGCTGCCGTGGCTGGTGACGACGATCATCGGCGAGTTCGCCGTCTCCGTGGTGATCAAGCATTTTCACGCGACCCTGCAGCAGATCGTGGCCCTGGCCTCCTTCTTTCCCCTCATCGCGGCGATGGGGGGCAACGTCGGGGCGCAGTCGGCGACGGTGGTGGTGCGGGGGCTGGCCACCGGCGAGGTGCGCCCGGAGGAGTGGCGGCGCGTCGGGCTGTTGGAATTGAAGGTTGGGCTGCTGCTGGGGGTGGCGTACGGGGCGGTGGTCGGCGGGTTCGCCCACCTGCTGTACGGGCACCATCTGGGGTGGCCTTTCTCGGCGGTGGTCGGATTGGGGATGGTGACCTCGATGAGCGTCGCCTCGGCGATGGGATCCCTGGAGCCTTTCGTCTTCAAGCGGTTCGGGATCGATCCGGCGACGGCCACGGGCCCCCTCATCACCACGATCACGGACCTCGTGAGCACCTCCACCTATCTCGCCCTGGCAACGGCGATCCTTTTATGATTTTGGGTCTTGGGTTTTTCAGAAAACCATTCAGGAGAATCTTGCAATGAAACGATTGTGGATGGGAATGATGATCTTCGCGGTTGCGCTGGTGGCCGGCTGGGGGACGGCGCAGGCTCAATATCGGCCGGCCCCCGCCTCCAGGGGGCAGGAGGTCTCCTCCGAGGAGGGCTTCGACGAGGCGGTCGACTTGAAGCGATTCCGACGGGGGAATTTCGAATGGGACACCCAGGAGCTGATCGCCAGCGGTTTTCGGGCGCTTCATCAGGAGAACCTCCGGATCCAAAGAGATCTGGCCGAGCTCAAGAGGTCGGTCCAAGAGATCAAGGCCAAGAAATGAAGGAACTGCTGATCAATGTGGAGCCGATGGAGACCCGGGTGGCGGTCCTCCAGGAAGGCTCCTTCGAGGAGTTCTATGTGGAGCGCTCCTCCCCGGCGCCGCTTCTGGGCAACGTCTATAAAGGAAAGGTCAACTCCGTCGTGCCGGGGATCCGGGCCGCCTTCGTGGACCTGGGATTGGGGAAGAACGGCTTCCTCTACCTCAACGACATCGTGGGGCCGACCCCCGAGGTGGAGGAGGTGGTGCAGATGGAGCGGACCGGTTCCCAGGTGGCGCCCCTGACCGGGGTCCATCAGCCCCGGATCCAGGATCTCGTCCGTGTGGGGCAGGAGATCCTGGTCCAGGTGATCAAGGAGCCGATCGGCACGAAGGGCCCGAGGCTGACGACCCACCTCACCCTCCCGGGCCGCTTCCTCGTCCTGATGCCGCTCGATTCCACCTTCGGGGTCTCCAAGCGGATCGAGGACCCCAAGGAGCGGGACCGGCTCCGGGGCTTGATGAAGGAGCTGGGCCCGCCGCAGGACATCGGCCTGATCGTCCGGACGGCGGCCCACGGGGCGAACCGGAAGCAGCTTGCCATGGACCTGAGGTTCCTCGTCGCCCTCTGGAAGCGGATCAAGGTCCGCTCGGTCCGGGCCCCGGCGCTCTCCCTCATCCACGAGGAGTACAACCTCCCCTTGAGGATCGTCCGGGACAACCTCACCGAGGAGGTGAGCCGGATCCTCGTGGATTCCAAGGAGGAATATCAGAAGCTCCATCGGTTCCTCACCCAGACGGAGCCGCACATGCGCTCCCGGGTGGAGCTGTACCGGGGGGAGGTCTCCCTGTTCGAGAAGCGGGGGCTGGAGCAGGAGATCGAGCGGATCTACAACCGGAAGGTGGAGCTGCCCAGCGGCGGGACGGTGGTGATCGAGCAGACCGAGAGCCTGGTCGCCATCGACGTCAACAGCGGCAAGTTCACCGGCAGGAGGAACCTGGAGGAGACCGCCTTCGTGACCAACAGCGAGGCGGCCAAGGAGATCCCGCGGCAGGTCCGCCTCCGGGACCTCGGGGGGATCATCATCATCGACTTCATCGACATGAACGCCCAGTCCCACCGGCAGAAGGTGTTCAACGCCCTCCAGAACGCGATGCGGAAGGACCGGGCCAGGACGAACCTGATCTTCCTCTCCGAGTTCGGCCTCGTGGAGATGACCCGGCAGCGGGTCCGCCGCTCCCTGGAGTCGGTCTCCTTTCAGGAGTGCCCGACCTGCCAGGGACGGGGCTCGATCCGCTCCACCCTGACGGTTTCCATCGGCGCCTTGAGGCAGATCCGGCACGCCTTCCATGCCTCCAGGAAACAGACTGTTGAGGTGACGGTCCATCCGGATCTGGCCTCCCGCCTGTTCAACGAGGACCGGTCCTCCATCGCCGCGATCGAGTCCCAGTATCACGGCCGGGTGGTGGTGAAGCCGGATCCGGCGGTGCATCTGGAGACGGTCAAGATCCAGCCGCTGTAGGAGTCTAACACGACTCATGCCAATACAGCCCCCGCCGGGGTCCTCCCTCGGCCACCCATCGGGGGTGGGATCCTCAGGCCGTTTGCCGGCCCCACCGAGGCCGGCTGTACTATTTGAAAGCCCTCGCTCTGCCCTGAAGCTTTCGCACCGGGCAACCGTGGCCGCTTCGGGCTTTCAGATGCCTTCGGACCCCATCCCCCTCGGGTGGCCTCAGGCGATGGCCCCGAGGGGTGGCCATTTTGCGCGACTCCTGTTAGTTCTGAGCCTGGTTTTACTCGCCGCGGCTCACCCTCCGCCGCCCGCCGCGTTCGCCGAGGAGTCTTCCCCCTACTCCAAGGCGCTGGCCGCTTATCAGGATCGGCGGCTTAAGGATGCCTTCACCTACGCCAAGGAGGCGGTGCGCCAGGAGCCGGAGCATGTGGACGCCCAGGTGCTGCTGGGGGAGCTGTACTACCAGCGGCAGGATCTGGGCCGGGCCAAGGAGAGCTGGCAGCGGGCGCTGAAGCTGGCCCCTTCCCGCCAGGATGTGCGCGACCGCCTCGAGAAGCTTGAGCGGGAGGCGAAGGTGGAGAGCGGGTTCGCCCGGAACGATACCGCTCCCTTTGTGGTCCGGTTCGCGGAAGGGGAGGTCCCGGCCTCCTTAACCGACCTTCGAGAGTTCCTCCTGGAGACCTACCGGCTCGTCGGCCAGCAGATGGGCTACTTCCCCAACCACCCGATCACGGTCCTCATCTACCCGGCGGAGGGCTTCAAGCAGGTCCAGGGGCTCAGCCACCAGACGGCCGGCTTGTACGACGGGAAGATCCGTCTCCCCCTGCGGGATGGAGAGGGGGCCGACCTCGAGCTGAAGCGTGTTTTCTGGCACGAGTACACCCACGCGCTGGTCCACGACCTGGCCAAAGGGAAGTGTCCGGTCTGGCTGAACGAGGGGATCGCCACCCTCCAGGAGGCCCGCGTCCTCCCGATCAACCTTCAGCCGGTCCGGGAGGCCTACGAAGGGAAGAAGCTCATCCCCTGGGACCAGCTTTGGAAGGAGGAATATGCCCAGGGGGAGCTGGAGCTCCATTACGCCCAGGCCTATTCCATCGCCCAGTACCTGGCGAAGCGGTGGGGCTTCAGGAAGCTGGAGAGCCTCCTCAACCGCCTCGGCGAGGGATACCCCCTGGCCGACGCCTTCCGGGCCGAGTATCGGATGGCCCCCGCCGCCATCGAGAAGGAGTGGCTCACCTGGCTCCGCCGCAACCTGTAACCTTGCGGCCCTTGACAGCATCGCCGCCAAAAGGTATACTTTTTATTAGGAAAGTAATACTTCCCCGGGAGGGCTTCCGATGAAGATCACGGTCAAAGGGCAGGTGACGATCCCGAAGTTGATCCGCGAGCATCACGGACTCTACCCGGGCAGCGAGGTGCGGTTCGTGGAGAAGGATCGCAGCGTGATCTTGGAGAAGGCCCAGAAGGGCGATGTCTGGGCCCGGTATTACGGGTATCTGAAGATGCGCAAGCGGACCGACGCGCTGATCCGGCTTCTCCGGGGCCCCCGGCCTTGATCACCGCCGTTGATACGAACATCCTTCTGGATGTTCTTCTCCCAGACCCCGTTTTCGGCGAGACCTCGTTGGATAAGATGCGGCTGGCTTCCAGAGAAGGGGCTGTTGTAATTTGCGAAATCGTCTACGCGGAGGCGGCCGGATTCTTCCAGCGGCAATCAGCGCTTGATCATTTCCTCCGGGAGACCGGGATTCATCCGACGCCCTCTACTTCGGAGACGTTGTGGAAGGCCGGAGAGCTGTGGCGGCATTTTCGCCTCGAGCGTCCTAATGCCCGCGCAGCAGCTCGGCGGCTCCTGGCCGATTTCCTCATCGGAGCCCATGCCCTCCTCCAGGCGGAGCGTCTTTTAACCCGGGACCAGCGCTTCTACCGATCCCTCTTCTCCGGTCTGCGCTTGTTATAGCCCCTTCTTGACCTTTAGGGAATTTCATGGCATGATTATACCATGCCTAAGCGGTCAAGGAAAAAACGAGACCCAAATCAGCCAGCCCACTCCATCGTGGAGCAGGTAACGCAATCCGCTTCCAGCTATCCACAGAAGAATCCAGCTGCTGTTGCGCTAGGTCGCTTAGGAGGTCTAAAGGGCGGAAGATCGAGAGCCGATAAGCTTTCGGCAAGACGCCGAAGGGAGATTGCCAGTAAAGCCGCGAATGCCAGATGGAAGCAAAAAATTAAGTGAGCTTATTATGGTATAATCCCGCTTTCCCAGGTAAACTTGAGGTGGTAGGGTGGGGGATATATCATTTGGCTCTGATGGAAGAGCGGTGTTCCCGACAAAGTATCATGGAGAAGTTACCCTCTCAAAGGGTAAGTGGGACATGATCTGTTCACAACCAGAACGGTTCTATTACAAGCTTAATGGAGAGAAAGTTGCTACAACCTTGGTTAATCCAGATTATGTGAGGCACCATCGTAAAGAGGAAAACCAGGTCATATATTACAAAGAGTTTGATACCTGTAGAATTACAGACAAAGTCGAAAGTCCAGTAAGATTCAAGTTTTGGTCTGTCATCGTTGATACGGTTAGCAAGAAAGTTTGCACTATATATCCAACTGACAAACCGAAACCAGGAAAAGAATATAAAGGATCGGTGGCTCCATGAAGGGTACGCAAGGTTCAATGAATATAGATTTTCAAGAAACATATGACCAAGAAGATGACATCTATTATGTCTCTTTCAAGACCGGGGAGCCATCTTATGTGGTCGAGATGGATGATGTATTACTTCTCGAGTTCGGCATATTCTCAAATCTTCCGACCGGATTCCGAATTCTCGGCTTTGAGAAAAACAAGGTCAGAAGTATCGCCATAGGTGTTATGATTCAAAAAGTCAAAAAGGCCATCGAAGACGCTTCCAAGAAGCTTCCTACAGTTCGCACCAGAGAGAATCAGGTAGAGCAAGCACTCGAAAAGGTGCTCGCTTAATCCGCCTTCCCGTTTAGAGTCCTCCCTCCTTGTTGTGTTGGCGCATAACATATGGAGAGGATACGCCTTGTGCTTTTCAGAGCCAAGAACAACTTACACAATCCAGAATACATCACCCTAGCCGTTCCTCTCCTTGCCATCGCCGTGGGTTCGTGATATAGTGAGAGATTCCCATGTATGCGATCGTAGCGACCGGAGGGAAGCAGTACAAGGTGAACCCCGGGATGCTCCTGGATGTGGAGCAGCTTGAGGGGGCGGTAGGGGAGACGGTCCGCCTGGAGGCGGTGCTGGCGGTGAGGACCGACGACGACGGCTTCAAGATCGGCCGCCCCACCGTGGAGAAGGCGGCCGTGGTCGCCCAGGTGATGAAGCATCTTAAGGGGCCGAAGGTGATCAACTTCAAGTACAAGCGGCGCAAGGGATACCACCGGAAGGTCGGCCATCGCCAGTCCTTGACCCGCTTGAAGGTTTTGGAGATTTCACTCAATGGCGCACACTAAAGGACAAGGGTCCACCAGGAACGGGCGGGACTCCAACGCCAAACGGCTGGGGATCAAGGCGTACGGCGGGGAGTTCGTCACCGCCGGATCGATCCTGATCCGCCAGCGGGGGACCCGCTTCAAGCCGGGTATGAACGTCGGCATCGGCCGGGATGACACCCTCTTTGCACTCCGCGACGGAATCGTCGTCTACCCGAAGGCGCGCGTCATCTCTATCCATGCGGCATGACCCGTTTCGTGGACCAGGCCACCCTCGACGCCCTGGCCGGTCACGGGGGAAAAGGGTGCCGTTCCTTCTACCAGGATCTCTGGACCCGGCATCCCATCCCTGACGGCGGGGATGGGGGGGCCGGCGGCCAGGTCATCGTTCGCTCCACCCCTCAGCAGACGACCCTCCTCGATTTTCAGACCCGACGCCATTTCCGGGCCGGCAACGGCGGCCACGGCTCCTCCAAGAAGAAGCACGGAGCCAGAGGGGCCGATTGTCTCATCGAGGTCCCGCTGGGCACGATCCTCTCGGACGCCGCCACCGGCGATCTGATCCGGGAGCTGCTTCGGCCGGGCGATGAGGTGATCGTCGCCCGAGGGGGAGCCGGAGGGGTCGGCAACGCCGCCTGGGCCAAATCCAGAGGGAGCTCCCATGCAATGGGTCGGCCCATCAGCCCCCTCTCCCTGGAGGGGGCCCCCGGCGAGAAGAGGCGCCTCCGGCTGGAGCTGAAGCTCCTGGCCGACGTCGGGATCGTCGGGATGCCGAACGCCGGGAAGTCCACCCTGATCGGCCGGATCTCCGCGGCTCACCCGAAGGTGGCCCCTTTTCCTTTCACGACGACGAACCCGGTGCTGGGGGCGGTGACGCTCCCCGGCGGCCGCTCGATCGTCGCGGTGGATGTGCCGGGCTTGATCGAGGGGGCCCATCGGGGGAAGGGGCTGGGCCTGGCCTTCCTCAGGCACATCGAGCGGACCAGGGTCCTGGTCCACCTGACCGACATGGCCGGCGTCGACGGCCGCGATCCGGTGGAGGATTTCCGGGCCCTGAACGCCGAGCTGAAGGCGTACCACCCGGCGGTGGCGGCCAAGCCGCAGATCGTCGTGGCCAACAAGATGGATGAGCCGACGGCGAAGGGGAACCTGGCCCGGTTCAGGAAGAGTGTGAAGGCCGCGGTTCTCCCCGTTTCAGCCAAGACCGGCGAAGGGGTATCGAAACTGCTGGACAAGGTCGAGGAGCAGTTGAAGAAGCTGAGCGAACAATGAGTGAATCCAGCCTCCATGCAGATGCTTGGGATTCCATCCGCCAAGCCTCCCGCATCGTCGTTAAGGTCGGGACCTCAAGGCTCGCGGCCACGGAGGGGGATGTCCGCAGGGTGATCCGGTCTTCCGTCGAGAACGTCGCCAGGGAGATCTCGATGCTTTGGAACAGCTCCTCGAAGCCCAGGCAGGTCATCCTGGTCACCTCCGGCGCGGTCGGGGCCGGAATGGGTGTCTTGGGGTTGGAGAAAAGGCCCGGGAGCCTGCCGGAATTGCAGGCGACGGCGGCCGTCGGGCAGGGGCTTTTGATGAGCTGGTACATGGGCACCTTCGAGGAGCAGCGCTTAAAAGCGGCGCAGATCCTCGTCACGAGGGACGATTTCCGGGACAGGAAGCGCTATCACAACGTGGAAGCGACCCTCGAGACGCTTTTAAGGAAGAAGGTGGTGCCGATCATCAACGAGAACGACACCGTCTCCGTTGAGGAGATGCGCGTGGGGGACAACGACATCCTCTCCGCGCTCGTCGCCACCCTGATCAAGGCCGACCTGTTGATCGTGGCCTCCAATGTCGATCATCTCCGGGAGACCGGGGGGGATTCCACCCGGTTCATCACGAGGATCACCCCTGAGATGGAAAAGGCGGCGTTGGGGTCCGAGGACGAGCTTTCCACGGGGGGGATGAAGACGAAGCTTCAAGCCGCGAAGCTCGTCATGAAGAGCGGGATTCCCTTGTTGTTGATTGACCGGACCGATTTGCTTTCGGCCCTCGCCAGCCCCTCTCCGGTCGGGACCCTCTTCTTCTCGGCCGGCCGTTTGAAGGGCTTCAGGAAAACCCGGAAACGGGGCCTGATGTTCACCGCCAAGGCCAAGGGGATCCTCTTTGTGGATGAAGGGGCGAAGGAGGCGTTGGTGAATCGCGGCAAGTCCCTTCTCGCCTCCGGCGTCCGGCGGGTTCATGGCAGCTTTAAAGGGGGTGATCTGGTGAGCGTTCAGGATCATGCCGGTCATGAGGTCGCCAGGGGACGCGTCAACTACTCCGACGCCGAGCTGAAGAAGATACGGGGTCTCAAGAGCGGCGAGATCTCGGTGCTGTTGGGTCGTGAGGCGAAGGAAGTGATTCATCGCGATTCGCTGATGCTTTCATAGATGCTCAGATGATTTCCATCCGGGGCTATATCGAGAGGCTGAGCCTGAGGGCGAAGGAGGCCTCCGTCCTCCTGGGCCGGACCCCGACCGCGGTGAAGGACCGGGCCCTCCTCGCCATGGCGGCGGGCCTGGAATCGGGCCGGCGCCAAATCCTCAGCGCCAACCGGAGGGATCTGAGGGCGGCGCGGGCCAAGGGGATCTCCGGGGCCCTACTGGATCGGCTCATGCTGAATCCCGGGAGAATCGATGAGATGGCCCGGGGCCTGCGGGAGGTGGCGAAGCTGCCGGACCCGGTGGGGGAACTGATCCACCGGTGGAGCCGGCCCAACGGCCTCAAGATCGCCAAGGTCCGGGTCCCGATCGGCGTGATCGGGATCATCTACGAGGCCCGCCCCAACGTCACCGCCGACTGCGCCGGGCTCTGCCTGAAGTCCGGCAACAGCGTGATCCTCCGGGGAGGGTCGGAGGCGATCCGCTCCAACCGGGCGATCTTCCGGCGGCTGGAGTCGGCCGCCCTGCGGGCCGGGCTTCCCCCGGGCGCGGTGAGCCTGGTCTCCACCACCGATCGCCGGGCGGTGGAGTTCCTTCTGGGGCAGGTGGGGGTCGTCGACCTGGTGATTCCCCGTGGGGGAGAAGGTCTGATCCGCCAGGTGGTGGCCAAGGCGAGGGTGCCGGTGATCAAGCAGTACAAGGGGGTCTGCCACACCTTCGTGGATGAGGGGGCCGACCTGAAGATGGCCGAGGAGATCTGCTACAACGCCAAGGTCCAGCGGCCCGGCGTCTGCAACGCGATGGAGACCCTGCTCGTTCACCGGAGGGCGGCCCCCTCCTTCTTGCCGGCGATGGCCCGTCGCTACCTGGAGGCCCACGTGGAGCTGCGGGGGGATGCCCGGACGCGCCGGATCCTGAAGGGCCTGCCGGTCAGGCCGGCCGCGGAGGAGGACTGGGCGACGGAGTATCTGGGGCTGATCCTCTCCGTGAAGGTGGTCGGTTCCCTGGAGGAGGCGATCGGGCATATCCGGCGGTACGGCTCCAATCACTCCGACGCGATCGTCACCCGCTCCAAGCCGCGCGCCGACCGGTTCCTCCGGGAGATCGATTCCGCCTGCGTCTACGTGAACGCCTCCACCCGGTTCACCGACGGGGGCCAGTTCGGCCTGGGGGCCGAGATCGGCGTTTCCACGGATAAGCTCCACGCGCGGGGGCCGATGGGGCTGGAGGAGCTGACCACATACAAATACCTGGTGACCGGTCAGGGGCAGGTGAGGAAATAACCCATCGGATGCGGATCGGCCTGTTCGGCGGAACCTTCGATCCGGTCCACAACGGGCATCTCTCTCTGGCCGATGGGGCGAGGCAGCTCCTCAAGCTGGATCAGGTCTGGTGGATCCCGGCCCGGCTCTCCCCCCTGCGAATGGAGCGGCCGGGGGCGAATCCGGAGGATCGGGCCGCCATGGTGGAGCTGGCGATCCGGGATCATCCCGGTTTCCATCTTTCCCGCGCGGAGCTGGACCGGCCTTCCCCCTCCTATACCATCGACACGGTTCGCCAGCTTAGAGCCGAGCGCCCGGATCCGAACGAGGAATGGTTTTTCCTCCTCGGCTCCGACGCCGCTAAGGGGCTTTCCGGCTGGCGCCGGTTCGATCAGCTTCTTCAACAGGTCCGGTTCGTCGTGGTTCCCAGGCCCGGTGAGGCGGCGGCCCCGCTTCCGGCCGGGGTCCAGATGATCCAGCTCCGGACCCCGGGGATCTCCGCCTCGGAGATTCGCCGCAGCGTCCGGGAGGGCCGCTCCATTGAGGGGCTGGTCCCGGACCCGGTGCGTCAATACATCGAGGAGCATCGCCTGTATCGATGATCTATCTGATCCTGGTGGTCCTGCTGCTGGCCGCCTCCGCCTTTCTCTCCCTGGCGGAGATCGCGCTCGTCGGCATCTCCAAGATCCGCCTGCGCCACATGGTGGATCGGGGCGTCCATGGTGCGAAGACGGTGCAGCAGCTCGTGACCCACCTGGACCAGGTGATCGCCACGATCCTGGTCTTCAGCAGCTTCATCAACGCCGGGTTGACGAGCCTGGTGACGGTCGTTTGTCTCCTCTGGCTGGGGCAGGGTCTTGGGGTGGGGGTGGCCACGGTGGTGGCCGGGATCCTGATCCTCCTGTTGGCCGACATCGCGCCGAAGATGTACGCGGCCCGCTCGGCGGATCGGGTCTCCCTTTGGGTGGCCCGGCCGATGTGGGGGCTCTTGACGCTGTTCCGGCCGGTCAGCAAAGGGGTGACCCGCCTGACCCAGGCGCTCCTCAAGGCGGCCGGGGTTCCCCTGCCGGCCAGATCCCCCTTGATCACCGAGGAGGAGCTGAAGCTGATGATCGAGATGGGCAAGGAGGAGGGGGTCCTGGGGGAGAGCGAGCGGACGATGCTCCACCGGATCTTCGAGTTCGGCGATCTCCGGGTGAAGGATGTGATGATCCCGAGGAACCAGATGGTGGTGGCCCCGGAGGGGGCCTCTCACGAGGAGGTCCTGACCCTCCTCACCGAGGAGGGCCATTCCCGGATCCCGGTCTACCGGGACTCTCCGGACCGGATCGTCGGGGTCCTCTACGCCCAGGAGCTGCTCCACATCTGGCGGGAGGGGTGGCTGATCGTCCTGCAGGATCTGCTGCACCCTCCGTTTGAGGTGCCGCCCGATTTCCGGGTGAGCGAGCTCCTGAAGGAGTTCCAGCGCCGGCGGGTGCAGATCGCCATCGTGGTGGACCCCGAGGGGCGGGCCCTGGGGCTGCTCACGCTGGAGGATCTGATGGAGGAGATCGTCGGAGAAATCCATGAGGCCGATCTCTAGATGAGGCGATCCCTCTTTCTGCTCTTAGTGCTTGGGTTCTCTCTCTACGCGCGGTATTTCTGTCTTTTTGACGATGCCATGATCTGCATGCGGTTCGCCAAGGCTCAACGGGAGCAGCGAGGGGGGTGTCACCTTGCCCTTGCACAAGTCGCGCCAGCTAAGATAAACTTTGAGGTAAGCCATGAGAGAGACGGGGCACGCTCATAAGAAAGATCTCGTTTATTTCTTGGGGGATATCGAAGAATCGGGAGTCCTTCGAGAAGAGTTTGAACTCGCGCTAAAAAGAAGCGTAGAAGAAAGGGCCCGCCGCGGCTTTATCAAAACCCACAAACCTGTCATAGACGATTTGTCCTATCGGGTCTTTCATCGTATAAAGGACTACCGCCGTTGGTGCGAGACCCAATTGCCAAGATGGCTGGGATATGGAAAAGCGAAGT
>JACPXU010000024.1 GCA_016196375.1 Candidatus Omnitrophota bacterium | reverse complement strand
TGGGCGGATTTGCTCCGCCGGGCTGCGTTGCTCGTCGTCGGCGTATCTTGACCCTCATGATACGCCTCCTCCTCCCGCCTTGCCCGGCTGGCAACTCCGCCCAGCGCGGCCACGGGAGGTTTTGTAACCGGCTCTTGGAAAGCGGGCCTCGTATCGGGGGCCGCGCGGAACCCAATTCAACCGGCGGCTCTTCGGGTCGATCATCTCAAAACGGATCTCCAGGTATTCCTCGGGGAGGATCTCCGGGACCCGGTTGGCCCATTCGATCACGGTCACCCCGCCCCCATCGTAATATTCCTCCAGCCCCACCCTCTGCGCCTCCGGGAGCCGATCCAGCCGGAACAGGTCCGCGTGAAAAAGGGGGATCCTTCCCTGATACTCCCGGACCAGCACAAAGGAGGGGCTGGCCACCGAGCCGGCAGCCACCCCCAGCCCCTCGGCGATCCCCTGAACGAAGGTGGTCTTGCCGGCGCCGATCTCTCCGGTCAAGGCGACGACATCGCAGGGCTTGAGGCGGCGCGCCAGCATCGCTCCCAACCGTCTCGTCTGAACCGTCGATCTGGAGATCATCTTAGAAATGTTGAAATCCGGCGAGAGAAACTGGGAGACGCCCGCCGCTGGAATCGACCACCTTGACCGGCGTCCCCTTGGGCCGGCGGACGATCCGGCCGATCGCGGTCAGCCCGCAGGGCAGATTCCGCCGGCGCCGGGCCCAGGCGAGGAGATGATCCGCCGCCGGCGGCGCCACAGCCATCAGCAGCTCGAAATCCTCTCCGTCGGTCAAGGCCTGGCCCAACGAACAGCCGGGGCGGCGGGGGACCCGCTCCGCCTCGATGACGGCCCCCACGCCGCTCGCCTCGCAGAGGCGGACCAGGTCCGGGCCCAGCCCATCGGAGAGGTCGATCATCGCGTGAATCGGGGCCTTCGCCCCGATCGCCCGGGCCTCCCGCAGCCTCGGAGTGAACTCAAGGTGCCGCCCGGACTTGAGCGACCCGCCGAGGCGGCCGGTCACCAGGAGATGATCCCCCGCCCTCGCGCCGGAGCGGCAGACGACCCGGTTCCTCTCCACCTCTCCGAGGATCGCCACGTCGATGACGATCCGGGCCGACCGGTCCGTGTCCCCGCCGACCAGATTCAACCCGAATCGGGCGGCGCAGCGGGTGAGCCCCTTGTAAATCCGGTCGACGAACCGGACCGGAGTCCCATTGGGGAGCCCCAGAGAGATCACGGCGTGCAGCGGGACCCCTCCCATGGCGGCGATGTCGCTCACATTCACCGCCAGCGCCTTCCAGCCGATCGCGGCCGGATCGGCGGTTCTTCGGAAATGGACCCCCTCCACCAGCATGTCGGAGGCGAAGAGGAGGTATTTCCCCAGCGGCGGTTTAAGGACCGCGCAGTCGTCGCCGATCCCCCGGATGACGGCGGAGTCGACTCGGACCCGCCGGGCGATCCGCCGGATCAGCCCCTTCTCCCCCAGCCTCGAGAGCGAGAGCATCCGATCTCCCTCAGCCGATCCCGAAGAGCCGAGCGGAATTCTCACTGGTCGCCCGGGCCAGCTCTTCCGCCGTCAACCCGCGGATCTGGGCCCAGGTATTCACGAGCTCCGTCAAGAAGGCCGGTTCGTTCCGCTTGCCCCGGTAGGCCTGCGGAGCCAGAAAGGGGGCGTCGGTTTCCAGGAGGATCCGGTCCAGCGGGACCCTCTTGGCGACGGATCTCAGCGGATCGGCCTTCGGGAAGGTCAGGTTCCCGGCGAAGGAGATGTCGAGCCCCATCTCAAGGGCCTGGTCGGCGATCTCGGCGGTCCCGGCGAAACAGTGAAGGAGGCCCCGGATCGGGACCTCGAGGGATTCCCGCAGGATCGAGAAGAGGTCCTCGTAGGCCTCCCTGCAGTGGAGGATCACCGGCTTGCGCGATCGGCGGGCCAATCCCAGCATCTGCCGCAAGGCGCTCCTCTGAACCTCGCGCGGGGAGAGATCCCGATAGTAATCCAGCCCAATCTCCCCGATCGCCACCACCTTCTCCTCGGCGGCCAGCCGGGTCAGCTCCTCCAGGGCCTCCGGCGTCAGCTGCGCCGCGTCATGGGGATGGATCCCCACCGCGGCGTACACCTCGGCGTGCTCCCGGGCCAAGGCCACCACCCTCCGGTTCGACGGCAGGTCGGTGGCCGGGTCCAACAGGGTGGTGACCCCCGCGGCCCGGGCGCGCTCCAGGATCGCCTCCCGGTCCGGATCGAACTCGGCCCGATGGAGGTGACAATGGGTGTCGATGAGATGGCTCATGGCTCAACCCTCACGGCTCACAGCCGCTCTTCGAACCCGTTCCACGATGGGAGGGATCCTCTCAAGGCACTCCCCGATCTCCTCCCCGGTCGTCCCCCACCCCAGCGAGAAACGAATCGAGCCTTCAATCGAAGAGGCCTCCAGCCCCATCGCGGCCAATACGTGGGACTGCTCCGTGGAACCGGAGGAGCAGGCCGATCCGGTGGAGACGGCGATCCCGGCCAGATCGAAGGCCATGAGCAGGGTCTCCCCGTGGCAGCCCCGGAAGCTGGCGTTCAAGGTGCCGGGCAGGCGCGGCACCCCCTGGCCGTTCACCAGGAGGTCGGGCACCCGCTCCTTCAGCCCCTCCTCCAACCTGTTCCGCAGCCCCTCGACCCTTCCCGCGGCCCCGTCCCTCCGCTCGTCAAGGGCCGCCTCCAGCGCCGCCTGCATCCCTCCGATCCCGGCCACGTTCTCGGTGCCGGCACGGAGGCTGTGCTCATGGGGCCCGCCGTGGATGAGCGGGGCGATCCGCAGCCCCTGGCGCAGATAGAGGGCCCCCACTCCCTTGGGCCCCCCGATCTTATGGGCGGAGAGGGAAACCAGATCGGCGCCGGCTTCGCGGGCGTCGAGCGGCAGCTTGCCGAAGGACTGCACGCCGTCGGTGTGAAACAGGACCCCCCGTTCCCTGGCGATCCGCCCGATCGCCTCGATCGGCTGGACGGCCCCGACCTCGTTGTTGGCGTGCATCACGGAGATCAGCACCGTCTTCGGGGTGATCGCCCCCTGAAGGAACTGGAGATCCACCAGGCCCCGGTGATCCACAGGGAGCAGGGTGACCCGGATCCCCTCCTCGGCGAGCGACTGCGCTGCGTGGAGCACCGCGTGATGCTCCACCGAGGAGACAATGAGGTGATCCCCTTTTTGCCTGTTCGCCCGCGCCACCCCTTTGAGGGCCAGGTTGTCCGCCTCGGTCCCCCCCGAGGTGAAGACGATCTGCCCCCGCGGATCCCCCAGGGCGGCCAGCAGCCGGGCCCTCGCCTCCTCGACGACGGCCCTGGCCTGGCGGCCCTTCTGGTGGAGGCTGGAGGCGTTCCCGAAGGCCTCCTCCAGCAGATGGAGCATCCTCTGGCGGGCCTCCGGCCTGAGCGGAGAGGTGGCGTTGTAGTCGAGATAGATCATCCGTGGGGCCATCGAGAGATATAGTATACTATGTCGCGGAAGCGGCCTTCATGACAAACCCTCTCGACGGGGTAAACCTTCTCGAATGGATCGGGATCGGCCTGCTCCTGGCCGGCTTGGGAGGGGCCCTCCTCTACCTGCGTCTCCTCTCCAAGAGGCTTCGGGACCGGACCAAGGAGCTGGAGGAACTCAAGGCCCAGGTCCTCGCCTGGAACATCCGGCTGGAGGGGAAGGTCGCGGACCGGACCACCTCCCTCGAGGCGATCCATCAGAAACTCCAGCAGACCTACCTGGAAACGGTCACCGCCCTGGTGGAATCGATGAGCGCCAAGGACCTGTACCTGTTCGGCCATTCCCACAACGTCGCCGCCTACGCCGTGGCCATCGCCGATGAGCTCGGCTTATCCAAGCAGCGGATAGAGCGGCTGCGCCAGGGATGCGAGCTCCACGACCTGGGCAAGATCGCCATCCCCGACTCGATCCTGACGAAACCGGGACCGCTCACCCCGGAGGAAATGGAGATCGTCAAGCAGCACCCGGTCTGGGGCGCCCGGATCCTGGAGCCGCTCACCTTCATGAAGGACATCACCGAGATGGTCCACCAGGAGCATGAGCGGTGGGACGGGTCCGGTTACCCGAAGGGGCTTAAAGGGGAGCAGATCCGCCTCGAGGCCAGGATCATCGCGGTGGCCGACGCCTTGGACGCCATGACCTCTGAGCGGCCGTACCGCCAGCGGGTCTCGCTGGAGGAGGCGGCCGCGGAGATCAAGAGCTGCGCCGGAGCTCAGTTTGATTCGAAGGTGGTCGAAGCGACCTTGAAGGCGATCCGAGAAGGGAAGCTGACGATCACCGCGCACAAGCACCGTTCACACTCGGGAGGAAACTCCCGGTAGTACCGGCTCACTCCAGCCGGGGAAAAAGGGGCGGCTCCTTCCGGACCATCTGCCCCGCGGGGATCGGGGTCTCCAGCGCCGCGGGGAGCCTCTCGCTGGAAAGCAGGCCCTGAAACCCCATCTGCCTCCAGATCGCCTCCGCCGTCGTCGGCAGGAAAGGCCACAAGAACAAGGAAACGACCCTCAGCGCCTCCGCCAGATCGTAGAGAAAGGCCTCCAGCTCCTCTCTACGTCCCTCCTTCGCCAGCCTCCAGGGGGCCTTTATCTCGACAGACTGATTCGCCTTATTGATCAGCTCCCACAATGCCTTTAAGGCCTCCGACGGGAGCATCGCCGATAGGAAATTGGTCATCTTCTGCCAGGTATCATAAAAATCCTTTGCCAGGGTGAGGCCCGCCGCTGAGCTCCTCGCCGGGATCCGCCCCCCCAGATGCTTCTCCAGCATGGTGAGGGTCCGGTAGACGAGGTTGCCCAGGTCGTTGGCCAGGTCCGCGTTGATCCGTTTCACCAGCGCCTCCTCGGAGAAGACCCCATCCTCGCCGAAGGGAACATCCCTGAGGAGAAAATAGCGGAACGGATCCAGCCCGTAGGCCGAGACCACCGCCTCCGGCTCCACGATGTTCCCTTTCGACTTCGACATCTTCTCTCCCTTCACCAGCCACCAGCCGTGGGCGAAAACCATCCGGGGAGGCCGGATCCCGGCCGCGTGGAGGATGATCGGCCAGTAGAGGCAGTGGTGACGGATGATGTCCTTGCCCACAAGGTGGACGGCGCCGGTCTCCTCCCAGTAGAGCCGGAACTTCTCCCCATCGGGCCAGCCGAGGGCGCTCACGTAGTTCAAAAGGGCGTCGAACCAGACGTAGGTGACATGGCCCGGGCTGAAAGGGACCTGGATCCCCCAGGAGACCCGCTCCTTCGGGCGGGTGATGCAGAGGTCCGGTAGCTCCTTCTCAAGCATCGCCAGCACCTCGTTCCGGCGGCTCGCGGGGCGGATGACGAAGTCGGGATTCCGTTCGATCTGTTCCTTCAGCCAGGACCGGTGTTTCTCCAGTGGGAGGAAATAATCCTCCTCCTCCACCTGGGTGATGGGCCGCTGGCACTGGGGGCAGACCGCCTTGGAACTGTCCACCTCGTTCAGGCCGAAGCTGGTCTCGCAGGGAACGCAGTACCAGAAAGTGTAGGTTCCCAATTCCAGTTGGGGCTTGAGCCTCTCGAGCACCTGTTGGACGACCCGCTCGTGGGCAGTGTCCGTCGTCCGAATGAAGTGATCGTAGGAGATCCCCAGCTTCTTCCAGAGGGCCTTGAAGGTCTCGGAGGTCTGGTCGGCGAAGGCCTTCGGCGGGAGACCGGCCTTGGCCGCCGCCTGGGCGATCTTCCCCCCATGCTCGTCGGTGCCGGTCAGGAGGAACACCTCCTCCCCTCGCTGGCGATGCCACCGGGCGAGGGTGTCGGCCACGATCGTCGTGTAGGCATGGCCGATGTGCGGCCGGGCGTTCACGTAGTAGAGCGGGGTCGTCAGGTAGAACCGGCTCATCGGCTCAACAGAGCGGCCAGGCCGATCCGGGGTGAGGCGTTCCTCTGGATCGCCTCCTGGACCCAGTAGGCCCGCTCGATCCGCTCCAGGAGTTCCTCAACCAAGGGCAAGCCTCCCGCCTCCTTCTGTATCTCCCACAGGCGGTCCTGATGGATCAGCCAGGCCGGATCCCCGCCCAACGAGAGGACCAGCAGATCCCGCCACCAGGCGGCCAGCCAATCGAGCGACTCCTGCACCTCCGGCCGGGGGGCGTTCCCCAGAGGAACCTCGACGGCCCCCTCCCGCCAGCCCTTGAGAAGCTGATCTATCGCCGCGTTCTTGGCCGACAGCCGCTCTTCCCGATGGAACCTCAGGGCCAGCCCCAACCGGCCGCCGGCGCAGGTGGCCAGCATCCCGCTTAAGGCCGGATCCAGCCGCTCATCCTCCTGAAGGAACCGGGCCACCCTGCCGATCCCCTGCGGGGCGCAGCGAACCAGATGGCATCGGGAGACCAGCGTGGCCGGCAGCCGATGAAGGGCGGTGGCGATCAGCAGGAGAATGCTTTTCTCCGGCGGTTCCTCGAGGAGTTTCAGACAGGCGTGGGCGGCCTGCTCGGTCAGGGAGTCCGCCCCGTCGAGAATGGCCACCTTCCAGCGTCCCGAATGAGGGGTGGGACCCATCCAGCCCTCGAGCGCCCGGACCTGGTCAATCCCTATCTGGCCGGAGGGCCGTGGTGAGGCTTCCTCTAGCCGAAGCCGCCGGCCTGTTTCGGATTCGGAGGCGACGGTGATCAGGT
>JACPXU010000030.1 GCA_016196375.1 Candidatus Omnitrophota bacterium | reverse complement strand
GCCCTTGGGTGGGATCCAGATAGATTCCCGGAATAGATCCGATTCGCAGCGCCTTTTCCAGATCGAATCGGGAACCCAGTTCCCAGAAGGAGAGGGGATCCAGATACTCCAGGACAATTCTTCCGGGAAGGAGATTCGCCTGCCCGCGTCTTAGTTTTCGGGCGCTGGAGCCGGTCAGGATAAACCGGTGGCGTACCCCCTCGTCCAAAAGGGCCTGGACCACATTCAGCAGCGCCGGCACCCGCTGGATCTCGTCGAGTACGACCAGACCCGGCTTGGGTTGCGCCAACATTTCCCGGCGGAGTCTTCCCGGATCTTTGGAGTAGGCCAGATACAGGGCTTCGTCCATCAGATTGATGACGCGACTGGGATTCAGGGATCGGACGAGGGTAGACTTCCCCACCTGCCGCGGGCCCAGCAACAGGAGGTGTTTGGAGCCGGCCGCGATCCTGGCGCGGATCGTTCTGTCTATCATGCGGGCATTTTACATTGTAGATGACCCATTATCAAGTCATTTCGCTTCTCAAAAATCCTCGCACTTTTGCCTGCCATGAGGCGCAGGGGATCCCGGTCTTCGTCAAGAAGGAGTGGGAGGGTAAGATCAGGGAGAATCTCAGCCGGTTGGAAACCGCTCGCATCATCCGATACGTGGAGAGCGCCGCCGACGCCTACCGGGTGATCGCAGATGAATCGGTCTCCGTCCGGCCGGACCAGGCACTCATCCGAACCCATGAGGAAACCGTTTCTCAAGTAACGCCCCGCCTTCTCCAAGAATTGCAGCTTAAGCGTCTTTTGAAGGCCGGCTCGGTGGTGCTGCTGTACAAGCCCCTCAAGGATTCCGTCCTGGTCTTCGCCTAATTACTCCCGCAAGAGTCGGTAGAGGCCGCAGGTTTCCCTGTAATTTTCCCCGTAATTTCCGCTTGACAAGGCACAGCCGGTTGCGGTACAAGGACAGTTGCCCTCAAGATCTTGTGGAGGCAGGGAGCGAAGAGAGAGTGAGGCCCTCGTCGGCCTGTTCAACGACGGGCAGACCAGGTCCTCCTCAAAGCAACAGTGGATTCGTGGATTCCTTCCTACAGCTCCCCGAGGAAAATCCCTCCTCACGCAGGGTCTCCTGAAGGGCAAACGGCGCGTTTCTCAATCAGGGAATATCGGTAGCGGATCAGGCGATGGAGGGCCTCTCCTTCCTAAGGAGAGCCGTCCCCCTGCAGCAGAAGAGGAGTTTCGTCATGATGAAGGACGCCAACCCCGTGACGTTGGGACTGCTCTCCCTTGGGCAAGAGGATTCCGGACGGGCCGACAGCTCCACCCCTCACGCCGGCACCAAGGGCCTCACGATCCCCCGTTACTTCACCGCGCCCGGATCGGATCCGTTCCGGGAGGTCACCTGGGAATTGCGGACCGCCTCGATCGCCAACGAGCAGGGGGAGACGGTGTTCGAGCAGGCCCAGGTGGAGATCCCCAGCTTCTGGTCGCAGACCGCCACCAACGTGGTCGTCTCCAAATATTTCCGCGGCCCGTTGGGGACCCCTCAGCGGGAGTCGTCGGTGAAGCAGCTGATCTCCCGGGTGGTCAACACGATCACCGATTGGGGGATCAAGGACCGCACCTTCGCCGGCCCCGAGGAGGCGGAGAATTTCCGCGCCGAGCTGACGCACCTTTTGCTGATGCAGAAGGCCTCCTTCAATTCCCCCGTCTGGTTCAATGTCGGGATCGAGCCCAAGCCCCAGTGCAGCGCCTGCCAGCCCCATCACGCTCTCATCAATACCAGCCACGGTCTCATTCCAATTGGAGAGATCGTGGAAAAGAACCTCATTGGGTTGCCCGTTTACGACGACCAGGGACTGACTCAAGTCGTGGCGGTCAAGAGCAACGGGCGAAAGCCGGTCTATCGGATTCGTTTAAACGATGGCTTCACGGTCGAGGCCACCGGGGACCATCTCGTCTGCGCTCACCCAGTCCGCAGGACCCACCGAGTGGAGTGGCATCGGGTCGACCAGCTTGAGCCCGGCATGTTGATGCGGGTGTATGCGCACGCGGCTAAGACGGTGACTCCCCCCGCGCAGGCCAACGCGGTTTCAGAGGCGGCGCTGGCGGGTTGGTTGCAAGCCGATGGTTTTGTTGGCCAGTACAAGGGAGGAACCAATCGGTCGTTAACCGTAGAATTCATAACGGTGGACGACGAGGAATTCAAATGGAAGAAATGTCCGGAGATTAGATTTTCAACGATCGCCTCCATTGAACCGATGGGTGAGATGGAAGTCTATGATATCCAAACGGCCAGCGGCCGTTATCTGACGAACTCGGTGCTCGTCCACAACTGTTTTATCCTCTCCGTGCAGGACACGATGGATTCGATCCTGGATTGGTATCGGGTGGAGGGGATGATCTTCAAGTACGGCTCCGGGTCCGGGGTGAACCTGTCCCCGATCCGCTCCTCCAAGGAGCATCTGGCCGGCGGGGGGACCGCCTCCGGGCCGGTCTCCTTCATGAGGGCGGCGGATGCCTCCGCCGGCGTGATCAAGTCCGGCGGAAAAACGAGAAGAGCGGCAAAGATGGTGGTCTTGAACGCCGACCATCCGGACGTCGAGAAGTTCATCCGCTGCAAATGGCAGGAGGAGAAGAAGGCCTGGACCCTGGTGGATGCCGGCTACGACTCCTCCATCGACGGGGAGGCCTACTCCAGCGTCTTCTTCCAGAACGCCAACAACTCCGTCCGGGCGACCGACGAGTTCATGCGGGCGGTGGTGGAGGATGGGCCGTGGGAGCTCAAGTCGGTCGTCTCCGGCAAGCCGATCCAGTCGAACCGGGCCCGGGATATGATGCGCCTCATCGCCGAGGCCACCTGGCACTGCGGCGATCCCGGGATGCAGTTCGACACGACGATCAACCGGTGGCACACCTGCCCCCACACCGGCCGGATCAACGCCTCGAACCCCTGCTCCGAATACATGAGTTTAGACGACTCTTCCTGCAACCTGGCCTCCCTCAACCTGATGCGGTTCGTCGACGAGGAGGGTCGGTTCCGGATCGCTGATTTCCGGGCGGCGGTAAGGACAACGGTCATTGCCATGGACATCCTTGTGGATAACGCTTCTTACCCGACTTCGAAAATCGCTGAGAATTCGAAAAGCTACCGGCAATTGGGGCTGGGCTACGCGAACCTGGGGGCGCTCCTCATGTCCCTGGGGATTCCCTACGATTCGGACGAGGGCCGGGCCTACGCCGCCACCGTCACCGCCCTGACCTGCGGTGAGGCCTACCGGACCTCCGCCGAGGTCGCCGGGGTGAAGGGGCCGTACGCCGGGTTCGCCAAGAACCGGGAGCCCCAGCTGGGCGTCATCCGGATGCATCGGGATGCCCTGATCCGGGTGGATGACCGGCTGGTCCCGGAGGAGATGTTCGCCGCGGCCGCCCATGCCTGGGAGGAGGCGCTGCGGTTGGGGACGGTCCAGGGGATACGGAACTCCCAGGTGACGGTGCTGGCCCCCACGGGCACCATAGGCTTTATGCTCGACTGCGACACGACCGGAGTGGAGCCGGACATCGCCCTGATCAAGTACAAGAAGCTGGTCGGCGGCGGGCTGATGAAGATCGTCAACGGCACCGTCCCGGGGGCCTTGAAGAGGCTCGGCTGCTCGCAGGACCAGATCAAGGGGATCTGCGATTATCTCAACAAGGAGGAGACGATCGAAGGGGCCCCAGGGCTGGATCCGAAGCATCTGCCGGTCTTCGACTGCGCCTTTAAGCCGGTCAAGGGGAGCCGTTCCATCCATTACATGGGCCATGTGCGGATGATGGGGGCGGTGCAGCCGTTCATCAGCGGGGCCATCTCCAAGACGGTAAATGTGCCGGCCGAGGCCACCATCGAGGAGATCATGCAGACCTACATCGAGGCCTGGAAGGCGGGGGTCAAGGCGATCGCCATCTACCGGGACGGCTCCAAGCGGGTGCAGCCCCTTTCCACCGGGAAGAAGAAGGAGCAGGGCAAGGAGGAGGCCGCGGATGAGCCGGAGGCCGAGGCGGCGGCGACGGGTCCGGCCAAGCACCTTCCATCGCCGGCGGTCGCCCCGCCAGGCGCCTCGGCGCACCGGCGGTATCTCCCCGACGAGCGGCAGGCGATCACCCACAAGTTTTCCATCGCCGGCCACGACGGCTACCTGACGGTGGGCCTCTACGAGGACGGCAAGCCGGGGGAGATCTTCATCGTGATGTCGAAGGAGGGGACCGTGATCTCCGGCCTCCTCGACGCCTTCGCCACGGCGATCTCGCTCGCCCTCCAGTACGGGGTGCCGCTGGAGGCGCTGGTGAAGAAGTTCAGCCACATGCGGTTCGAGCCGGCCGGGATCACCTCCAACCCGCAGATCCGGTTCGCCCAGTCGATCCTCGACTACCTGTTCCGCTGGATGGCGCTCAAATTCCTTCCGGCCGACAAGCAGCCGCAGCCTTCCGCCACCGTCACGGACCTGGCCGCCAAGCAGGCCGACGTCACGGTTCCGACACCGACGGCCGGCACTACCTCGTCGATGGAGCCGAGCCGCCAGGCGATCCAGACCCAGTCCTTCCAGGGTCAGGTGGACGCCCCCCCCTGCCCGGACTGCGGGGCGATGATGATCCGTTCCGGCAACTGCTACAAATGCTTCAACTGCGGCGCGACCTCAGGCTGCTCGTGACATGCGGGGATTCATTCAGCCAGCCGTTCTTCTGGGAATCCTTCTGACGGGAGTTTCCCTTTCTATGCCGAGCGCGGAAGGTCAAGGGACGCGGCCCAGGGCGGTCGTCGAGACCACCCAGGGGCGGATCGTGATCGAGCTGTACAGGGACAAGGCCCAGAGGACCGTCGAGAACTTTGTGACGCTGGCGAAGAAGGGATTCTACAACGGGATCATCTTCCACCGGGTGATCCCCGGCTTTATGATCCAGACCGGAGACCCGACGGGGACGGGGCGGGGCGGGCCAGGCTACACCTTCAAGGATGAATTCTCCCCGGATCTCAAGCACGACGCCCCCGGCACCGTCTCCATGGCCAACGCCGGCCCCGACACCAACGGGAGCCAGTTCTTCATCACCCTGGCGCCGGCCCCGTGGCTGGACGGCAAGCATTCCATCTTCGGCAAGGTCGTGGAGGGGCAGGAGGTTGCCGAGCGGATTGCCGCCGTCGAACGGGATGCCATGGACAAGCCACGGGCCGACGTCGTCATGAAGCAGGTGACGATTCAGGAGTAGCCTCTTCCTCCACGCTTCTATCCAGGGATGTCCCGCGAAGCGGGGCTTCCTCCCGCCGGCAGCGCCGGAGGATAGCTCGGAAGGTCCCCTTCAGGATTTGCCGCTCCAGATCCCATAGCAGCCATCGGGGGACCCAGAAGTCAGGCTCGATGGTCGCCTCATAGGCGAGGCCGGTCCCCTCGGCCACCTTCGAAAGGCGCCAGCTCCCTTCATAGACACGGAAGTCTCCCCCCACCGCCTTAAAGAGGATTGCCTCCCTCGGTTCTTCCCTGACTTCGAAATCGACCCGACTCCTGAGCTGGTAGAAGGGGAACCAGAGCCCTCCTTCCTGGTGAAGGATCAGAGGGTTGGCCTCTCTCCTGGTCAGTCGGGAATCGGACAGGTAAGGGACGAACTCCGCCAGGTGATCGTAGTCGGTCAAGACCGCCCAGACCCGATCCGCGTCCGAGGGAATCACCAGCCGGGCCGTCACGTGAGCCTTGGTGGCGGAGAGCCAGTCGATCGTGTAGGTCAGGGGATGAGCGCCCAGGTCGGTGGAGCGGGTCTCGGCGGCGTCAACCGGGGCCAGGCTCAGCGCCAGGGAAAGGCCGCAGCCCAGCGCCGCGCAGAGGGAAGGGGGGCGCAAGCCGGCTCTAAACAGATTGCTCCAGGAGGAACTCCTCGCAATGGATCCGGCTTAAGTCTGCGAGCGGTTGCTGGGAAGGGGCGAAGCTCCTTTCCAAGGGGGGAGGGTGGATCTCGCGGTGACCGGCGCTTCCAGGCAGGAGCCCCAACACCATTGCCACGACGGACCAGACAACAGCCATCTCAATCCTCCCTTAGCTCTGATATTCGTCCGGGTGAATTGGGTTTGCCTGAGTCCATCGGGGAGGATCCACACTATACCACATTTCAACCGCTCTTCCAATTGACAGGCAGGCCAGGGAAGCGCTATGGTAAGGCCATGCGGCGTTCGGCTCCTTGGTTCTGGTTCATCATGGTGCTTCTGGCCGTGAGCGGCTGCAGGGGCTGGGGAAATCAGAGGCCTTCCCGGGAGTCGGTGATCGATGAGCGGATGAACCCAGCGGAGGAGCCTTCGAAGAGATCCCAGCCCTCTTCCTCGGAGCCCAGGCCGGAGTTCAAGCAAGAGCCCCCTCAGAGCCAGTAAAGGCGATGAAAGCGGTCATCGCCTCTTCTCTTTTCATGATCGGGGGTGCGCTCCTTCTCAGCACCCCTGCGGTTGCTTTAGACAAATCCGAGAAGTCGCAGGGAATCTCGATCGAGGAATTCCAGGCCAGCCCCTTCGCCGCGTCGTTCCAGGCGGGGGATCTCGAGGCGGCGCTGAAGGGGCTGGAGCCGCTTCTGGCCCGATACCCCAAGGATCCGCTTCTGCTTCGCTACCGGGCCATCACCTTGGACCGGCTCGGTCGTTCCAGAGAGGCGATCGCCCAATTTCGAGAGGTCCTGAAGTCGGATCCCCGGCATCTCCCCACCCGATACTTCCTAGGCCAGGCCTACGCCCGCGCCGGTGAGACCCAGCGGGCGGTGGAGGAGTGGGAATGGGTCCTCCGGCACAGCGAGGGGGCTCCGTACCGGGATTGGGCCCAGGCGGCCCTGGAGCGTTTCAGGCCCCTTCTGGGAGGCGGAACCTTTCTCAGGCGCTGGTTCTTGAGGGGAAGCGCCGGCTGGGAATGGGATTCCAACGTCACCCTAAAGCCGGGTGAGAAGGCCTTGGCCGTTGCCGGCGACCGGAATGCGGATCGATTTTCCCTCAATCTTCAGACCGGCTACCGGGCGATCCGGAGACGAAACCGGGTGCTGGATCTTCTCTACACGGCCCGCCAGAGTTTCCACGACGATGATCTGGACGATCTCAACTTCACCTCGCAGGAGCTCGCCCTGGACGGCTATCGGAAAACGTCGTTCGCCGGGCATGATCTCTGGGCCGAAGGCCGCTACGACCTGATCTTCGGCTTCCTGGAAGGGAATCTCTTCTCCGCCTCCAATCGGGTGACCTTTTCGGCGGACGCGCGCCTCAGCCCCCGGACCCGCACCGTTCTGACGAACCGATTGGAGTGGGCCAACTTCGGGCCGGACGGCTCGAATCCTCCGCAGACCTCGCGCGACGGGCTCTATGAGGAGGTGGAGGCGGCTCAATACCTCTACACCGCCGATCTCCGGAGGTACCTGGTTCTGTCCCAGGGGTACCGGGACGCCAGGACGAGGGGAGGGAACTTCGAGAGCCGCGGGACGGCGACGCGGGTCGGCCTCCATACCCCTGTGACCCGGCGGGTCGAAGCCGATCTGGCCGTCGGGTTCCTCCGGAACCGGTATCCCCGCTTCTCCTCCCTCTCCAACCTGGACCAGCGCCGCCGCCTGGATACCCAGTGGGACTTCTTTGTGGGGCTGACGGTTCCCCTTCACCCGAGGCTCGTCAGCCAGATCTTCTGGCGGTTCATCCGGGCGAAGAACCGGAACGATTTCTTCGAGTACGACCGGCATCTGGCGGGGGTCGAGCTCCTCTTCTAATTTTCCACTTTTACCCATTTCGTCAGGTATACTTTGAGTAGAAGGTAAAAAGGCTCTTACCTGTCAGGGAGGAGGAGCATGGAGATCATCCGAGGAGGCATTCAAAGGGTCGGCAGGATCGGGCTGATCCTGGCGGCAGTCGCGCTGGCCGGGGTGGGACGGCCCGTCTGGGCTGATTCCGATCGGGGACAGGCATCGCAGAGGGATCTCCGGGCGGACCTTCTCTTTGGCAGCGGCGCGGAGACCCTGTTGCCCCCGACAGCCGGGGAACCTGCGGAGGAGAAGGTTGCTGGAGGGGACCTGGGGGCGGGAGGGGCGCTCCTTCCCGGGCTGGACCCTCAATTGGATACCGGCGGGGCCCTCTCCGGGAATTTCGCCTCTGCCACCTCCGGAAGCAGCCTGGGGGGGGTTGTCGTGGCTCCTGGGAGTACTGGTGGGGGAACCGTTTCTTCTGGCGGGGGCACAGGGAGTAGCGGAAATAGCGGGGGCAACGCCGGGGGCGGCAACGCCGGCGGCAACTCGGGCGGCAACGCTGGGGGTGGCAACGCCGGCGGCAACTCCGGGGGCAATGCCGGCGGTGGTAACGCCGGCGGCAACTCAGGCGGCAACGCCGGCGGCAACTCCGGGGGCAATGCCGGCGGTGGCAACGCCGGCGGCAACTCGGGCGGCAACGCTGGGGGCGGCAACGCCGGCGGCGGCAACGCCGGCGGCGGCCACTAACAGCCGGCTCTTAGGACCTCAAGATCTGGCGGCCCGCCCGCCCCCGATGACCAGTCTTTTGAGCGACAGCTCCCCATATCCAACGGGGATACAGCTCGGTGGCAAGCTCCTGAAGTGAGCGGGCCCGGTATCGGATCAGCCGGTCCTCATTGATAACGTTGTAGCCCCCATCTTCCTCGAAGACGCAGACCGTGTGGGCGTATCCCCCTTCGCCGTAGAGACTGAAGACGAAGGCCTCGATCCCCTGACGGCTCAGGACCGCCTGGGCCAACAGGGCGTAATCCTCACAGTCCCCTTTGCCGCGGGTCAGCAGCTCCTCCGGATCCTGCCAATAATCGGGCCGCCCAAACTGGCGCGCGTCATCCTGGAAAGAAATCTTTGCCTGGAGGAACCGGGCAAGCTGTTCGGGGGTGGCGCAGGACCGGGCGATCGCTTCCAGGGAGTTTTGCCCCCGGCCTGGTTCGGAAGCGACCTGGGGCATCGGCCAGGCGCACAGGGCGGCTATCATCCATCCGATTGCCAGGGCTTTCTTCCATCTCGGATCCATTCCGAACCCCTCTCCTTATCGTTGTGGGAGAGCTGGTTCGGCATAAAAAGGAGGCCCACGAGGGGCCTCTTTCCCTCGAGAGCTTTGGCGGCCCCGCTGTCCCCTGCCTCGTTTTGCTTCGCAAGACGAGGGGGACCGGTAGCTTTGCCCCGCAAGATTTGCTTTGCCAATCTATCCTGCGGGGTCCCTTTCGGGACGTCCCAGCCTTACGACTGGTTTGCCTTTGTCAGTCTCCCCAAATACCTCTACTCTAAGTTTACACGATTCCGGGCTTCAAGAAGGCAGAAATTTGCGACAGCAGCGTGCTCGGGTCGATCGGCTTGACGAGGAAGGCGTTGGCTCCCAGGCTTGTGGCCAGGGAACGGTCCTCCTCCGCGGCTCGCCCGGTGATCACGACGATCGGGATCTGGCTTAGAGAGGCGTCCGCCTTCAGGAGCCTGAGCACCTTGTGCCCGCTCAGCTTCGGCAGGGTCAGGTCGAGCAGGATCAGATCCGGCGACCCCTCCCGGGCCGCCTGAAGGGCCGCGTCGCCGTTTCCAGCGGTCAGGGCCGCGTAGCCCTGCCTCTCCAGGTACTCCTTCAGGGAATCCAACAGCTCCACGTCGTCATCCACCAGCAACACCTTCGGACGCTCTTTCGTCATCGATTGGTTACTCCACGGTTAAGGTCTGGGTGCTCTCTCCATTGGAGAGGACCACCCGGTCCTTCTGGATCTCGATCACCCGCCATCCATCCACATGATCTCCCACGCTGACCAGCCGTCCGTCCACGATGGCGGAGGGAACGTTGGCGTCCCAGAGGATCCCCTTGACCCAATGACCGGCCCTCTCCCCGGCGGGTGAGGTGGGGGCCGATGTCCGGCGTTCCATCTCGAACGGATTGACTCCCCATTCGGCGTAGCGGGACCTGAGGGCCTGAGGTCTTGAGATCTCGGATTTCGGTTCTTGGGTCTGGGACCGTTGCGGGGCGGCGGCCGCGGGCCGTTTGGATCGGGCCGGGGTTGCCAGCAGTCCGTAGGTCCAGGTGACCGCCACGAGGCCGCCCAACAGCCCCAGGATGAGCCGCTGCCTCGAGGGGCTATCCATCCGTCGCTCCGCTTAAAGTAAGCTCGATCGAGACCCGGGCCCGCAGGAGCGGGAGCATCTGCTCCTGACGCCCGATCGCCACCTGGCGCACGAAGGTCCCCTCCAGGGAGGGGGTCCGGCTCAAGCCGCTTAAGAATTCCCCGATGGAACGATATCCCCCTTCCAGGTACAAATCGACAGGGAGGATGCTTGTTTCCGCAGACACCCCGCGCCGCACCTTGCCCGGGGCCACCTGCAGGAACTGGATCTGTTTCGACCGGGCCGCGGCGTTGAGGCTCTCCAGCACCGTCGGCAACGCCTCCAGGGGAGGAGGCGTCGGGATGGATCCTTTGCGGAAGGGGTCAACGACCCTGCGCTCCTCCGCCACCTCTGCCTTCAATTGGGCCCATTCGCTGTGGGATCGCCGCAGGGCCTTCAGCGCGGGGAGGTAGACCGCCCAGACGAGGAGCAGGAATCCGGCCGCGCAGAGAGCCGACAGCAGACGGGGATGGCGCTTCCTCCACTCTCCCAAAAAGGGGAATAGACCGGCCCGGGTCATCTCAGAAGGCATCTGATTTCAAACTCCGTTTCCCTTGATTCATCCTCCCTCCGTCGGGTCGAGTTGAGCCGCACCTGGGTAAACAGGCCCTCCCCCAGCGCTCGCATCAGCTCGGGGAGAATCGAGTCCGCGGGGCGGCCCAGCTCCCGGACCCTTCCCCGAAGAAGAAGCTGCCGCCCGTCTAGGTCAAGCTCCTGAAGGTAAACCTCCGGGGGGAGAACCTGGCTGAGCTCCTTGAACGCCTCCTCCCAGAGCGGCTGCTGACGCTGCTCTTCCTGGATCTCCAGCGCCGCCTTGGCCTGGGAGATCTGGCCCGACAGGGCCTCCCGTTCCACCCTCAGGGCGGCGGTCTGCCGGTCCACGCTCAATTGGGCGACCCCGATCCCGATCCGGATGAGGGCGACCGCTAATATCGCCGCGGTCCAGATTCCGGTCAGCGCCGCCCGTTTCACCCGGCTCTTGGCGGCCGCCTTTACCTCGGCAGGGAGCAGGTTCATGCCGGAGCCGGCTGAGAGACATGCCCCGATGGCGGGGACGAGAGAGAGGCTCTGCCCCGCCGCCAGCCCCTCGAGCGCTGCGGGCAGGTGGGAGATCCCTTGAAGAGGGTCCGGGACCGTGACCGGGATCCGGAGGCGTTCCTTCAGCCAAGAGGGCAGGCCCTTCAGATGGGCCCCCCCGCCGACGAGGATCAGCTCCGTCACCGCAGGCCTTCCTGTGGTTTCCCCGTAGAAGGCCATGGAACGCTCCACCTCCAGCGCCAACCGTTCCAGGGGGCCTCGGATCAGGCCCAAGAGCTGAACGCCGGAGATCCCCTTGAGCCCGGCCTCCGCCAGATCCGTTTGAGGGATCCCGATCCGGCGCTTCAGGGCCTCCGCGTCGGTCTCGCTCAGGCTCACCTGGCCCTGAGGGGTCATGAGGGCGGCGGTGATCCCCTTGGTGAAGTCAGAGCCGGCCACGGGGATCTTCCGGCTGAACAGGAGCTCCTTCCCCTCGATGACGAGGAACTCGCAGGAGAATCCCCCCAGATCGAGCAAGGCCACCGGTCCCTCTGGGGCGGGCCGAAGGTGGCGAAACCAGGCGGCGATGGCGGCCCCCCTGGGGATCAGATGGGTCGGTTGAAGCCCTGCTCCGCCCAGCAGGCTCAGGTGCTGCTGGATCACCGAGGCTGGGGCCGCGCCGGCCAGCAGACGGACCTTCTTCTGCGGCCCCTCCGTTTCCCCGAGGGGTTCAAAGTCGAGGATGATCTCCTCCGGAGGAAGGGACAGGGCGGAATGGATCTCCCACTGGACGGCCCCCCGCCGTTCCCCCTCCGGCATCGGAGGGATGGAGAGCTGCCGCAGGGTCAGGAACGGGTCGTCCACCACCGAGACCACCTCCGTCCAACGGTCGCGGGGCATCTTGCCGAGGAGCTGCTTCAGCGCCGCCTCTGGCCCTCCCGCCGGCGGCGGTTCAAGGAGCGCCACCCGGGTCACCACCCACTTTGAATCGGCCCGCTCGGCCGCGATCCCCTTGAGGGCGAACCTCCCCAGGTCCAAGGCGAGAATCCGCTGGGTTCTCATCCGTTCTCACTCGCTCCAATCCGGCTCGAGATAGGCCTTCTGGCTCTCCGGCGATCCATCATCGGCAACCAGGGTTTGCGTGACCTTCCGGGTCAAGGCGCTCCCCCCGGAGCTGATCGTCCCCGTGGAGGTGACCTTGCTGCCGATCGCCTCGAGGGTTGAAATCCTCACCCTGCTTCTCGAGGAGCCGGGCTGCGTGACCCGGAGCCTGAGGTAATTCACGTTGGGTTGGGCCACGAAGGTGTCGGTGACGTCGGCCGCCCCGTTGTTCGCCGCGCCGGCGACGGTGCTGTAGGTCACGTTGTCAGAGGATACCTGCCAGGAGTAGTCCTTGGGTTTCGTCGGTTGATTGGGAGCCACGAAGCGGACCTTGTTGATCGTCAGCGGGTAGGGAAAGGCGACGGTGATGAATTGGGGGTTCCCCGGTGTAGGGACGTCCGCCGATTCCCAAAAGGTGGCCCCGTTGCCGTCAATGGCGTTGGAAGGGAGTTTGCCTCCCTGCGATGAGAAGGCGCAACCCCCCCACCAGGCTCACCAGGAGGAAGACGATCGCCAGCGTCATCACCAAAACCACTCCCTGGTTTCTCATCAGAAATTCCGCCTCTTCACCCGTTCGATCAGCCGGAGGGTGTCGTCCCCGCGGCTCAAGGTGAGATCCAGCGTGGCCACCGACCCGCTGGATGACAGGTTGGAATCAGGGGGGGCTTTAAGGTATTGCATCAGGAGCGTTCCCTCTCCGTAGGTGAAGGAGCCGTTGATGCCTCCGGTGAGGCCGGCCTGCCGGAGCTGGTAGCCGTCTGCCTGTGTAAAGGGGAGCCCCCACGGATCGCTCGGGTGGTACAGGTACAGGATGTAAGAGTTCAGATTGCCGTTCTCCCGGACCGTGAGGCGGATGCCGCCGTTGGCGTCGTTCTGCAGGGCGGTGGCCGGCCGGAGTTGCCGGATCGCGCCCTCCATCCCATGCTGGACTTGCCGCCCCATCCCCATCCGGTCCTGCTGGCTCGGCCAGGCCCGGAGGATCGGGTGGAAGGACATGGCCCCCGCGGTGATCAGCACCGAAAAAAGAAGCATCGCGATGATCAGCTCGACCAGGCTCATCCCCCTCTCCCATTCAGTTGTTTGTTGCATTGGCCACGTAGGTGGTGAGCGGTGTCGAGACCTCTCCATCGCCGGTGTCCCGGTAGACGGTGACCACCACCTGCTTGAAGTCGCTGTTGGTCCCGGCAGGCTGGGTGACGGCCACCGATCTTGAGAATCCGTTCCAGCCCGGAATCGGCCCCTTGGATTCGCCGGCGATCGAGGCGAAGGCGGTGGCCCGGATCGCCTCCATCTTTTCCTGGGCGAGGGCCACCGCCTGCTCCAGCCCCTCCGCGTCGGTGGTGGCGAAGATCCCCCGGCTGAAGATGAAGGTCGCTGAGGCGACCCCCACCACGAGGAGGAGCGTGGCCACCATGATCTCCAACAGGGTGAACCCGGCCCATGAACGGATCAACGGGAAGCCCTCCCCTCACGCGCTCAGCTTGAAGGATTCCATCTTGGTGGGTGCGCTGGGGATGAACATCGGCAGGGTGAAGAAGAAGGCGCTTCCCGCCCCGGGCTTGCTTTCGAACCAGATCCGCCCGCCGTGGCACTCCACGATCCTCTTGGCGATCGCCAGGCCCATCCCCACCCCCGGGTACTCGCCGGGGTGATGGAGGCGCTCAAAGATGCCGAAGAGGCGCTCCCCCTCCTTCGGATCGATCCCCATCCCGTTGTCCCGGACGCAGAAGATCCATTTGTTCTGCCTGTGCTCGGCCGAGACGTGGATGCGGGGGGGCTCCTCCCTCCGGAACTTGATCCCGTTCTCGACCAGGTGTTGAAACAGGAGCGTCAGATGAGGCCCGTCGGCCATGAGGGTGGGGAGGTCATCATGGGTGACCACCGCCTGATTCTCCTCCACGATCTTCCGCAGATTCACCAGGGCCAGGTCCAAGAGGCTGGAGCAGTCGGCGCAGGCGAGGGGCTTCCCGTCGGCCCCCACCCGGGCGTACTCCGTGAGGCTCTCCATCAGCGTCTGCATCTCGAGGGCCCCTTCCTGGATGCCGGCGATGGCCTTGTCCCCTTCCGCGTCCAGTTTCCCTCGGTATCGCTGGGCGAGGTGCTGCGAGGAGGCGAGGAGCGCTCGGAGCGGCTCCACGAGATGGTGGGAGGCCGCCTCGATGAACTGTTGGAGCTCCGCGTTGGAATGCGACAGCTCCGCGTGCCGGACCAGCGCCCGCTCGACGGCCGCCACCAGCTTCCCCTTCTCCCCCTTCGTCACGAAATCCTGGGCTCCGGCCTGGATGCAGGCGGCCGCGACATCCTCGGCGATCTTGCCGGAGACCACGACCACCGGCAGGTGGACCCGCCGTTCCTTCAGGAGGGCCAGCACCGCCTGGGCGCTGAAACGGGGCATGATGCAGTCCGTGACGACGATGTCCCACCGGCCCTTCTCCAGCGCCGCCGCCATCGCCGCGGCGGTGTCCACCCGCTCAAAGGCGGGGTCGTATCCGCCGTAGGTCAGCTCCCGCAGCATCAGCTTCATGTCGTTCTCCGAATCGTCCACCACCAACACGCGCAACGGTACGTTCATCGTCAACCCCCCTTAGAGTTGGAGTCCATCGCCTCCAATGTGAAATAGAAGGTAGCCCCTTTGCCCACCTTTCCCTCGGCCCAGATCAGGCCGCCGTGCCGGCGGATGATCCGCTGGACGGTGGCCAGCCCGATGCCGGTCCCGGGGAACTCCGCCTCGTTGTGAAGCCGCTGGAAAGCGGTGAACAGCTTGCCCGAATAGGCCGGGTCGAATCCGGCCCCGTCATCCCGCACGAAATAGATGGTCTTGCCTTCCTGCCGGGTCGCCCCGAAGACGATCTTCGCCCCCGGCCGTTTGCCGGTGAACTTCCAGGCGTTCCCCAGAAGGTTCTCCAGCACCAGCCGGAGGAGGGTGGGATCGCCGTGGGCCGTGATCCCGTCCGAGATGAACAAGGAGACCCGGCGGTCCGGTTGCATCTCTTTGAGCCGGCCGACGATCTCCCTGGCGGCGGCGCTCAGGTTCACCCGTTCCCGGCGGATCTCTCCGCGGTTCAGCCGGGAGAGGTTCAAGAGGTCGTTGATCAGCTTGTCCATCCGCTGGCTTTCCGCGCTCAGCCGTTGAAGGTAATCCTTGCCTTGCGCGTCCAGCCGGCTGCCGTAATCCTCCAGGAGGGCTTCGCTGAAGCCGGTCATGCTCCTTAAAGGGGTCCGCAGATCGTGGGAGACGGAATAGGTGAACCTCTCCAGCTCCTTGTTGAGATCCTCCAGCTGTGTGGTCCGCTCGGCGACCCGGAGCTCCAGCTCCTCCCGGAACCGATGCCGCTCGACGGCGTAGCGGATCACCCGCGGCAGGATCTTGCCCTCTATCTCCCCCTTGACGAGGTAATCCTGCGCCCCGAGCTGGACCGCCCTGATCCCGATCGATTCATCCTCGTAGCTGCCGGTCAGAACGACGATCGGGATCCCAGGGAATCGGTCGTGGAGCTTCTGGAAGGTCTCAAACCCCTTGCTGTCTACCAGGTTCAGGTCGGTCAAGATCGCGTCGAATCCCCCTTTCTCCAGCAGATCCAGCCCTCCCTGGAGGGTTTGGACGCATTGCACCTCGAAGGGAGGGTTCTTTTCCTGAATCAGCCTCTCCCGGAAAAGGGTGACCGCCTCCGGATCGTCTTCCAGGAACAGCAGCTTTAACGACGTCCCCTCAGCCATCTTCCCTCCTCATCGCGCCGGCTGGTTCAAGAACAGCCAGTAGAGACCCAGCTCGGCGATCGCCCGGGAGAACTTGTTGAAGTCAACCTCCTTGGCGATGTAGCTGTTGGCGCCCAGCCGGTAAGCCTCCGAGATGTCCCGCTGCTCCTTGGAGGAGGTCAGGATCACCACCGGGATGATCCGGGTCGCCTCGTTGCCCTTGATCCTTCGCAGCACCTCCAGGCCGTCCACCTTGGGGAGCTTCAGGTCCAGGAGAACCAGCCGCGGCCCCGCCACGGCGCCGCGGTCGCTGTAGGCGCCGCTGGCGAACAGGAACTCCAGGGCCTCCGCTCCGTCCCGGGCCACAAAGACCCGCTCCCCGAGGTTGACCTTCTTCAAGGCTCGGAGGGTCAGCTCTGCGTCGTTCTGGTTGTCCTCGACCAGCAGGATATCCACAAGGCCCGTTTCCATCCCTAGCGCGCTCCTCGTTGGGGAAAGGCGAAGGAGAAGGTCGCTCCCTCCCCGACCTTCCCCTCGGCCCGGATCTCTCCCGCGTGCCGGTTCACGATCCGCCGAACGATGGCGAGCCCGATGCCCGTTCCCTCAAAAACCTCCTCGCTGTGCAGCCGCTGGAAGGCCTTGAACAGCTTCTGGACGTACTGCATGTCGAAGCCGACCCCGTTGTCCTTCACGTAATAGAGGCAACGGCCCGCTTCGGAGCGGCCGCCCACCTCGATCACGGCTGTCTCCTTCTCCTTCGTGAACTTGACGGCGTTGGAGATGAGCTCGAGGAGGAGCCGGCGGATCATCCCCCGGTCGCCCCAGGCCGGAGGGAGATCCTTGGCGTTCAGTTGAATCCTCCGGTTGGAGGCCTTCGGTCTGACCTCCTCCAGCGCCTCCTTCACGAGGCCGCTCATCTCCACCTGGGTCAGCTCCATCGGCTGGCTGCCCAACTGGTTGAAGAGCAGGATGTCGTTGATCAGCTCGCTCATCTTTCGGGAGTTCTCCCGGATCAGGCGCAGGTACCGCTGCCCCTCCTCGTTCATCCAGGAGGAGTGATCCTCCAGCAGGACGTTGGAGAACCCGTTGATCGCCCTCAGGGGGGCCTCGAGGTCGTGGGAGATCGAGTAGCTGAAGGCCTCCAGCTCCCTGTTGACCGCCTCCAGCTGGGTGGTCCGCTCAGAGACGCGGCGCTCCAGGCTTTCGTTGAGGCGCTTGACCTCCTCCTCCGCCTTCAGGGCCCTCTTCTGGGCCTCTTGCGCGTCCTCCGCCAGGCTCAGGGCGGTGACCCGCTCGTTCTTCAGCTCCTCCGCCTGCCTCTTCAGGACCTCCTCGCTCTGTTTCCGTTTGGTGACGTCCCGCGTCACCAACACCACGGACCGCTGGCCTTTCTCCAGCTCCACCGGGGTGGCGGAGATCTCCAGGAGTCTGCTCCGGTCCCCCTGTTGAAGCTCGTACGTGTCGGTGGCGGGAGCGCTGTTCTTCAAGGCCCTGTTGAAGGGATGAAGCTCCTGGGCCACGGCCCGCCCATTCTGCGCCAGCGGGAGAAGCCGGCTGATCTCTCCGCCCAGGACCTGGGTGTGGGGCTTGCCGATGAGCCGGTCGGACGGCCCGTTGCACCACTGGATTCTTCCGGCCGAATCGACCCAGATGATCGACTCCTCGATGGCCCCCAGGGCCAGATCCATCTTGCCCATCGCGGAGCGCAGCTCATGGGTCGCTTGCTCGAGGCGCTCACCCATGGGCGTTCCCCCCCTCTTCTTCCAGGAAGGACAGGTCATACCGCGGCGGCTGGCCCAGCGCCCGCGCCAGCTCGTTGACCTGGGCCTTCAGCTCGATGATCCGCTTCTCCCGGCCCATGGCCAGCTTGTTGAATCGCTCCAGCTCCCGATTGGCCTCTTTCAGCTCCCCCGTCTGCTTCGCCAGCGCCTCCATCGCCTGCTTGCGCTCAGCCATCTGGACGGTCAGCTCCCCATGGGCCTTCGCGAAGCGGATATTGGAGGCGGCCAGGAGATTCAGCATCCCGAAGGTGACAAGGCTGACGGCCAGGCCCGCAGAAAGGGCCAGGGTCGGCAGCAGCTCCTGGCGCCTGCCGAGGTGCGGCTCGGACAGCCGGACGAATTGAAGGGTCCACCGCCGGCCAGCCACCTCCATCGTGGAGACCCGGACGAATGCCCCTTGCCCCCTCAGCTCCTTCCGGAGCCTGACGTCGGTGCTGAAGAGGAGATGCTCCGGCGCCGGTTCCATCCCGTCGAAGATCTCGCATCCCCAGCCGGAGAGAAGCCCTTCCTTGCCGAAGATTCCCGCCATCAGCTCCCTCATCCGGAAGGAGGCGGTGACGAACCCTTCGATGGCCGCCCGGCGCTCCTCGGGCGTTGACGCCGGCGCCCCCTTTCGATAGATCGGAAGGCCGATCGAGAAGCTCGGCTCATCCAGTCCGATGTCCTGGATGAGAGTGATCCGCCCCGTGGCGCTGGGCTCCCCGGTGTCCCGGGCCCTCTCGTATGTTTTCCGTCTCTCCTCGTCGGTCCAGACGTCGAAGCCGAGGACCTTTTCCCTCCAGGCGGGAGGCTCCACGTACTTGACGACAAAGGCCTCTCTGCCTTGAAGCGATGCCCGTTCGACGTAGCGGATGCCGGTGATTCCGGGAGTGTGGCGCGGGAGATCAATCCTGTTGAGATAAGCGGCAAACTCCTCCCGCCGGACAGGATGATCGGAGGCGGCGAACAGGCCCGCGATACCCCTCAACACCCCGATGTAGAGGTCGAGCCGCTTCTCGATCTGCGCCTCGAACGCCTGGGCGTCCATCTCCATCTCCTTGGCGAGGAGCTGATGGATGTTGTACCGGGCGTAGGCCCAGGCCAGGAAGGAGGCGAGGAGCAGGCACCCCAGGACCAGAAGGGGGACCCGCCTTTCCCAGGAGAAGCCGGGTTGGATCCTATCGCCCACTTAGAACCCTCCGTTGGAGTTCGTCCCGTTGGAAACGTACAGGTCGTCGTCCACCGTGCCGGTGATGTCCCCGGTGTCGCCGACGCCGGTCAAATCCGCCGTGTTGTCTATTCCGACCGACGAGATCACGTAGTACAGCCCGTTGGTCGATTTCGCGTACTGGTACTGGGTGGCGGAGCTGGAGAACGGATCGGTCAGGGCGGACCCGATCAGCTTCGGCTTGGCGCCGGTCAGCGCCGTCTGCCAGGTGGCCCCTGTCGCCGGATAGGTCTTGCTGTTGTGGATGTAATACGACTCCACCGCCGCCTGCAGCGCCCTCAGCTCCGAGGCCGCCTTGGCGGTGTTGCCCTCCTCGATCATCCCCCTCAGTCTGGGCAGGGCGATCCCCACCAGGATGGCGATCACCGCGATCACGATGATCAGCTCGATCAGCGTGAAACCGTTGGAACGCTCCCTTTTCATCATCGGATACCTCCTTGTT
>JACPXU010000039.1 GCA_016196375.1 Candidatus Omnitrophota bacterium | reverse complement strand
TGATCTGCTTGAACGCCTTCACCGTGTCCTGGCGCTTCACGTATCTTCCGGCGCGGCCGGTGAACGGCTCGGCCACGAAGAAGGGCTGGGAGAGGAACCGCTGGATCTTCCTCGCCCGGGCGACGATGAGCTTGTCCTCTTCGGAGAGCTCGTCGACCCCCAGGATCGCGATGATGTCCCGGAGGTCCTTGTACCGTTGAAGGATCCTCTGGACCGCCCGCGCGGTCTGGTCATGCTCCTCCCCGACGATCTTGGGGTCAAGGATCCTCGAGGTGGACTCCAGCGGATCGACCGCCGGGTAGATCCCCAGCTCCGCGATCTGCCGGGAAAGGACGGTGGTCGCGTCCAGGTGGGAGAAGGTGGTGGCCGGGGCCGGGTCGGTCAGGTCGTCCGCCGGCACGTAGATCGCCTGCACCGAGGTGATCGAGCCCCGCTTCGTCGAGGTGATCCGCTCCTGAAGCTGGGCCATCTCGGTGCCGAGGTTCGGCTGGTAGCCCACCGCCGAGGGCATCCGTCCCAGCAGGGTGGAGACCTCGGAGCCGGCCTGAGTGAAGCGGAAGATGTTGTCGATGAAGAGGAGGCCGTCCCTTCCCTCTTCATCCCGGAAATACTCCGCCATGGTGAGCCCGGAGAGGGCCACCCGCAGGCGGGCCCCGGGCGGCTCATTCATCTGTCCGAAGACGAGGGCCGTCTTCTTGATCACGCCGGATTCGTTCAGCTCCAGCCAGAGGTCGTTTCCTTCGCGGGTCCTTTCGCCGACCCCGCAGAAGACGGAAACCCCTCCGTGCTCGGTGGCGATGTTCCGGATCAGCTCCATGAGGATCACGGTCTTCCCGACGCCGGCCCCCCCGAACATTCCGACCTTCCCCCCTTTGAGGTACGGGGCCAAAAGATCGATCACCTTGATGCCGGTCTCGAGGATCGCGGCGACGGGGGTCTGCTCGCTGAAGGAGGGGGGCGACCTGTGAATCGGCAGGCGCCTCTCCGGCTCTGACACGGGACCCTTCTCATCGATCGGTTCCCCCAGGAGATTGAAGATCCGCCCCAGGCACTGGGGCCCCACCGGCACCGAGATAGGGCTACCTAAGTCCTTCGCCCGCATCCCGCGCACCAGCCCCTCCGTCGAGGCCAGGGCGATGCAGCGGACGACGTTGTTCCCCACATGCTGGGCCACTTCCAGGGTGAGGACGTTCCCCTTGGAAGACTCCATGATCTGGACGGCGTTGGTGATCTTAGGGAGCGCCTCGTTCGGGAACTGGATGTCCACGCTGGGGCCGATCACCTGAACCACGATTCCTTCACTCATCGCTGTCCTCCATTACTTCAGGGCTTCCGCGCCGCTGACCACCTCGATCAGCTCCTTGGTGATGTATGCCTGCCTGGCCTTGTTGCGCACAAGAGTCAGGTGGTCGATCATCTCGGAGGCGTTTTCCGTCGCGTTCTTCATGGCAATCATCCGGGCGGAGTGCTCCGCGGTGAATGCCGACAGCAGCCTCCATGAAAACTGGGAATCCACGAACCGATGGAGAAGCTCATCCCCGAAGGCCTTCCGCCCGGGCTCGGTGATGATCCGCTCGGGGAAACTCACGGGTGCCGGCCTTTCGACGGGGAGAAGCCGGGACACGGAGGCCTTCCAGGAGAGGGCAGAGATGAATTCGGTCGCGGCGATCCACCAGCCGGAAACCTGGCCTCCCAGGTAAAGCTCCCTCATCCAGGAAGCGAGGGCAGCCGCCTTCCCCGGGTCAAGCCGCCCTCCCCAATCAAGAATCTCCTTCGCCCTTGGAATCCCCTGCCGGGAGATCACCCGGTTGGCCTTCTTGCCGATCGTGACGACGAGTCGGGTGGGATTCTCCTGAAGGAACCGCTGGGCCGCCTCGGACACCCGTTCGTTGTACGTGCCGCACAGCCCCGTATCGGAGCTGACGACGATGAGGCCCACCGGAGGGGTCTGACCCTCTAGGGTCTGACCCCTTTTGGTTTGTTCCAGCAGCGGATGCTGAAACTCCGGATGGGCGGCGAGAAAACGCTGGGTCATCCCGGCCAGGCGCTGGGCATACGGCTTGAAGCTTACATATTCCCCCTGGAGGCGCCGGAGCTTCGCCCCGGCCACCATCTGCATGGCCCGGGTGATCTTCTTGGTGCTCTCCACGGAGCGGATCCTCTGGCGCAGGGCCCGTAGATTCTGCATCAGCGCTTTTTAAGCTTCTGAATGGCCTCGCCCAGCTTCATCTGGGTCGCCGGATCGAGGACCTTCTTCGTCTGGATCTCGTGCCGCACATCCGGATACTGTTTCTCGACGAAGGAAACGAGCTCCTTCTCGAAAGCGGCCACCCGGGAGCAGTCCAGCTCGTCGAGGTGTCCCTGGACCCCCGCGAAGATCCCGATCACCTGGTCGGCCAGAGGGACCGGCTGGTGCTGGTCCTGCTTCAACAGCTCCACCATCCGCTCTCCCCGGATGAGCTGGGCTTGGGTGGCCCGGTCCAGCTCGGAGCCGAACTGGGCGAAGGCGGCGAGCTCCCGGTACTGGGCCAGGTCGAGCCGCAGGCGGCCGGCCACCTGCTTCATCGCCTTGGTCTGGGCGTTCCCGCCGACGCGGGAGACCGACAGCCCCACATTCACGGCGGGCCGCACGCCGGAGTAGAAAAGGTCCGGCTCCAGGTAAATCTGCCCGTCGGTGATGGAGATGACGTTCGTGGGGATGTAGGCGGAGACGTCGCCGGCCTGAGTCTCGATGACCGGCAGGGCGGTCAAGGAACCGCCGCCCAGATCGTCCCGGAGCTTGGCCGCCCGCTCGAGGAGCCGGGAGTGCAGGTAGAAGACATCTCCCGGATACGCCTCCCGCCCGGGCGGACGCCGCAGAAGCAGGGAAAGCTGGCGGTAGGCCTGGGCATGCTTGGAGAGGTCGTCGTACATGACGAGGGCGTGCTGCTTGTTGTAGAGGAAGTGCTCTCCCATCGCGCAGCCCGCGTAGGGGGCCAGGTACTGGAGGGAGGCGGGGTCCTCGGCGGTGGCGCTGACCACGATCGTGTGCTCCAGGGCGCCGTGCCTCTGCAGGGTCTCCACGACTCCCACGACGTTGGAAAGCTTCTGGCCGATGGCGACGTAGATGCAGACGACCCCCGTCTCCTTCTGGTTGATGATCGCATCGAGAAGGATCGCCGTCTTGCCGGTCTGGCGGTCGCCGATGATGAGCTCCCGCTGCCCGCGGCCGATCGGGATCATGGCGTCGATCGCCTTGAGGCCGGTCTGAAGGGGCTCCTTCACCGGCTGGCGCTGGATCACCGACGGGGATTTTCCCTCAATGGGGCGGGTCCCCTCCGGCACAATCGGCCCCTTTCCATCGAGGGGCCTGCCCAGGGCGTCCACCACGCGCCCCAAGAGCGCCTTGCCCACCGGCACCTGCGCGATCTGGCCGGTCCGCTTGACCTGATCGCCGTCCCTGATCCCGCGGTCGGAGCCCAAGATCACCGCCCCAACGGAATCGGTCTCGAGGTTCAGGGCGAGTCCCATCACCCCGCCCGGAAATTCCAAAAGCTCTCCCGCCATGACCTCCTCCAGTCCATAGATCCGGGCGATCCCGTCTCCCACCTGAAGGACCGTGCCGATCCCTTCCAGCTTCAGCTTGGACTTGTACCCCTCCAGCTCCTGCTGCAGAATGGAGGTCACCTCTTCCGGTCGAATGGTCATGGCCTTAAGCCACCTTTGCCTCGATGAGTTGCTGCCGAACTTCCTTTAAGCTCGTCCGCACCGAACCGTCGATCAAGGTGGTGCCCACGGTCACCCGCACGCCGCCCAGGAGCTTCGGGTCCACCTGTCGCTCCAGAAGAACCCGTTTCTTCAAACGCCTGCCCACCGCCGCCGCGATCGCCTGGACCTGCGCGGAGGAGATCGGATGGGCGGTCGCCACGAACCCCTTCACAACCCCTTGGCGCCTCTGGGCGGAGGCGGCCGCCTCCTCTTCGATGACCGACAGATGGTCGATCCGGTCCCGCTTGAGAAGCATCCTCACGAGGCCCATCCCCTCCGGTCCGAGCGGCTCTTCCAGGAGCCGGGCGAGGAGTTTTTCCTTCTCCTCCTGAGCAATCTCCGGGGAGCCGAGGAACCGCTGAAAATTCCGGGAGGAGCGGTACGTCTCCGAGGCAAGCTTCAAGCCCTCCAGCCCCGGAGCGACTTTGGAGGAGGCCTCCAGAGCGTTCACGAAGGCCTCGGCGTACCGGCGGGCCGCCTCCCGGTCGATCATCCAATCTCCTTGATGAAGGCCTCAATCATCCGGCGGTCCGTCTCCTCATCCAGGTGCTGCTGGAGGACCTTGTGGGTCACCTGGATCGCCAGATCCACCACCTGCTCTTTGAGCTCCACGCGGGCCTTCGCCACCTCCAGCTGGACCGCCTCCTTGGTCTTCTCCAGGTTCGCCCGGGCATGGGCGCGGGCCTCCTCCTCGATCTCCATGGAGATCCGGCGCCCCTCCTGGACGGCGGCCTGGATCTTCCCCCGGGCCTCTTCCTCGATCTTGGCCAGCGACTGCTGGAGGTGCTCCTTGAGCTTCTCCAGCTCCTTCTTCGTCTCCTCGATCGTCCGGAATTGTTGGGCGATCCCGTTGGAGCGGGCCTCCAGGGCCGAAAGCAAAGATCCCCAGGCGAACTTCCGGAGGATAAAAAGCAGGATCAGAAACCCGACCGCGTGGGTCAGGATCTGTGAGGGGTCGATCTCCATCGCAGGATCAGTGGATTCTTCCCTGGAGGATGAAGACCGT
>JACPXU010000038.1 GCA_016196375.1 Candidatus Omnitrophota bacterium | reverse complement strand
CCGTTGGCGCCGGCGCGGTGGTCGCTGCGGGAGGCGTCGTGGGCTGCGGCGCCGACTTCGATTCGCCACCGCCGCACGCCGCAAGGACCAGACTCAAGACCGCGCCCTGGACCGCCACGAGACAAGGCAGCTCCTCCACGAGACGCTCAAAGGGCTCTTGGGGATGCCGCTGGCCTGCGCCTTCAAGATCATCGACAACCTGCCCAGGCGGGAGTCTCTTCCTGAAGAGGCCGCCGGCCCCGTCCCTCCCGCCCCGGCCCAGCTGGAAGCGGCCCCGAAGCCGGACCCCTCCCTCCTCAATTCAGTCATTCAGCTTTTTGAGGGCCGGGTTCTTCCGGGAGAGGGCTAGAGGGCCCTTCGATGTCCGCGCTCACCGCCTCGATGGAGGCGCTCATCCATGCCTTGAAGAAACTCCCCGGGGTGGGCTTCCGGACGGCGGAGCGGTTCGCCTTTTACCTCCTCACCCAGCCGGTCGAAGTCTCCCGGGAGCTCACCCAGGCGATCCTGCGGGTCAAGGAGACGATCGGTTTCTGCAAGGCCTGCTTCAACCTCGCCGACGAGGAGCTCTGCACGATCTGCCGGGACCCCGCCCGCGACAAGTCGACGATCTGCGTCGTGGAGCACCCCCGCAGCATCATCGCCCTGGAGAGGTCGGGCGGATACCGCGGGGTGTACCATGTGCTCCTCGGGGTCCTCTCCCCGCTCGACGGGATCGGGCCGAGGGACTTGAAGATCGAGGCGCTGAAGGCCCGCGTCGCCGCGGGCGGGGTGAAGGAGATCATCCTGGCGACCGACTCCGACCTGGAGGGGGAGGCGACCTCCCTGTACCTCTCCAGGGAGTTCAAGGAGCTCGCCAGGGAGGGGGTTCAGGTGACCCGCCTGGCCGCCGGCATTCCGATGGGATCTTCGGTGGAGTACGCCGACCAGGTGACGCTGACCCGGGCGATGGAGGGTCGAAGAAAGCTGTGAGGCGCCAGGATCCCCGGAGGTTCATGGACCCGGCGCTGCGCCGGGATGTCCGGTTCCTCACCTCTTTGCTCGGCGAGATCATCCGGGAGCAGGAAGGGGCTGCCCTGTTTCGGACGATCGAGAAGATCCGCACCCTGGCCAAGGCCAGCCGGGCCCGGGGGGGCGGCCAGATCCGGCGGCTCTCCCGGCTGATCGCCCGCCTTCCTTATAAAACCGCCCTCAAGGTGGCGCGGGCCTTCACCATCTACTTTCAGCTCGTCAACCTTGCCGAGGAGGCCCAGCGAATCCGGCGGATCCTCTGGTACGAGTCCCAGTCGGGGCAGAGTCTCGACATGTCCCTCACCTGGACGGCCCACCGCCTGAAATCGGCCGGCGTCAGCTCACGCGCCTTCCTCAAGCGGCTCGAGGGGGCGGAGGTGACCCCTGTCCTCACCGCCCACCCCACCGAGGTCCGGCGGCGCACCACCATGGACCACCTCGCCGACATCGGCCGGGCCCTGGAGGCCTGGAGCGATCCGCTGGCGACGCCGGCCCAGAAGGGGCGCTCCGAGCGCTCGATCCGGGAGACCCTGGAGATCCTCTGGGCGACGAACGAGGCCCGCCAGCGGAAGCTGGCCGTGGCGGATGAAGTCTCCCAGACCCTCTTTTTCGTCGAGCGGACGATCCTCGACCTGATCCCGGAGATGTACGACCGCCTCGAGGGCCTGGCCAGGGCCCTGGGCCCCGGCGCCCCGGCCCGCGTTCCGTCGGTGCTCCACTTCGGCTCCTGGGTGGGGGCCGACCGGGACGGCAACCCGAACGTCACCCCTCAAGTGACCTGGGAGACGGCAGCCGCCCACCGCCGGGTGATCCTCGAATATTACCGGAGAAAGCTCGAGGACCTGATCCGGCGCTTCAGCCAGGCGGAGACCCTGCTTCCGGCCGGCCGGGCCCTCCACGCCTCTCTTGAGAAGGACCGCGGAGAGCTTCCCGGGGAGACGAAACAGCTGGCCCGGTACGAGGCCTCTGAGGCGTACCGGAAGAAGCTCTCCTTCATGCACAGCAGGATTCTCCGGGCGCAGAGCGGTCAGCCCGGCGGCTATCAAAAAGCCGAAGAGCTGATGGCCGACCTGCGGCTCATCCAGGAGAGCTTGAAAAGCCAGGGGAGCCGTTACGCCGCCTCGGAGCTGGAGGAGCTGATCCGGCAGGTGGAGACGTTCCGGTTTTATCTGGCCCACCTCGAATACCGGGACCACCGGGACCGGATCCTCAAGGCCCTTTCGGAGATCCTGCCGGCGGTCTTGAAGCGGAACATCCCCTACGAGGCCCTCTCCGAGGAGGAGCGCCAGGGGGTGCTCACCGGTCTCTTGGCCGGCTCGAGAGTGCCGCCTCTTCCCCTGAAGGGTTTTTCCGCCGCGGCCCAGGAGATTCTCGCGCAATTTAAAACGATGGAGAAGATTCAGCGGGAGCTGGACCCGGAGCTGGCCAGGACGTATCTCCTCAGCATGACCCGCGCCCCCAGCGACATCCTGGCGGTGCTCCTCTTCGGCCTCTGGGCCGGCGTCTCCTTTGATGTGGTGCCCCTCTTTGAAACGGTCCCGGACCTGGCCCGGAGCCAGGAGGTGATGGTGAACCTCTGGACGAACCGGGCCTACCGCCGGTACCTGGCGGCCCGGGGATTCCGGCAGGAGGT
>JACPXU010000029.1 GCA_016196375.1 Candidatus Omnitrophota bacterium | reverse complement strand
TTCCCCAGCATCTCGAAGAAGGTCAGGTGGCCGGCGGTCCGTCCCACCTGCTCTACGTCGCCGGTCCGGAAACATTTCTGGCAGCTCGCGGCCCGCTTCATGTCCCGCTTCAAGCCCAGGAAGTGATCCTTGAACTGGTTCATGCCCGCACCCGTGAACAGCAGGGAGGGGTCGTTGGCCGGGATCAGCGAATCGCTGGGCACAACCGCATGCCCCTTCGACTTGAAAAACTCCAGGAATTGTTCCCTAAGCTCGCTGCTCTTCATAGCATGGAAACCCCAGTGGGGTCTGACCCCGCGGGGTCAGACCCCTTCAGGGTTTGGTCTTGAAATGGGTTCTGAAATGTTATCTAAGAAACTCTTCACCCTGATCGTGGGTTTATTTTTATTCGCCGCTTTGACCAGCGGCTGCAAGCCGGCGAGCCGGATCGCCTGGGCGGCCGAGTCCCGCGGGGTCGCCTCCTTGCTCCCCTGGCCGGTCCCCTGGGTCGGCGTGGGAGAGGAGCGGCTGCGGGAGGCCAACGGGCTCTCCCATTTCCTGGCGGGGCTGCTGGCGGAGGGTCAGGGGGATTGGGACTCCGCCGCCCAGCAGTATCAGCAGGCGAAGGCCTACGACCCGGAGGCGCTTCAGATCACCCTGCACCTGGGGGTAGTCTCCATGCACAGGGACGACATGCCCAGGGCGATCGAGGCCTTTGAGGCGGCGAGCCGGCTTGACCCGGAGGATCCCCGGCCCCATTTCCTCCTGGGGGTCCTCTACACCGGCGCGCGGAAGTTTCAGGAGGCCTCCGAGCAGTACGCCCGGATCCTGGTGCAGGACCCCGGCCATCTGGGGGCCTTGAGCAACCTCGCCGACCTGTACCTGCTGCAGGAGAAGCTTCAGGAAGCGCTGGAGGTTTATGAGCAGCTCCTCAAGGAGCGGCCGGACTCCTCGGTGGCCCACTTCAACGTCGGGATCCTTTACGTCAAGGCGGGGATTTACCCGGAGGCGGTCCGGCATCTGCGGCGGGCTGTGGAGCTGGATCCGGTGAGCCTCGAGGCCCGTCTGGGACTGGGAGTGAGCCTGGAGCTGGCGGATCAGTTGAAGGAGGCCCGGCAGGAGTTCCTCAAGGCGCTCGATTTGGAGCCGGCCAACAGCCGCCTGATCCATTACCTCGCCCAGGTTTCGTATCGGATGGGAGAGCTGGAGGAGAGCGGCCAGTGGCTGGGCCGGTACTTGAGCTTCCAGCCGAAGGAGCCCAACGCCTATCTGGAGCTGGGGACGCTGCGGATCGAGCAGGGGCGCTGGCGGGAGGCGGTTCAGCTGCTGAAGGCGGGGCTGGAGCTCCAGAATTTTGAGGAGCCCCCGGTGGAGCTGTTGATCTCGCTGGGGCTGGCCTATCAGGCCGGAGGGATGATCCCCGATGCGCAGGGCGCCTACCGGCAGGCGATCGAGATGGCCCCTGTGCAGACGAGGCCGTACCTCTATCTGGGGACCCTGTACCATGAGCTGGGCCGTTTTCAAGAGGCGGAGGAGACGTTCCGGCAGGCCTACCGGGTCAACCCGGATTCTCCGCTGGTCCTGAACTCTCTCGGCTATCTGTACGCCGACTGGGGGGTTCGCTTGGAGGAGGCGCTGGCCCTGGTTCAGGAGGCCCTCTCGCAGGATCCTGGAAATACGGCGTACCTCGATTCGCTGGGATGGGTTTACTTCAAGATGGGCCGCCTCGAGGAGGCGGTGAAGCTCCTCAAGGAATCGGCCGAGCGGGATCCGGATTCAGAGGTTTTTGACCATTTGGGTCAGGTATACTTGGAGTTGGGAAACCGGAGGGAAGCGGAGGCGGCCTTCCGGCAGGCCCTGGCGATGAAGCCCCGAAGTCCCGAGTTGGCGCGGCGGTTGGAGCAGAGGCTGAAGGGACTCAAGAAGAGAAAGTGATCACCCAAAGAAAGGATCGGGCATCCTCATGAAGTTCTGGTGGCGGCGTCTTCTCATCTTCTTCAGGGATCACTGGCTGGGAATCACGATCAGCCTGTTCAGCGTCCTGTGCCTGGGTCTCACCTGGTACGGGATGTCCAAGCTGGAGTCCTTCTACCGGAACATGCAGCTGGCCACGCTGCCGATGACGATCCTCGTCTGGCTCGTCATGGGGGCGATCTCGGCCTTCATCTACGTCTGGGTGATGTTTGGCTATTTCTCCAAGCAGAACCGCAAGAACATCAAGGGCCAGCAGGTGGACGTTCACTTCAAGGACGTCATCGGGATCGACGAGGCGAAGGAGGAGGCCTGGGAGGTGGTTCAGCTCCTGAAGGATCACGCCCGGCTGAAGAAGGTGGGGGGCAAGATCTTAAAGGGGATCCTGATGCAGGGGCCTCCGGGCTGCGGGAAAACCTACCTGGCCAAGGCGATCGCCACCGAGGCGGGGATCCCGTTCCTCTCCCTGGCGGCGAGCGACTTCGTGGAGGTGTTCGTCGGGGTGGGGGCCAGCCGGGTCCGAAAGCTGTTCAAGGATGCCCGGCGGCTCGCCTACGCCAACGGGGCCTGCATCATCTTCATTGACGAGCTGGACGCGGTGGGGCGGTCGCGGACCTTCAGCTGGATGGGGGGCCAGGAGACCAACTCCACCCTGAACGCCCTCCTCGTGGAGATGGACGGCCTCCAGGCGGAGCAGGAGAACGTGATCGTCATCGGGGCCAGCAACGCCGCCGAGGAGACGCTGGATGTGGCCCTGCTTCGCCCCGGCCGGTTCGACCGGAAGATCTACGTGGATCGGCCCAACCTGGAAGGCCGGGAGAAGATCTTCACCTATTACCTGGGCAAGGTGCAGGCCGATTCCGCCATCGATGTGGGGCGGCTGGCCCGGCGGACCGTCGGCAAGACGCCGGCGGAGATCGAGAACATGATCAAGGAGGGGGCCCTGATCGCCACCCGGAACAAGCGGGATCGGATCAGCTACGACGACCTCTCCGAGGCGCTGGAGCGGATCGAGCTGGGGATCAAGCACAGGAAATCGATGTCGGAGACGGAGCGCCGGCTCGTCGCCTACCATGAAGCGGGGCACCTGGTGGTTCTGTATCTGCTCCATCCCACCGACGACGTCTTCAAGGCCTCGATCATCGCCCGCCGGGGGACCCTGGGGGTGGTTCATCACAATCCCCGGGAGGAGCTCCACACCCACAGCCGGGAGAAGCTGCTCGCCGACGTCAAGGTCTCCCTCGCCGGTTACGTTTCCGAGAAGCTGGTCTTCGGGACCACCTCGAGCGGGGTGGCGGGGGACTTCCAGCATGCCATGGCCCTGGCCCATTCGATGGTCTGGAGGTTCGGGATGGGCTCCAAGTATCTGGGGGATTGGACGATACCCTTGATGCCGGCATCCGGTCTCACCGATGGGATCAACTCCCAGCTTTCCGAGATGGTCAAGGGAGAGCTCAACGCGGAGACAAACAACCTTTTCCGCTCCTGCGCCGAAGAGGTGGAGCAGCTCCTGAAGCGGGAGCGTCCGATCCTGGACCGCTTTGCCAACGAGCTGTTAAAGAGGGAAGAGCTGGAGTACGACGAGATCGAAGCGATCTTCGCGGAGTATGGGAAGCCCCACCCCCGGATCGCCGCCCTGAAGAACAGTGCTCCCCCCTAGAGTCGTTGCCGGCTGCCTCCTCACAGCCCTCTTCCTCGCTTCCTGCGGTCCCACCTACCCGAAGAACCGGCTCCCCGAGTCGGTGGTGGAGCTCTGCCGGAGGGAGTACAAGATCGAGGTCAAGGCCCAGCTCGCCCAGACCACCCTCGGGGCCATGGTCGTTATCCCCGGGCTCATCGATGAGCTGATGCGCCAGGCGGCTGCCTCGCCGGGCGCCCCTTCCGCACCGATCCTGGTGGATGGGCAGTACGCGCAGGATCGACTCCAGTTCCAGTTCCTGGCCCACGGCTCTTTCACGCGGGTGCCCCAGGAACCGAAGGAGGATGAGCGGCGCTCCCCCGAGGAGAAGCGGTCCCGCGCCATGACGATGCTGGACCAGGTCTCCAACGCCCTGCGGCGTGTCGCCCTCTCGACGGACGCCCCCCTGGAGTTCTATACCCTGATCGCCCGGGATCCGGGCCCGACCAACCTGGATGTCATCTTCTCGGGACACCTGAACGACCTGAAGCGGGTCCAATATTTCGACATCTCCCTTGGAGAGCTTCAGCGCCGCAGCCGATTCGCCGTCCGGCAGCAGCCGGAGGTGGTGGCCCGCCAGATGGTGGCCCAGTTTCTCAAGGATCTCTCGACCCAGCCGATCGGCCAGGTCCTCGGCCGGTATGGGGCCCCTTCCAGGGATTTGGGGGCGCTGTTCCCGAAGGTCCTGGCCCTGGCCGTCGAGCTGCAGGAGGGGGGCAGGGAGTGGATCGGCGGGGAGTGGCACCTGCGCCAGGTCGAGAGCAATCGGGTCCTGGTCTACGTTCCCCTCTCCGGGCCGAGATCCGGCAGGGCGTTGCTCTTCACCGTGCAGATCCTGCCCGACGGCCGCGGGACGCTGTTCGACGTGGACCGGCTGGAAGGGGGGGCCCTGCCCGCGAAGGTCGCCCCCTTCGGGCCGCCGGCCCAGTGGGAGAACTCCTTTTATCTGGAGCCGCTGTTTCTCCCCCAGTTCTTGACCGAGCAGATCACCAAGCGGGTCCTGGCGGAGTTTCAGCCCCTGGTGGAGAAGAACCCGAAGTCCAAGGAGCCGGCGGTCGGCAAGCCGGCCACGATGGAGGATGTCACTCGGGTGCTGGTGGAGACGTCGGCCTATGTCCTCTCCACCTACCAGTTCAAGGGCTGTGAGAGCCTGACGGTGATCGACGTCCTCAAAGGGACCCGCTGGACGATCTCCGCCAAGGACCTGCCTCTTTACCGCCGGCGCAATCCGCCCCCTTTGCGGCCGACCCAGTAATGGCCAAATCGGTCAGCCTCTTCGCCTGCGCGAAGGTCAACCTGTACCTGGAGGTGGTGGGGAAGCGCCCGGACGGTTACCACGATCTGTTGACCCTGTTTGAGCGGATCGATCTGGCGGATGAGATCACAGTGGAGGAGATTCCCGGCGGTCGGATCGAGCTGACGTGCGATGACCCGGACCTCCCCTGCGATGGGGCCAACCTGGCGGTGAGGGCGGCTGAAGGCTATCGGCGGGCCATCGGATCGGCCCAGGGATTCCGGATCCTCCTTCGGAAAAGGATCCCGGTGGGGGCGGGCTTAGGGGGCGGCTCCTCCGACGCGGCCGCCACCCTTCAAGGGTTGCAGCAGCTCACCGGGGATGGCCTGCCGGCCGCCGATCTCTTGACGGTGGCCAAAGGGCTCGGGGCGGATGTCCCTTTCTTTTTGACCCAGACACCCTGGGCCTTGGGGAAGGGCAGGGGGGACGAGTGCGAGCCGCTGGGGATCGATACCCATCTTTGGCATCTCCTCGTCTTCCCGAGGTTTCCGATCTCAACGAAGTCGGTCTACCAGGCCCTGACCCCTTCAGGTCGCTTGACACCCTCTGGAGGCGATGTTACACTGCTCACTCGCGCCTTGAGAGACAGCGATGTATCTAGGGTCCCAGATCTGCTTTTCAACGCTCTTGAACCTACCGTGGAGACCCTCTACCCGGCGATTCGGGATGTGAAGTCGGCGATCCGGACAGCAGGGGGGCAGTTGCGTCCCATAGTGTCCGGATCCGGTTCGACGGTGATGGCGCTGTGCCTTTCTCGAGCGCAGGCGCAGGAGGCGGCCCGGGCCTTGAAGGAGCGGCGGCCGCAGTGGCAGTGGTTTGTGGCTGGGACGAGGGACTGATCCGGTGGAGATCACGGACATCCGGATTTTCCTGCGGGATCCCTCGGCCAACGCGAAGCTGAAGGGCTACGCGACGGTCACCTTCGACCACTGTTTTGTGGTGAGGAATTTGAAGGTGATCGAAGGGACGAAGGGCCTATTTGTCGCGATGCCCTCTGAGCGGGCCAAGGAACCGTGCCCGAAGTGCGCGTTCCGCAACGCGGTGCGCAGCCACTACTGCAACCAGTGCGGCGGGCCTTTAAGCCCTCCCGCGCCGAAGCCGGCCGAGCAGGCAACAGGTGAAGGGGCCGCCGAGACTCCCTCGGAGCATCGGGACATCGCCCATCCGATCACGGTCGAGTGCCGGGAGTACATCCAGCGGAAGGTCCTCGAGGCCTACGAAACGGCCCGGCAGCAAGGCCAACCCTCTCCCTGATGCCCTGTCGTCCAATGGTAGGACGCCAGATTTTGGGTCTGGTTATCTAGGTTCGAGCCCTAGCGGGGCAATATCCGCTAAGTTTTGAGGCCCCGCAGGGGCCGATCTAGGAAGATGCCGTGCGAAGCACGGTCGATCGCTAAAAACACAGTGGAAATGACCAGCACAATACGGGAACGATGTTCCTTTTGCGGGCGGGGCCGCGAGCGGATCCATAAGCTGTTCAGCGGGCCCAGCGGGATCTACATCTGCGATCTCTGCGTCAAGCTCTGCGGGCAGATCCTCTCAAAGGAGGAGGAGCTGGGCCGGGCGCCGAAGCGGGTGCCGAGCCTCCGGGAGATTCCGCCCCCGGCGGAGATCAAGCGCCAGCTCGACCAGTACGTGGTGGGCCAGGAGCGGGCCAAGCGGCAGATGGCGGTGGCCGTCTACAATCACTACAAGCGGATCTGGGCCGCCCCGCAGGTGAGCGACGTGGAGCTGGAGAAGTCCAACATCCTGTTGGTCGGCCCCACCGGCTGCGGGAAGACGCTGATGGCCCGGACCCTGGCGAAGATCCTGGACGTTCCCTTTGCCCTGTGCGACGCCACTCCCCTCACGGAGGCGGGCTACGTGGGGGAGGATGTGGAGAACATCCTCCTCCGGCTGCTGCAGGGCTGCAACTTCGACGTGAAGCGGGCCCAGATGGGGATCGTCTACATCGACGAGATCGATAAGATCGGCAAGACCCAGGAGAACGTCTCGATCACGCGGGATGTCTCCGGGGAAGGGGTGCAGCAGGCCCTGTTGAAGATCCTGGAGGGGACCGTCGCCAACGTCCCCCCCCAGGGAGGGCGCAAGCATCCCCAGTCGGAGTACGTCCAGCTGGACACGACGAACATCCTCTTCATCTGCGGCGGGACCTTCGTGGGTCTGGAGAAGATCATCAGCCGGCGGATCGGCCGCAAGGTCATCGGGTTCAACTCCAGCGTCGCCGGCGACGGCGCCGAGGCCAACCTGGGGGCCCTGCTGGCCCAGATGGTTCCCTCGGACCTGATCCGTTTCGGGATGATCCCGGAGTTCGTGGGCCGGTTCCCGGTGATGGGCACCTTCAGCCCCTTGACGGAGAGCGAATTGGTGGAGGTGATGCTCAAGCCGAAGAACGCCATCATCCGCCAGTACATGAAGTTTTTCGAGATGGAGAACGTGAAGCTCACCGTCGAAGAGGAGGCGCTGGCGGCGATCGCCGAGGAGGCGCTGGCGATGGAGACCGGCGCCCGTGCCA
>JACPXU010000032.1 GCA_016196375.1 Candidatus Omnitrophota bacterium | reverse complement strand
CAGGGAAGGGTGAAGGTGAGCCCCTTCGAATAGACTCTCTTGCGCGGGACCAGCTTCTTCGCCGTATCCCATCGAACCTTCTGGAGATAGCCACGCCAATCCTTGTTAAACACCCGTTCCTCCATTTAAACGGAGAACCCGCAGCCGCCCGAGAAGGCTCCGGAGCTTGTGATCCCAGGTGGTGTTGGGCCGATTGTCACGGCGATCCCGGATGGAGAGGGACCCGGGACGATCCGTCTTGAGGAAGATCCCGACAGAGGTCTCCGCCGTGCCGGTTCTCCGCAGGGAGCACGCCGGCGGCAACCGGCGGCCGTACCTATCACCCAGCACGACCCGGCTGCGGTGGACAACCACCTCCGCAGAAGGGGCCTCGCGGCGGATCCGCCCGATGAGCTCCTCCATGTTGATCACAATGTAGGGAACCGATCCGCCGTAGTTGAGTTGCCGGGAACGGGCCGCGTTCCACTCCGTCGGGCCGACATCCCGCGTGCGGCACCTCAAGAGGACGGCGACCGAAGCGAGCCGGAGGAGCTGGCACAGAAAGGTGAACGGCTCCGTCTGATGATGAAGCACGTCGGATGCATAGACAAGATCGGCCTTGCGACAGCCGCTCTTCTCCTCCCAGACCCTCAGCATCTGCGAACCAGGTTCACAGGCAAGGAAATTCCCCTCAGGGTACTTGGACCGGGCCCTTTCAACCGCCGCGGGGGAAAGATCCAGCCCACAGTAAGAGAGGTGGGGAAGGGCCAGCCTCAGGTAACGGTAGAAATCTCCTGTGGCGCATCCCACCTCGAGAAGGGTCATCGGCGGACCGATCCGGAACCGCTCCTTCAACAGCCGGACATCGTTGAGCGTCTCGTACAGGCGAACGAGATTCCTGTCATCCAATGCCTCCCGGAAGCTGAAGCGGACCGCGTGCTCCTTCTGCTGCCAGGGGGCGTACCACTTGGATTCCGGCGCCGCGAGCATCGAGTTAACGCTGGAGCCGAGCCCCATCCTCCAAAAATTGACGGACCGTCTCCTTGCTGTAAGGATGAACGATCATCCCCTCCAGGAGGTTCGGGACCGCCGTGACGATGTCGGCCCCCGCCTCGAACCATTCCACGATGTTGAGCACCTCCCGCGTGGATCCCACAATGATCTTGGCCGGGCTCTCAAAGGCGTCCAGGAGGTCCCGCAGGAGGCGGACCTCCCGGCGTGAATCGTAGCCCATGTTGTTCACCCGCCCGCCGAAGATCGAGACGTACGTGGCCCCCGCCATGGCCGCCAGCAGGCATTGCTGCGCGCTCATCATGGCGGTCACATTGATCCGGATGTTCTCTTCCTTCTCCAGGAGATGGACGATCCTCAGATTCTCCAACTCGCCTCCCGGGCCATGGATCGGAATCTTGACGTTGATGTTCTTGGCCCAGCCGGAAAGGCGCTTGGCCTGCTGGAGCATCCCCTTGGAATCATTGGTGGTCACCTCCACCGAGAGGGGGAGAGGGGCAATCAGGCGCGCGATCTCCTTGCAGCGTTTTTCGATTCCATCCCAGCCCGAGGTGACACCCTCTTTCACGAGGATCGTCGGGTTGGTCGTCACCCCCCGGATCAATCCCATGGCGTGATAGCGCGCAATCACCTCCCTGTTGCCTGTATCGAGGAAGATCCCGGTCAACGGCCGACCCATACCTGCCCTCCTTGAGGAGAAAGAATCTGATCCTTCGCCAATACCCCCGCCATCCGCTCCATCGAGGCCTCCCGGAGATGAACCTCATCCAGAAAATCGGACTCGCAGACCAACGGCTGACAATCGATCCAATGATCGAACCGCCCCCGCTCCAATCCCTCCGTCAACAGGCGAACGAAGGCCTCTGAGAGATCCACCCATCCCCGGCCGAATCTCTGACGGATCTTCCGATCGTGGAGATGGAGACGGGCCTTCAGGTGAGGCGCCACCGGCTCCTTCCGCAGGAACGGCTGAATGAGGAGCAGCATGGAGATCTGCCGGACAGCCAGGAGGTCCCTCATGGCGGCCAGGAAGATCACCATATGATCCGTCAAATCCTCCAATCCTGCCTTCCCCGTGGAAGAGGCCGCGGATCCGACCCGGAACAGCTTCTTCCCCGCCGCCGCGGCCCGCCGAAGGAGCTGCAGGGGGCCTCGCCGCTCCTCCAGCCGGAAGGTCCCTTCCACGCGGCCCCCGGAGATCACCCAGAATAACAGGTCGGCATAACCGAACCAGACCACCACCCTCTCAAGCCGCGGCAGCCGCTCCATGAGAAGCGGCATCTGCCTGTAGTGCTGAAAGACCCTGTAGGCGCGGACAGAGGCATCGGCCACCGGTTCGCCCGTAGAGAGCTCCAGGTATCGGGAAAACCGGGCCTCGTCGCTGGTGGCCCCGACCCCGAAGGTGACCGAATCTCCCAGAAGGAGAACCCTCTCCGTGCCTCGCCAGGGTCTCCCCCGGTATCCCCACTGATTGATCGTCACGTGGGGCAAGCGCTGGCCCGGGCGGAGCCGATAGCCGCCGGCGGGATCCCTTTCATATCGAAGCGATCCGTAGTACTCCCTCTCAAAAGGAATCGCCCGCACCCTATTTCTCCTCAGCGGGAACGGTGCCAGGATTAATCCTGGCACCGGGTTTTCCGGTGGAGGTCTCCCATTTGTTCCCCTGCACCATGAGCCGCGGATCGGAGACGATCGCGTGCCAGACCACCGCCTGAAAGGCCTCCGTGTGAGGGGTGACGTGCGCCGGATTGACGGTGGGAACCACCAGCACAATGTCCCCCTTCTTCTTCGTGTACCCTCCGTCCCTTCCCACGATCCCGAGAACATCCATCCCCCGGCTCTTGGCCTCATCCACGGCCGAAACAAGATTGGGGCTGATCCCCCGCTCCCGGCTGCCCCCTCCCACCGAAAGGACCAGAAGAACGTCCCGCTCCGCGGCGCGGGAGACCCTCAACCACGCCGAGAAGACGGTCTCCCATCCCTCATCATTGGTACGGGCGGTCAACTCGGAGACGTTATCCGTCGGCGCATAGGCCTCGATTGCGGCGAGCTTCCGGAAGTCGTTGACCGCATGGGAACAGTTGCCGGCGGAGCCGCCCACCCCGCAGAGGAAGAGGCGCCCTCCCTCCCGCCGCAGCCGCGCCAGCCGTTCGATCATCCGATCCAGCGTCTCCAGGTCCAATTCCCCGGCGATTCGAGCCGACTCCTGAAAATACCGGGAGAGAAAGGCCCGATTCATCCGTTCCTCTTCTGTAAAAGCACCATATCCTGGCACCCCTCGGGGAAGGCCTGAACGGCATCCTCCACGTAATCCACCAGGGCAAGGCCGCTCACCCTCGGCCAATTCTCCAGGACGTATTCCTTGCTGAGGATCGAGAGGCCGTACTCCGGCTGGGAAGGCTCCCACAGGGCATAGTGGTAACCTTTCCGGGAGACGATGAACTCCTCCACCGCTCCACCCAGCCTGTATTTGGCGAGGCTCTGGGGGCTGAACAGCCCCATCTGTCTCAGGGCCCGATAGGAATGGGTGGTGTGGACCATGACGCCCCCGGGGGCCAGGATCCTGGAGAGCTCCCGCAGCCAGCCCCGATGATTCTCCTCGGTCAGATGGGTGAAGACGCTGTAAGAGAAGATGAAGTCGAACTGGGCGTTCGAATAAGGCAACGGAGGAGTCACCTGGTTGACGATGAAACGGCCCCTTGGGCAGCGGCGGCGGGCCCGGCGGAGGTCGCGGGGAGACACGTCGCAGCCGTGGATCTCCGCCTGGGGAGCCAAATTGGCCATCGGCTCCGTCAGCCGCGCGAAACCGCAGCCAAACTCCAGGATGGATCGAAAATGCCGCAGGGAAAAGCCATGGAGGTTCAGCACCCGCTCAAAGCCCTGGACCTGATTCAGGGTGTAACGGACCTGCCAAGAGAGGGCTGAAGGGCCGCGCGTCAGGAGTCCCCTCATCGGTCCCTCCTGGCGACGATCCGGGCAAATGAGCTCATCCTCTGCTGCTGCAGGAACGATTGGAACGACCGGCGCGCGGCTTCATCGGAGGTCACGATCCGGCGCTCGAAGTCCGACAGCGGCAAGGTGGAGTCCTGCCTCCAGTGGGCCCGAACGATCTCCAGATCCAAGACGCCGGGGGTGCTCACCTCCAGCAGCGCGAATCCCTGCTGAGCGAGAAACTGGGACAGCCCCTGGAGGGTGAAACAGTTCGCCCGGTCCGGGGGAACGAGGTACAGATTCCTGAGCCCCAGAACGCAGATGTCAAAGCCGGAGGCGACCAGGGCCGTGACAAAAAGGAGCCCCCCCTTGCACAAACGGCCCCGGACCGCCTCCAGAAGCCCCTTCGGGTCCTCGGAATGATCGAGCGATTCCAGAAGAACCGCCGCATGGACCGGATCCGATTCGTTCGAGCGGGATCCACCGGCGAGGCGGGTCTCCTCCTCGGTGACCACCTCAGAGAAGCAGCCGCTCTCCTTGAGGAGCTGGGTGAAGTCGCTGGAGAAGGTCACCGCCTCCAGGACCCGCGGTTCCCGGATCTGCTGCAGGCGCAGGGTCTCCTCCACCCATTCCAGCTTTGGAGCGTAGACATGATCCATGCGGGATTGAGCCAGATGGCTGTGGAAGACCTCCGGGGAATGCCGGAGGCGGACGACCTCCGCCAAGAGGCGAGCCCATTCCTGGGGAACCGGCATCTCCATCAGGAAGAGAGAGCCGGTCGTCGGGCAACGTCCATAGGGCAGGCCCCCCACTTCCCCAAACGGCTCAAGCTTCAGGCCGCTCACCGGCGAATCGGCCCGATGCCGGCATCCCTTCCGAATGGCCTCGCGGGTGAGATGGAGGCAGCGCTGGCGATAGCTCTCCAGCTCCTCCAGCGGCTTCACGCTGGAGAGGGAAAAGGTCAGGGTGGTCTCGATCGAACGCATCAGCCACTCCTTGCCGGCGCTGAGGGAAACTCCACCATGGCATAAACGTCCCGGATGACCTCCATCACGCGGCGGGCATCCTCCAGGGTCCCATGGACCGGAGGCCTGCGTTCCTGGATCGCCGCCAGGAACTCCTGGACCTCTTTCTCCCACGACTCATCCCGGTCAAAATGGATGATCTCCTCCCTCGGATTGCCCAGCGCCAGGGCCTCATCCTCAAACTGCCGCTTGCCGATCACCAGCTCCTCCCGGCCGTAGCTGCCGGTCTGGGAGAGCAGCCCGCTGGCGATGAGATACCCATTCTGGCATCCGATCTCCAAACGGAAGGTGTGCTTCCAGAGGGTCGCCGAGGAATGGAGGAACGCAGGCGTTCCTCTCTCGGATCTCAAGAGGACAAAGGCGTTGTCCTCCACTCCGCAGTTCCAGAAGGAATCCACCAGGACCGCCTCCACCGGAGCAACCGACCCCAGGAACAGCTGAAAGAGATCCAGCATATGGATCCCCTGATCCAGCAGGATTCCCCCGCCGGAGATCTCCCGCCTGTTCCTCCAGCTCTGCTGGTAGTGCCGGCCCCCCGACTTCCCATAGGTCCCCTTGAGATACAGGATCTCCCCCAGCCCCCCTTGCCCGATCATCGCCTTCGCCGCCTGGACGCTCGGATGGAGGCGGTGGTTGAATCCAAAGGCCAGGGTATGCCCGGGGACGGAGGCCGCCGCGTCCGCGATCCGGCAGAAATCCTCCCAGTTCCGCCCGGGAGGCTTCTCGCAGAAAACGCGGCCGCAGCGGCGGAGACCCTCCACCACGATGTCGGCCGTGACGTTGTTTGGGGTGCAGACAAAGAGGGCGTCAAATTGGCTCCAGGGGATCGGCTGGTCCGCCGGAAGAAGCTGATCTCCCAGATCCGTCCCGGAGGGATCCAGCCCGGGGTCGACCACCTTGATCTCCCGGACCGCGGGGTGCCTGCGCAGCACCTGATGCCGGATCTTTCCCATGTAGCCGTAGCCGAAGATCAGAATCCTCATGAAGGGACCCCCTGCCCCATCCCCACAGCCGCCAGGAACCGATCGACCGAAAGATCATCGACCGATTTCGTATAACGCTGGACATAATCGTAGGCCTTTCGCCACGCGAGATCCGCTTGCTGGGCGGAAAGCCCGGCATAGGCCTCCAGATCCCTCTTCGCATCCTCCAGGGAAGAAACAGGCACGCGCCATTCCTGAAGCTCAAAGAGAGGATCGGCGTCGGGAAGGGCGGCCGTCCGGAGGTAGAGCGGCCTGAGCCCATGAAGGACGGCGTAGAGGACGGCGGAGGAGCCGTGGTAGAGAGCGGCCGAGGAGCGGCCGAAGTCGGCGGCGATCTCCGGAGCGGTCGAAACCTCGATGTTGGCGCAGCCCTCCGGTCCCTGGGCCAGGTGCGGCCGCACCTGGGAGAACGGGAGGACCGGATGACAGCGGAGGATGAACCGTTCCTCCGGCACGGAGCGTGCAAGCTGAATCGCGAAGTCAAAGAGGGCCACCGCCTCATCGAGCACTCCCATCGGAAGGACGAGGACCGTTCTTCTTCCAGGCTGAGGGGTGGAGCGGCCGATCCGCTCTCCCCTTTCACGGAAGGAGCCAAAGGTCACCAGATCCGTTCCAAAGGGGGCATGCCCCCTGGAGAGCATCTCCCGGGTGGTCTCTCCCAGACAAAGGACGGCGTCAGGAACCGACAGCTCCCAGGAGTGGCGGTTGGGTGAAAGAAGGGAAATGGCATGGGGCATGACAACGGTGTGCTGATAGCCGACGATCCTGCAACGAGGAGAGCCCTCCCGGGCGCCGTGCCAGGCCAGCTTCTCCCAGGGTTGCCCCTCATAGAGGGTCACGAGCGCCTTCGGCCTGAAGGCCTTCACCGCCTCCCGCGCGATGTAGAAATAGAGGGTGTGGCGCAGGGTGGCCGGCCTAACCCCGTTGGAAGCGGCGGCCCCGCAGAGGGCGGAGAACTGGGGATCGTCGGTTTCCCTCGCTAGGCGACGAATCGCCAAGGCCCCTCGGATCTGCTTCCAGACCGCCGCCAGCGGAGCCCAGACCGGAAGAAGAAGCGGCTCCGGAACCGACCGGATCTTCTCGTTCCGAATCAGTTGTTGGGCAACCTTCCTCGTCATCCTGCCCCGAGCGTCTCCTGATAGAAAAAGAGGACGCACCCCCCTCTCCTGCAGTTTCTCCCCCAGTGTTCCGTAATAGAAGTCCCCGGAGCCGCCCGCGGTCTTCGGCCCGAAACACCAGCTCTTGATGAGCAGGTCGGCCGGCTCCTTCTTCAAACGCCCCACGAAGGGAGCGAATCGAGCTTTCAGGAAAAGGATCTGGAGGCTTTCGCGAACGGCATAGAGAAGAGAGACGAGCCACTGGGCGATGAGACGGGCCGAAGAGGGAACCGCCGGGGCCCTCCTCTGCCGCTGAGAGACCTGCAGCGCCTCCATGAGCTGCAGATGATCCTGCGGAACCGGAAAGCGGGGGTGAACGGTTGAGATCCCCAGGATCCACCAGTGGGGAACCATCCGCCGAAGCCGGTACATCATCTGCGCCATCTCCTGATAACGGGACAGACAATCCTGGCCGTTTCCGTCGGAGATCATCGCGACCTCGCCGCCTCAGCACCGCCCGCTGCGCGGCTGCCGCTAACGGAAGCGGCACCGCTCGGCCCTCCTGCCTCGCCGGGGCGCGTGGTGGCGCTTCCGCCAGCGCCAGCCGGCTGAAGAGGAGAATCGGCGCCGGGCTCCGAACCGGCCTCCGTCACCTTATCCCTGCCCCAGGCCGCCGCGTAACGCTCCGCCGCATCGGCCATCACCCTCTCCCGGTCGAGACCGGCTCGAAACCCTTCGAGAAGCCACTGAAGGACCGTTCCCATCCGAAGGGCCGCCTTCCCATCCCGAAAAGGATCCATCTCCGGAAGGAGAAGAGACCAATCCCCCAGCCCGGGAAGCCCCGATGGGCGATCCCAATGCTCCAGGCAGGCCTTCCAGAGAGAGGGCCAGTCGTGAAAGATCACCCGCCCGACCCCCAGACGGTAGAGGGGGCTCGTGGGCCAGCCCTCTCTGTCCAAAAGCAAGGTGGGCACCCCTGCCAACGCGGCCTCCAACCCCGCCGTGACGGCGCACAGATGCCCATGGATCATCAGGTCCGCGCACAGGGCCGCCGCCGCCGGAGGAGTGGCGCTGCAGATGGTCCCCTCCTCGAAGAGGATGCATCGCCCCGTCGCCTCCGCCTGGCTGAGCAGCCTCGCCACCGGCCCCAGGCGGGCTCGAAGCGTCTGGGGAACCTTCGGCTTGATGACCAATCCCAACCCCGGTTCCTCAAGAAGCTTCTCGAGCAGGAAGGCGTAATGCTCCCGCTGGAGCTCGTTCCCGGAATGCCAGCGGGCATCCTCGACGGAATTCTCATCGGCGAAGGCAACGATCCTGCGCGCTCCCCGCTGCTGGAGCCGCCGGCGAATCCCCAGGGCCCGCTCCCGTAGGATCGGAAAACGATGGTCACCCAGATAGCCGGTGGCCAGATGGTACCGGAACAGGGAGCGGGAGCCCCGCTCCACGTGGGCTCCGAAGGGAGAGTAGCCGAAAAGGATATCGGCTCCCGCGGTCAGATCCGCCGAGGGCATTGACTCGAACGCCCTCTGGTAGATGGCCGTGATCCCTCCCGTCTCCTGCATGGCATCAGCGATGGCGCAGTGGACCTGCGTGTACTTAAACCAGGAAACGAAGATCCTGGCGTTCTGTGAGCGGAAGATCTCTCCCCAGAAGGCCTGAAGAAACCGATAGCGGCCCAACTGCTCCTTCATCCATCTGGATTCCAGCTCACTGAGCTGGCTGAGGGAAGGGGACGCAGCGTTCGGATTCCGACGGTCATGAGACAAGCGGCCTCGATTCCTAAATCGGAACAGAGGCGCCTCGGGCGAGGCGGCGGCGCGGGGGCTGATGGCCAATCCCTCCACTCCGTTTTGACGCAGCTCGGAAAGTTTCCTCTCGTCCAACGGATCGCTGGCAGTGTCAAAGAGAACGACCAGGTCTCTTCCAGCGATGGGAGATATCCCCCAGAAGGGAAGGTCCGAGGTGCAGCCCGGCTCGTTGAGATGGAGGTTCCCATAGTACTCCACCGCGATCCGAGGTCCGGAGCCATGGCTCAAAGATTTGACGGCTGGGTGACGGAGGGATCTGAGCCGGTTCAGATGCTCCGGGCGCAGGATCCGCCGAACCGATTCGGCGATCCGAAAGGCCCTGCCCACCGCAACCACGCGAACCCCCTGCCGCAGGGCATACCGGGAGATCGAATCCATCCATGGCCGCCTCTCCAGGAATAAAAGAGGGGCGGAAACAGAGTACCCTTCCCTCTTCACCTTCCAGAGACAGACCTGGATCGTCTGAAGCACCCGCCAGAGGGTTCTCGGCTCCAGCAGGCTCGCCGAAACCATCCCCTTCGCCAGATAGGGGGTGAGCCGCCAGGCGTTCGGCTGGACCCGGAGCATCCGCTGAAATCCCGGCCGCTCCATCACATCCCTCTGGATCTCGAGAAGATCGTGGGAGGGGATCCTCAGGCGGAAGAGAACCCCCTGCTCATCCCGGATTTCCAACAGCCGGAAGGAGAGGACCTCCACCTTGACCCCCAGGATTCGGCCGGACAAACGGGCAAACCGAAGCGCCAGGGGCGAGTATTCGAACAGGTAGCACCGCAGCGAATCCTTGCCCCCCCTGATCCTGGCCTGGCATAGACGGGGGAAGACCGATCCGACCCAGGTCCTCAGGGTCAGGTTCTCAACGAAGAACACCTGGTGGAAACCGGTCATCCCTTTTCCAGCGCCTCCACCAAAGAACGGATGCACCGATCAAGATCCAATGCCGTCAACCCCACGCTGGAGGGAAGGCTCACCGCCCGCTCATAGAGGCGATCCGCCTGCTCGATCTCAAAGGCCTGCTCCTGGCGGTAAGGGGGAAGGGAGTGGATCGGGTGCCAGAGGCCCCGGGCCCCGATCCCCTGGGCCCGGAGCCTCTGAATCACCGCCTGACGATCCGTGAGCTTCGTTCCTTCTCTCAACAGGACGGTGTAGAGCCAGTAGGTCGGCTCCGTCGACTCAGGGGCCGGCATCGGCGTGATTCCATCCAGTCCGATGAAGCCGCTCCGGTAGGCCTCGGCGATCGCCCGCTTCCTGGCGAGGAATTCCCCCAACCGTTCCATCTGGGCCAGGCCGACCGCCGCCTGAATGTTGGTGAGGCGGTAGTTGTACCCCACCTCATTGTGGAGATACTCGAGATCATCGTCCTTGGCCTGGGTGGTCAGGTACCGGGCGTACCGGGCGGCCTGGTTATCGTCGCTCACCAGCATCCCTCCCCCGCCGCAGGTGACGATCTTGTTGCCGTTGAAGCTGAAGACCCCCACATCCCCGAAGGTTCCGACATGCTTGCCCCGATAGCGGACCCCGATCCCCTCCGCCGCGTCCTCCACCACCTTGAGATGGAACCGCCAGGCGAGCCCGACGATCCGGTCCATCTCGCAGGCCAGCCCCAGGATGTGAACCGGCAGGATCGCCCGGACCCTGCGGCCGGTCCTCTTGTTGAAGCAGGCCTCCTCCCGGACCTCGCATTCGGCCGAGAGAAATTGCTCCAGCTTCGCCGCGTCCATCTGCCAGTTCTTCGGATCGGCGTCGATCAGAACCGGATGGGCCTGGCAGTAGCGGACCGCGTTGACCGGAGCGACGAAGGTGAGGTCGGAAACCAGCACCTCATCCTCGGGCTTCACCCCCACCACCTGCAAGGCGACATGCAGGCCGGCGGTGCCGTTGACGACCGCCACCGCCTGCTTGGCCCCGACGGTCCGGGCGATCTCCTCCTCGAAACGCTCCACGAACGGCCCCGCGGAGGAGACCCATCCGGCGTCCAGGCATTCCTTGAGATACCGCCACTCGTTCCCCCGGAACTCAGGGACGGAGAGCGGGATCCTCGCGGCGTCAGAGCTAGTTTCGGTAAACGGAGTTATCAAAGTCGGTGATCACTCCCTGGGAGATCGCCTCCATGATTTCCTGAATCCCACCCTCGACGGTCCGGGTGATCCGGAACCCCAGGACCGCGGCCGCCTTCTCGAACGAGACCCGGTAATCCCGGGGATCATCCACCTGGGCCACCCGCTCGATCTGAACCCGGCCTCCCACCTGGGAGCTGATCATCTCCACCAACCGCCCCTTCTGGAAATTCTGGCCGGTGTCCCCGACGTTGAAGGCCTGACCCGCGACCTTCTCCGCAGGGGTAGTGAGGACTAGGAGAACGGCCCGGGCGGCGTCCCTCAGATGAAGGTAAGGCCTCCAGAACTGCTCCCCGTAAACCGTCACCTTGCGCCTCGTCATCAGCTCCATGGTGAACTCATTCACCGTCAGGTCAAAGCGCATCCGAGGGGAGAGCCCGTACAGGGTGGCGAAACGGAGCACCGTCACCGCGGGCCCCCCGCCATTGCCGGAGGAGGCCAGGAGCCGCTCCTCCACGGAGACCTTCGTCTGAGCGTACAGGGAAACCGGGCGGAGCTCGGAATCCTCCGTCAGGTACTGCGAGGGATCCCGCATCTTCCCGTAGTTGCTGCAGGTGGAGGCGTAGATGAACCGCTTGATCCCGCTCCGCCGGGCCGCCTCAAAGAGCCTGAGCGATCCCTCCAGGTTGATCTCGCGGGCCAGCTCCGGGCGGCGGGAACAGGCCGGATCCCCCACCAGCGCCGCCAGATGAACCACCGCCTCCATCCCCTTGAGGGCCTCCTCCACCGAGGCCCTTTCCCGGATGTCTCCCCGGAGGAAATGGAAATCCTCCTGATGATAAAGGCCCAGAAGCCCCCTGCCTCCATAGAGGAGAGAGTCAAGCACCCGCACCCGATGCCCCTGCGCCAGGAGCAGGCGGGAGACGATCGAGCCGGCATACCCGGCCCCGCCGGTCACCAGAACCTTCATACCTTGACCTTCCCTTCGCTCACGTCCTGCTGGGCCCGCTCGTACTCGGCATGCTCCCCGATGTCCAGCCAATACTCCCGGATCGGGAAGCTCACCACCGAACACCCCTCCGCGATGAGGCGCTGGATCAGATCGGTCATGTCGAAACGCTGCCCGCTGGGGATGTGCTGGTAGACGATCGGGTCCAGGAGGTAGATGCCGGCGTTGACGAAGAATCCCATCACCGGCTTCTCGCTGATCCCCCTGACCGCCGCCCCTTCGCACTCCACGACACCGTAAGGTACCTGGATGTCGTAATGGCGCACCGCCACCGTGAGGTCGGCCCGATGCTCCTTGTGGAAGGCCAGCATCGCCCGGAAATCCACCTCGGTCAGGATGTCCCCGTTGATCACCAGGGTCGGCTGATCCGGCCTGCCCATGAGGCTTAAGCCGCCGCCGGTCCCCAGCGGCTGATCCTCCTCCACATAGGTCAGCTCCACCCCGAACCGGCTGCCGTCCTGAAAATAGGCCTCGATCTTCTCCGGCTTATGGTGGGTGGCCACCTTCACATGGCGGATCCCGGCCTCGGAGAGCTGCCGGATGATGATCTCCAGGAGCGGCCGATCCCCGATCGGCAGCATCGGCTTGGGCAGATTCTCCGTCAAGGGGTGAAGCCGGCTCCCCTTTCCACCGGCCATCACCACCGCATGCAGCGACAGCGGCTCCTCGGGGAGGAACTCGTCCATCGTCACCAGCCCCACCACCCGGCTCTCCTCGTCCACCAGAGGAAGATGGAGCACCCCGTGCGCTTTCAAGAGGGCCAGATAGAGGCTGGGGTCCGCCCCCACCGGCGCGGTGATCGGGCGGGCGTAAGGGGTGTCGGCCTTCCGGTCCAGCAGCAGCCGAAGCGGCTGGTCGAGCCCGATCCTGGCCAGCATGGCGCGGCGGATATCCCCATCGGTGATCGTCCCGACAAGACGCCTCTGGCCATCCACCACGAGAACGATCCCAAGACGGCTCCTGTCCATTGAGAGGACCGCCTCCTTGAGCAGCCGGTCCGGCTCGACGCACAACCGCTCCAGATCGGCGGAAGAGACCTTGGCCGCTTGGCGTCCCATTCTCAAGCTACCTGGCGGCGGAGCTTCCACTGGCCCCCCTCCTTCATCCAGAGATGAGCCGGTCGGAACAGGTCGCACAGCTCCAGGAATCTCTCCGGCTTCATCCCGATGAACTCCATCACCTCCCGGAAATAGATCTCCGGGAACTCCCCGTCGAACCGGCGGACCAGCGCCACCCCCTCCTCTCGGATGAGGTGGCGGTTGCGGATCTCCTGCGAGGCGTCGTAGGTGGCGCGGCCCAGCCCGAACTTGATGAAGGTGGTGTAGTAATGGAGCCCGTCGATCCGGTCGTCGAGGGAGTTGTACTTGCTGTAGGTCCCCTCCGTCCGGACCGGGTTGGCCTCAAAGCCGACATGCTCCACGGCGTAGTAGTAACTCTCCTGCGGGGTCCATTTGAGGTAATAGCCGAGGTAATGGACCTCGATCGGTGAGCGCTCCAGGGCCCTCGCGTCCGCCGGCAGATAGGCCGAGAGGTCGTTGAGGGAAAGGGAGTGCCGCTCCATCAGCTCCGGGACCGGGAGCCCGCCCAGGCAAACCTCATCGAGATTCTCCATCGTGTAGTACGATTTGTCCCGGAGGGAGACCGCATTGTCCGCGATCGGGTTGCCGTACTCCGCCTCGTTCTCTCCATAGAAGATCAGCGGCACCCCCGTCTGAAGGGAGACCTTCGGCGCCAGATTCTTCTGCCCCAGGATGAAGGTCTGGAACGGGTGGAGCAGGTTCTCGATGGCGAGACGGGTGAGGAGCCGGTGGACCCGCCCGTTCGGCTTGAAGGTCATGTTGTCGAACCCGCCCACCTCGATCCAGCTTCTGAAATTCTTCCAGCCGATCTCCGTGTACAGGATGGGAGGCCAGGTGACGGTCAAGGGATGCATCCCGTATTTGTACTTCAAGACGTGGGCGGCATAGTCGCTGTCCTTCCCGCCGCTGCCGGGGACGACGCAGTCATAGGAGCCGTCGCCGCGGCGATGCCGGTCCAGCAGCCGGAGGAGCTCCTCCTCACGCTTCCTCCAGTCGATCCGCTCCTTCTGCTCGGCCACCCGGCAGGCATCGCAGATCCCCTCTCCATCGATCTTCAGGTACCTGGCCCCTCGGCGATCCGGCAGGTGCTTGAACTCCGGGATGGAGGCGGGCCGCTGGTTGGACATCACGCACCGCCTGCAGAAGATCACCTCCCGAGGCAACCCGTATCTTGCTTCCATCTGTTCCGACTCGCTGGCTGCCTCCTTAAGCATTTAAAACCCTCTGTTCGTTGAACATCGTATCCGATTGAATCCATTGAGCCAGATTCCGGTAAATCCTTAGCCCATCCGGTCCCGATCGCTCCGGATGGAATTGGAACGCCACGATGTTTCCCTTCCTCAAGCTTGAGCAGAACTGGAGCGGACCATAGGAAGTTTTGGAAAGATCCACACCCGTATCTTTTCCCATCGGCGTGACATAAAAAGAATGAACAAAATACATCTGCTCACCGCCCGTTAAACCGTCCAATGGAGAATCTTCCCAATGCCCACGGGTAGGCAGGGAGATGGCGTTCCAACCGATCTGTGGAACCTTAAGCTTCAGCCCTCCCTGCACTGAAACCTGAAGAGATTGCACCACCCCCTCCACCAGTCCAAGTCCCTCGTGTTCGCCGAACTCGAAGCTCTTCGTCATCAGCAGCTGCATTCCCAGGCAGATCCCGACAAAGGGCTTCCCCTGACCGGAATCAGCAACTTCTTTAAGCAGATCGACCAATCCCAACTGCCGAAGCGTTTCCATCGCTTTCCCGAAAGCCCCCACGCCGGGCAGGATCACGGCGTCCGCCTGCCGAATCTCCCGGGCATCCGACGTTACGCAAGCCTCCATTCCCACCTGCTCGCAGGCATTCTTGACGCTGAACAGGTTTCCCATCCCGTAATCCACGATCGCCACACTCGGCTTACGCATGAATCACTTCCCCCCGGGACGTCAGCCTGCAGGGGATGTCACTTTTGATCAGGTGCTCCTTGATTTTGGGCAGCGGCACCCCGTGAATCCTGGAAAAACCCCGGCCGCTCCGCAGGAATTCGACATTCCCTTCGCTTGAAAAATCCCCATGCTCCATCAACGACCCTATCAGCCCATAGTGGAGGATTGAAGCCAAACAGACGGCATCGGCCCTTCCTTCATTCACCCCCTCGCTCACATGCTCCACTTTGCCGGCCCCACCGCAGGCGATCACCGGGATGGAAACCGATTCCGCGATCCGGCGGGTCAATTCGAGATCGAAACCCCTTCCCGTCCCCTCCCGGTCGATCGAGGTCACCAGGATCTCCCCTGCCCCGAGCTCGGCGGCCCGAACGGCCCATTGAAAGGCGTCGAGGCCTGTCCGTTCCCGGCCGTTGTCGGTGTACGCCTCGTAGGAGCCGTCCCCTTTCCGGATCGCCTCGATCGAGACCACGATGGTGGAGGAGCCGAACCGACGGGCCGCCTCCTGGATCAACTGTGGGTTCCGGACGGCCGCGGTGTTCAACGAGACCTTGTCCGCGCCGGCCCGCAGGGCCTCGCGGATATCCTCCAGCGTCCTCAACCCGCCGCCGACGGTGAGCGGGATGAAGATCTCCTGAGAGGTCCGCCGGATCATCTCCAAGAGGCTGTTGCGGCCATAGAGGCTCGCCACCCCATCCATGTAGAGCAGCTCGTCCGCCCCCTCGGCATAGTAGGCCCGGGCGAACCGCTCCGGCTTGCCCAAGACCCGCAGCCCCTCCAGATGGATCCCCTTGACCAGGTTCGGCCCCTTGATGTCCAGCCGCGCGATCACCCTGACGCTCACCTGGCCACCTCCTTCTCGGCCGGTTCAAAGGAGGCGGAGGGATATCCGGGAAAGGTGGTTGCCCGAATCCTCCTCTGGATCTCCTCCGGGCTCATGTCGGCCCTCAGGCGGCAAAGATCCTCCAGCTCAGCTCTCCGGAAAGGGGGCCGGGCCCATTTCAGGTCTGAGACAGGCAGCGGCTCCCCGGTCAATAGAAGGTCGGCGATCTCGTAGAAGAGGCGCGCCAGATGCGCGTAGCACCGATCGGTCAGGGAAAGGACCGTCTCCTGTTCATGGACCGGGAAATAATCCGCGCGAATGATCGGGCCGGTGTCCGGCGCCGGCTCCATCCGGTGGCAGGTCACCCCGTACCGGGTGGCCCCTTCATAGAGAGCGAAGTTGGTGCATCCGATCCCCGGATACTCCGGAGGACCGGTGTGAAAATTGATCGCCGCCTGTTGGGCCCTCTCGAGCAGTCCCTTCGGAACGATCCAGGGGCTTAAGTAAGAAACGATGAAGTCCCATCTGGAGACGGCCTCCGCCGGCGGGAACGGATCCCCCCTCCTGCCGAAATGGACCTGTGTGGCCGGGGCATGGAGGCTGAGGTACCGGGCCGCCCGCTCGCAGGTCGGCTCCCCTCTTTTCCCCAGAAATAGGATCGAAAGCTCCGCCCGCCTCATCGAGCCACCGTCACTCCCAGATTCTCTTCCTGCGGCATCGAAGCATCCACAAACCTCTTTCGGATCAGCCGCTCATCCAACGGAATCTCCTTCAGCGCCTTGACGATGATCTCGGAGGCCTTCCCATCGCCGTAGGGGTTCACGCATCCTTGAAGGGTCGCCCGAAACCCGGGTGAGAGGGCCTTCCGGATCCCAGCGAGAATCTCCTCGCGAGGATAACCGACATCAATCACATTCTCCGCCCGGGTGCGCCCCTCCTGCCGCGTTCCAACGTTGACCACCGGCAGCCCAAAGGAGGGGGCCTCGATCAGGCCGCTGGAGGAGTTCCCCACCATGGCGGCCGCCACCTTCATCAAGCTGAAATAGGCCCGCGTCCCCAGATTCGGAACGAGCGAAGCGGAATCGGGACGCGCCCGGACGAACTCCTCAATCCGCCGGCGGATGATCCGCCCGCAGGTATCGGCGTTCGGCGCCGTGAAGAGGACCGGCTCACCGCTCTCGGCGAGGGCCTTAAGAAGCTCCCCCACCTGCCATTCGGTCTGCTCGTACTCCAGGGTCACCGGATGGCAGGTGACGAGGAGCAGCCCCCTCTTGAGGTCCAGGCCGAATTTGGCCGCCAGCTCCTGCGGGGAAAGGAGAGGGAGGCTTCTCAACTGGTCCAAGGCGGGCGCTCCGGAAACCCGGACCCGCCACGGCTCTTCCCCCATCCGCAGGATCCGCCCGGCCGACTCCTTGGTCGCCGCGAAGTGGAGGTGGCTAAGCTTTGTGATCGCGTGGCGCAGCGCGTCGTCCATCGCCCCTTGGGTAACCTCTCCCCCATGGACATGGGCCACCGGGATCTTAAAGGGAAGGGCCGCCAGCGCCGCCGCCGCCATCTCGAACCGGTCCCCCAACACCAGCAGGAGATCGGGCCGCGAACGGCCGAAGGAACGGGCGAAACCGATGACCCCCTGCCCCATCGATTCGGCGATCCCCTCGGGACGATCGGAGCGAAGGCTCAGGTCGATCCGGTCATGGATCGCGAAGCCGTCCGCCTCGATCTCCCGAACGGTCAGGCCGAACTCCGGTTCAAGGTGCATCCCGGTCACCCAGAGGCGGAGCTGAAGCCCGTCCGTCTCCTCGACCCGCCTCAGGATCGGAAGGAGGCAGCCGTAGTCGCAGCGGCCACCGGTCACGGCGCCGATCGTCCGCATTATTGGAGCATCTCCAAGGTGAGCAGCGTCCCCTCTGAAATGTCCCGGGCGGCCCTGCGCCCGATCACCCGGTCCCGCATGAACGGAGGAAGCCCGGTCCCCGGCCGTTTGGCCGCGACCGACTCCTCCGTCAGGCGGCTGCCGGCCTGTATGTCCCGCGCCGCCACCAGGCTCTTCCTGGCCACCGCCGCCGTCTCCATCTCGCACGGGCGCGGCGCCTTGCCCCCCTCCCCCAACGCCGCCTCGACATCACGAATGGAGCGGACCAGGGCCGCCAGCTCCTCCGGTTCCAGCGAGGCCCGGTGATCCGGGCCAGGAAGGCCGCGATCCAGCGTGAAATGTTTCTCGATCACGCAGGCCCCCAGCGCCGCCGCGGCAAGGGCCACGGAAATCCCCTCCGTGTGATCGGAGTAGCCGACAGGAACGCCGAAGGCCCGCCGCATCGTCTCCATCGCCCGGAGGTTCGCGTCCGAAGCCGAGGCCGGATAGGCGCTCACGCAGTGGAGCAGGAGGAGATTCCCGTCGGTGACGGCCCGAATCGTCTCCACCGCCGTCTTCACCTCCTTAAGATCAGACATCCCGGTCGAGAGGATCATCGGCCTTCCGTAGCCGGCCACCTGCTTCAGGAACGGAAGGTTCGTGATCTCACCGGAAGGGATCTTGAATGCCGCCACCGGCAGGCGGGCGAGAAACTCGGCGCTTTCCTCATCGAAGGGGCTGGAGAGGAAGAGGATCCCCTTGCTCCGGCAGTCGGCCAGCAGCCCCCTGTGGTCCTCCTCGGACAGCTCCAGGCGGCGGAGCATCTCCTGCTGGGACTCCTTCCTCCGGGTCGTCTCCAATTGATAGCGGGCCTTCGGGGCCGCGGCGGTGGCCAGGCGATCGGCCCGAAAGGACTGGAACTTGACGGCATCGGCCCCCGCCTGAACAGCCGCATCCACCAGACGGCGGGCGACCCCGAGATCGCCGTTGTGGTTCACCCCGGCCTCGGCGATGATGAAGCAGGGATGCCCCGGCCCAACCTTCCTTCCGGCGATCTCCACCGGGGCTACCATGCGGTCCACCCTCCATCCACCACCAGGTTGTGGCCGGTCACGTAGGAGGAGAGATCGCTGGCCAGGTAAGCGACCGCCCCCTTCAGGTCCTCCTCCCTCGCCATCCGTCCCATGGGGGTCCGGGCGACGTACCGCTCATGAAACGAGCGGGGTTGATTTCGCCAGACCCCGCCTGGCGAGATGGCATTGACCCTCACACGCGGGGCCAGCAAGGTGGCCAGGTAACGGGTCAACTGCAGCAGCCCCCCCTTGGAAGCGCCGTAACCGACCGGGTTCGCCATCGGGGTCTTCTCGTAGAGCCGCATGTCCGGCCCGACGATCCCGTAGGTTGAGGCGAACAGGATCACGGACCCCTTGGATCGGGCGGACAGCGCCCGCTTCGCCTCCTGCACCATCACGAAGGCGGAGGTGAGGTTCACCCGTATGGCGGCATCCCACGCCTCCACCGTCTGCCGCTCGAAGGGAACCCCCCAGCCGTCCACCTGCGTCGTCCCCACATAGGCGGCGCAGTGAACCAGGATGTCGAGCCCCCCCATCGTCCGGAGGGCGCTTCGAACGGCCGCCCGTGTCTTGGCCTCATGGCGAAGATCGCCGGCCAGCCAATGAACCGGGCCCGCCCCCGCTCTTCGGTTCAGCTGCCGCGCCCTCCTCTGCAGGTCCTTGGGATCCAGATCCAACAGGGTGACCGCGGCCCCCAGCTCCTTGAGCGCCTCACCCACCACCCCGCCGATGTGGCCGGCTCCTCCCGTGACCAGGGCCTTTCGGCCGGAGAGGCTCATCAACCGCTTCAGCGGGGGCATGGGACAGGAGCGCCCTCCATCCAGGGAAACGGGATCTTCCCGCTTCTCACCAGCAGCTCCGCCCGCTCGAACTGGTCGAGATCATCGATCGACATGGCGCGTGACTCCGGAATCTCATAAAGAAGGTGCCGCCCTCCCCTGCGCCAGGAATCGGCCTCTCGGCGAACGAACCGGGTTCGCCAGAGGTAGAGCGATCCGTCGATCCGGTAGACAGGCGGGACATCCTGCCTCCGATCGAAACGAACCGCCTCATCCATCAGGTTCTCCATCCAGCCGTTCCGCTCCAGGACACAGTGCCAGATCGGGTTGAAGATCGGCCGGGAGACGCTGATGATCCCGTCCGCCTCCGGCGATTCCTTCAGCCGCCGGATGAAAGGCTGGAGGTCTTTCGGATCCCGGGCCGGAGAGGTCGGATCCAGCAGCAGAAGCCCGTCGTACGGCGGCCCGGCCCCCTCGAGGGCGGAAAGGGCATGGCGCAGAACCGGCCACAGCGGCGACTCATCCCGGGCAAGCTCCGGGGGGCGCGGGAACGGAACCTCCGCCCCGAAATCCCGCGCTACCTTCGCGATCTCGGGAGAATCGGTGGAGACGATCGAGCGGTCGATCTCCGGACAGGCCCTGGCGAAAAGGATCGAGTGGGCGAGAAGAGGAAGCCCGGCGAAAAGGCGGACATTCTTGCCGGGCAGCCCCTTGGAGCCGCCCCGCGCGGGGATCACCGCCAGTATCCTGAAATCGGCACTCATCGGTAGGAAGCCTGCTCCTCTTTCCCAGCCAGGGAGGCCCCCCGCGCCGCGTCACACACCGCCAAGGCCCTCACCCCCTCTTCGCCGGTGGCCAGCCGGGGATCCGACCGCCCTCCCCCCGCCGTCGCCTCCAGGAATGCCCGGGCCTGCTCGAGGAACATCCCGTTCCGGCTCTGGGCCGATTTAAACTCCCTGACCGGCGACCCGGCCAGGGCCAACCGCACCTTTGCCTCAACCCCGTCCCACTCGATCGTCCCCCGCCGCCCCGACGCCTTCATCCCCCGGCGGGTCGGCTGGGTGAGATAATCGAGGCTGAGCGACAGGCGGACACCGCCAGGCGCCTCCCAGGAAAGCTCCGCGATCTCCTCCGCCTCAATCCCGAGCTGCCCCAGATTGGCCAACCGGCCCGAAACGCGGGAAGGCCATCCGAAGATCCATCCGGCGTAATCGACTTCATGGATCAGATCGCGCAAAACCCCCCCCTCGCCGGCCCGGGCGGAATAAGAGTCTCGGTAGTCGCGGCCCGGCCGCCAATCCGGGAGGTAGGACCTGCACTCGATCTGGACCGAGTGCACAGGACCCACCTTCGGCAGCCACTGGCGGAACCGGTTCAGCGACTCCGAGAACCGGAGCACGCATCCGACGTAGAGGCTCCGCTTCAGCCGGCCCGCCTCCTCCAGCAGCCGCCGGCCCTGCCCGGCGTCCACCGCCATCGGCTTCTCCACCAGAACGTGAAGGCCAAGGCGAAGGGCCTCCAGCGAATCGTCAAGGTGCCGCGCCGTGTCGGTGGCAATCACCGCGTGCGTCGCCCCCTTCTTCGCCGCCTCCCCAAGACTCCCGCAGACGCGAAGGCCGTCCCTTTCCAGCGCCGCCCGCCGGGAGGAGCGCAGCGGGATCGCCAGCGGCCTGACCCCCTGCGCCGTGGCCAAAACAGAGAGATGCCGGCTGCCGATGCTTCCGGTGCCGAGCACCGCAACGGTGGCCCCTTTGGCGCGATTCCCGTCAGGCCGTTCAGAGCCGATAAACAGATTGGACTCCGCCAGGTTCTTATCAGGCATGGATAGAGACCGCGTCGTCACTGAAGAACCTCTCGGTGAACTCCTTCTGGAGATCGGCAAACAGGCGGTTGCCGTCGTCGTCCAGCCTCTCCGCCCCCTCGATCCTGGGGTACTCCGTTTCGGGGTACCGCATGTACAGGGTGAAGGTCCGGACGGCCCCCTTGATCTCTTCCTTGGTGTACTGCGGCATGTTGAGCACCGTGTCCTTGGTGATGCAGGTGAGCTTGGTCTCCTCGGTGATGTACCCCATCTTGAGGGCGAGCTGCCTCAAGGGGGTCCCGTGGTACGGGACGAAATGAAAGGCGTTCGCCGAATAGAGGTAGCGGGAGATCGCCCGGTTCATCCGGATCGTGTCCCAGGTGAGATCCCGCGTCTCCATCGGCATCCCCACGATGTTGTTCGTGGAGACCCGGATCGTCGTCCCCTCGAGGAGGCTGAAGCATTTGACCAGGAGCTCGTTGGTGTAGGGCCGCTTGACCACCTCCGTCCGGAATTTCTCGTTCCCGTGCTCGATGCCGATCGACATGTCCCGGCAGCCCATCCGCTCCAGGATCCGGATCCGCTCCGTCGTCAGGGTCTCGGGCCTCGTCTGGCACCAGAAGGGCAGGCGAAACTCGGAGTACATCTCGGCGAACCGGCGCAGATGATCATCCGGCATCGCGAGGAACGTGTCCGCCGGGAAATGGATGTACTCGACGTGGAAGTTGTCCACCAGGTTCTTGATCTCCTCATGGACCTTCTTGATGCTCTTCAGGCGGAAGAATTCCCCGGCGCTGGCGCTCTTGTAAAGCTGGACCTGGCCGGGCGAGTTGCAGAAGGTGCACTTGTAGGGGCAGCCCCGATGGGTCTCCACCGACCCCATCCTCATCAGCCGGCCCTTCATCGGCTTGTAGAACCGGTTCGGGTCAAAGAGGGAGAAGTCCGGGACCGGCAGGGTATCGAGAGGGATCGTCTCCCTCAAGGGGTTGGCGATGATCCGGCCCTCCTTGTCCTTGAGCCAGAGGTTCTGGATCCTGGTGTGATCCTTCCCCATCGAGAGGGCCTCGCAGAGATCCAGCAGGGCCCCCTCCCCCTCCCCGAGGCAGATCATCTTCACCACCTCCTCCCGGAGGGCCTTCTCCGGGGCAAAGGTGGGGAAGACCCCTCCCACCAGGTTCGGGATCCCGTAATCCTCGATCGCCTTGAGCAGGACCACCCCGAGCGGGAAGGTGTCCTCCAGCGCGGAGACGGCGATCAGATCCGGCTGAAACTCCTCCACCTTGGCCCTCAGATCCGGGATCATGTCGGCCAGGGGCTTGAGGACCTGGCGGTGTTTCTTGACGTCGTAAGGCTTGACCTGGAGGTTGTCGATCCGGTGCTCATCGGAGGACTTTTCCTCGGTCTCGTAGAAGGTGGTGTCGAAGATGTCGACCCTGTAGCCCCGTTCCTTGAGGAGGCTGGAGAACGTGGTGATCGCCTGGGGGAACATGGTCTGGAGCATCAGGTTTGGATAGAGGAAGAGTACCTTGAAATCGTTTGCGCTCACGCGACGACACCTCCTTGTTGGCGCCCCACCCAGAGACGCTGCATCCCTCCCGGCACGGGGGAGGCGTTCTCGCAGACGAACCGGCCGCCCCCATCGTAGAGGGAGAAGGGGCCGTGGTAGTCGGGCCGCTCGGCGTCGTGCAGCACCACGACGCCGGAAGGGGCGAGGAGATCCCGCGCCCTCTCCAGGCATTCCCGGCGCCGCCGGCCGTCCACCAGGATCAGATGAAACTGGATTCTCAAGGTGGCGGGGTACTGGATGTAATCGGCCAGATCCATCGTCTCCTGGATGTACTTGCGCTCCTCGCAGGTCCCATTCCGGAGAACACAGCTCGTCGTCTCAGCGAGGCCCTCTTCCTGGATCATCCGGACCACCTGCTGATGCCACGGGATGAAATTCTCCATGGCGATCCAGCGGAACGGGATCCCCCTCTCCTTGAGGAGTTGGGAGAAGTAGATGGTGCTTCGGCCTCCCCCCCACTCCAGGATGTTGAGAAAGCGGTTCTCCCTTGCCTGCTCCTCCAGGAGGCCCTCGATCGCCCGGATCTCAGTCATCCACATCGAGGGATAGCGGGGATCCACCTTCTCGCTGTCGTACGGGACCGGCGGGAACTTCCACCGGTGCATGTTCCTGACCAGGATCTCCGCCAGGATGAAATCCTCCTCGGTGCTGATCTTCACCGACTTGAAGCCGGACAGCGGATAAAAGCCCACCTGCCCGGAGAAGGCGGCGTGGCCCCGGGACTGATAGCTCTTCAGGAAGGCGGAGGCCCTCCAGACGGCGACCGCCCAGGAGCAGAGCTGGACCGGATCGAGGTCCTGCGTGCGCCTCAACTGCTCCTCCAAGGAGAAGTTGATCGGCTTCCCCTGGCAGAGGGAGTGGAGCCGCTCCTCCTTCACCGTGACCAGGGTGTCCAGCTCCCTTTCCAGCAAGAACTCCACCATCCGGTCGATATCCCGAGACTCGACCAGCGGGGCCACCGGATTCACCATCACGAGGAGATCCGGCTTTATCGCCTGGATGAAGTCGGCGTTGAACTGGTCCTGGGTCGCGGAATCGGAACCGAGATGGAGGGGCCGGCGATACACCTTGACGCCGGACTCGGAGGCGATCCGGGCGATCTCATCGGAATCGGTGTTCACGTAAACCTCCGAGAGCCGCTTGGCCCCGCGGGCCGCTTCGATGGCGTACCGGATCAGCGGCTTGCCGTCCAACGGCCGCAGGTTCTTCCGTGGAACCCTCTTGCTTCCCTCCCGCGCCGGGATCTCTCCGACAATCCTCATAGGATCCCCTCCATGTACCGCGCCTCGTACTCCGCCGAGATCCGGTCCAGCACCCTCATCCCCTCCGGGGTGGCCTGCTGCCGGGCGAACTCCCTTCGCCGGTCGAGCTCCGCCCGCTCCGTCGCCCCCCTGCCGGCCGGCTGCCAGCCGTTCAGCCGGTAGATGGGCAGAGGGATCCCGTCGGCGATCCGCTTGCGGGGCACATTCTGCCGCTTCAGCTCCCGCAGGGTGAGGGGGGTCCTCTCGGTCCCGAGGAGCCGTTCAATCCGGCCGATCGTGGGCCAGGGGTCCAGCACAAACGGCTCGAACGGGATCCGGAGGAACCGGGCCCGCTCGGAATCGGAAAGGGCCTGGATCACCTCCTCGCCGCGGCGGGTGAGGCGATCCATCGAGTGGATCACCCGATCCATCGGGTTGGCCGCCAGGTAAACCTCCTCCCATCCCAGGGCGAAGAAAGGAAGGGACCTCCCCCGATAGTCGAAGCAGATGGAGAAGTCCCGCGGATCGGCGCCGTAGCGGTCCATGTAAAGGTGCCACTGCTTCACCATGTAGAGGGGATGGCGGACCACCTCGATCACCCGGAGGGAATCCCCCAGGGCCCGGAAGACCGGCGGGATCAGCACCAGCAGGTTGTGCATGAGGATCTGGAGGATCGGCCGTTGGCTGCGGATCCGGTCCGCAGCCGCCGCGTCGCCGGGCTGAAAAAGGCGCCTGAGGTACCGGAGGGTCCCCGGGTTCCGGAAGATGGAGGAGCAATCGGAGAAACGGAAATTGGTCTCCCGGGACTGCATCACGTTGTAGAGATCCATGTCGGTCATCAGGCGGATCACCGCCGTCGCCGCATCCTCTTCCATCCTTCCCAGGTAGCGGAGGGAGCAGATGTGCTCCATCTCCTCCTTGTAGATCTGAATCTCCACCCCCTTGAAGCTGCCCAGGAGGGCGGTGATCAACGACTTGCCGCAGCCCGGCAGGCCGCCGGCGAAGACCGCCCGCTCGACGAAACGGTGCTCCCGCACCAGCCGTGGGGGCGGCGCGGCGATCGCACGGACCTGGGGCTCAGCGAGCCAGGACATCGTCCAACTCCTTCCGGGCCGGGTACTCCGCCTTCCCTATAATAAGGTCGCAGACCGCCAACAGCCAGATCTGATGGGTCATCTCGATGATGTTGTAGGCCCGGGAATCGACCCAGAGGTTCATGGCCCCCAACTGCTTCAGGGGGTTATCCGCCTCGAAACCGGTGAAGGTGACCAGGGTGAGGCCCCGGCCAACGGCGTACCGCCCCGCCTGGACCATGTTGGGGGATTTGCCGCTGGAGCTGATCAGGATCACCCCGTCGCCGTCGTCGGCGTAGAACTCGAGCGCCTTCTTCAGCCACTCCTCGTAGCCGAAGTCGTTGGCGAGGCAGGTGATCAGATCCGCCTCGTTGAAATTGACGCAGCGGACGCCGGCGTTCTTCGTGAAATCAACGGCGCAGTGGCTGGCGATCGCGGCGGAGCCGCCGTTGCCGGCGAGGATCACCTTGTTCCCGCGGGCGGAGATCTCCTGAAGGAGGGCCTTGAGCCGCGCCAGATCTTCCAGGATCTCCTCCCTGGCCAACACCTGCCGGTACCGCTCCAGGTAGTCGCTCAACCAGCCTTTTTCGTTCGTCATCTTAAGGGGCCCTCACTTTGCCCCGTAGGTCTTGTCCACCAGCCGCATGAGCGCGAGCGCCTCCGCGGAGTTCCCGATCCGGACCTCCCCGCCGCTGTCGATCACCCGGAAGAAATGCTCCACCTCGGAGGCCCACGAGGTGTTGACGTTGAACCGGAAATGCTCCTCGTCGCTCCAGGTGGCGACAGGAGCGGTGGTCCGGTTCTTCACCACCGTCATCACCTCTTCCCCGTAGGTCCCGGAGGGGGTGAGGAGGCCGTTGATGACGATGTACCCTTTCTCCAGGAAGATCTCGAAGGAGAAGAGGTGCCGCCACTGGGTCATGGTCGAGTGAAGGGAGGCCACCAGGCCGGCCTTGTTTCGATAGATCGCGAAGACGTTGTCCTCCACATCCAGCTTCCAGTACAGGTTGGAGACGAAGGCCTGGACCTCGTCCAGCTCGCCCGCCATCATGAGAAACAGGTCCAGAAGGTGGATCCCCTGATCCATCAGGATCCCGCCGCCGGCCATCTCCTTCTTTGAGCGCCAGTCGGAGTAGAAGCTTTGGTCCACGCTCTTCCCGTACCGGCCCCGCATCCAGAGGATCCGGCCGTAGATCCCTGAGCCAATCAGCTCCTTGGCCCTTTTCACGCTGTCGTGGTGCCGATGGTTGAAACCGTACATGAGCTTCCGGTTGCCGCCGGCCCGCTCGGCGGCGATCACCTCCTCCACATCCGCCGCGCAGAAAGCGGGCGGCTTCTCGCAAAAAACGTGCTTGCCGGCGCGAAGGGCCGAAACCGT
>JACPXU010000022.1 GCA_016196375.1 Candidatus Omnitrophota bacterium | reverse complement strand
GTACCGCCGCCTCCACGTCATCGTCGGGGACTCGAACATGTCCGAGCTCGCCACCTACCTGAAGGTGGGGACGACCGCCATCGTCCTCTCGCTCGTGGAGGATGGGGTCATCCGGAAGGACATGGCCTTGGAGGACCCGGTCCGGGCCATCAAGGAGATCTCCCACGACATCACCTGCCGGCGGAAGGTCCGCCTGAAGCGGGGGGTGGAGCTCTCCGCCATCGAGATCCAGCGGGAGTACCTCGAGTGCGCCCTGGAGTACTACCAGACCCGGGAGACGCCCCCCCAGACCCTCGACCTCCTGGAGAAGTGGGGCACGGTCCTGGACCGCCTGCACGAGGATCCCCGGAGCCTCAACCGGGAGCTGGACTGGGTCATCAAGCTCGACCTCATCCAGTCCTACATGCAGCGGAAGAAGATCGGCTTCGAGGACCAGCGCGTCTCCATGCTGGACCTCCAGTACCATGACATCCGCCGGGACAAGGGGGTCTACTATGCCCTGGAGCGGCAGGGGCTGGTGGAGCGGGTCGTGACGGACGATGAGATCCTTGCGGCCATGGAGATGCCTCCGGCCGACACGCGGGCCTACTTCCGGGGGATGTGCGTGCGGAAGTACGGGGAGGCCGTCTACGGCGCCTCCTGGAGCTCCCTCCTCTTCGACACCGGGGAGCTGGTGGTCAAGAAACTTCCCATGACGGAGCCGACCCGGGGGACGCGGAAACTCACCCAGGAGATCCTGGAGCGGTCCGAGACCGTGGCCGAGCTGTTGGAGAATCTGGCGGCGTAGGAGGGGGCGATGAGCGAGCAGGAGAAGAAGGTCCGGCGGGGGAAGGAGCCGCCGAAGGGAGACGACGCCCCGCAGGCCAAGGCCACCGTCGTCGAGAAGGGGAAGAAGCTCAAGGAAGAGATGGACAACCTCATGGATGAGATTGACGAGATCCTGGAGGAGAACGCCGAGGAGTTCGTCCGGAACTACGTCCAGCGCGGGGGGGAGTAGGGGTGCCCTTTCGGTTCCCGGATCGCCTCCTCCCCGACCCGTCCGGCGGCTGGAACCCCAGCTTCGTTGATTTCCTCACCACCCGCCACCCCCACCTCCTGACCCGCTGGGAGGGCCCGCTCCCGGGGGGAGAGGAGGCCCCGCTCCCGGTGACCCACGGGACCACTATCCTGGCCCTCCGCTACGGGGCCGGCGTCGTCATCGCCGGCGACCGCCAGGCGACCGAGGGAATGCAGGTGGCAGCGCGGCGCATCGAGAAGGTCTACAAGGCGGACGGATACTCGGCGATCGCCATCGCCGGCGTGGCGGGCCCCTGCCTGGAGATGGCCCGGCTCTTCCAGACGGAGCTGGAACATTACGAGAAACTGGAGGGGGCCGAGCTCTCCAACGAGGGGAAGGCCAACAAACTGGCCCAGATGGTCAAGATGAACCTCCCGTTGGCCATGCAGGGACTCATCGTCATCCCGATCTTTGTCGGCTACGACCGCCGCCGGAGCGAGGGGAAGATCTTCAAGTACGACGTGACCGGCGGGCGCTACGAGGAGACCGACTACTACGCCACGGGCTCCGGTGGGCGGGACGCCCGCGCCACCATGAAGAAGCTCTACCGGCATGACCTGCCGGAGGCCGAGGCCCTCCGGGCGGCCCTGGAGGCCCTGTACGACGCGGCCGAGGAGGACATCGGGACGGCGGGCCCCGATTTCGTCCGGGGGATCTTCCCCACGGTGAAGACGGTCACCTCGAGCGGCATCGCGGACGTGGCCGACGCGGAGATCCGGAGCATCTACGAAGGCATCATCGGGATCCGGAAGGGGACCTGAGATGGCGCTCCCGTTCTACGTCTCCCCCGAGCAGATGATGCAGGACAAGGCGGAGTACGCCCGGAAGGGGATCGCCAAGGGGAAGTCCATCATCGCCCTCGAGAACGCGCAGGGGATCCTGCTGGTGGCGGAGAACCCGTCCTCCTCTCTGAACAAGATCTCCGAGATCTACGACCGGATCGCCTTCGCGGGAGCCGGGAAGTACAGCGAATTCGAGAACCTCCGGAAGGCCGGGATCCGGTACGCCGACCTCAAGGGGTACGCCTACGGCCGGGAGGACGTGACGGCCAAGTCGCTGGCCAACGCCTACTCCCAGACCATCGGGAACATCTTCAGCCAGGAGATGAAGCCGCTGGAGGTGGAGATCCTGGTGGTGGAGATCGGCGAGGGGGAGGTCCGCAACGAGATGTACCGGATCGCCTTCGACGGGAGCATCATGGATGAACAGGGGTTCGCCGCCATCGGCGGCCAGGCGGACGAGCTGAAGCTCTACCTGAAGGACAAGTACCAGGAGGGGATGCCCCTGGAGGCCTCCCTGCGACTGGCCACGAAGG
>JACPXU010000023.1 GCA_016196375.1 Candidatus Omnitrophota bacterium | reverse complement strand
GGTCTTGGGGCCGATCAACGAGAAGCAGGAGAAGGTCCTCCGGGTGGGCCGGGACAACATCAACCGGCTCTCCCGGATCATCAACAGCCTTCTGGACATCTCCAAGATCGAGGCCGGGCGGGTGGAGCTGAAGCGGGAGGAGATCGAGCTGGCCGATCTGGTCCAGCAGGTGGCCCTCTCCTTCGAGCCGCTCTTGAAGGAGAAGGGGCTTGAGCTGAGGGTCCAGGTTCCGGCCGGCGGCCTTCCGGTGTACGTGGACTCGGATAAGATGATCCAGATCTTCACGAACCTGGTCGGGAACGCCGCGAAGTTCACCGAGAAGGGGTCCATCACGATCTCCGCCCGTGACCAGGGCTCTGAGGTGGAGTGCAGGGTCAGCGACACCGGGATCGGAATCGCCAGGGAGGATCTGCCGAGGGTGTTCAACCGGTTCCAGCAGTTCGCGCGGAAGGCGGGGGCGGGGGAGAGGGGAACCGGTCTGGGGTTGGCGATCACCAAGGGATTGGTGGAGCTCCACGGCGGCGCCATCCGGGTCGAGAGCGAGTCCGGCAAGGGAACCGCCTTTATCTTCACCCTGCCCAAGCACGCCCCCGGGGAAGCGAAGCGGGCCGTGAAGGGAGCTTGAATGGGGGATGGACCGGCGAGCCGCAGGAGGGTCCTCATCGTCGAGGATGAGGCGGACCAGATCCTGATGGTTCAGGCCCGGCTGGAGGCGAGCGGTTTTGAGGTGATCTCGGCGATGGACGGTGAGGCCGGCCTGAAGAGGGTCTTTGAGGACAAGCCGGATCTGGTCCTCCTGGACCTGACGATGCCGAAGATGGGAGGGTGGGAGGTCTGCCGGCGCCTGAGGGAGGCCCCCGAGACCAGGGGGCTCCCTGTGGTTGTCCTGACGGCCGCCGGCTCTCAGGATCTTGAGAAGGAATGCAGGAAGGTTGGAGCCGATGCCTGGTTGAGGAAGCCTTATGAGTCGATGGCGCTGGTGGAGATGGTGAGGCGGTTTCTTCCTTAAAGAGGTAGAAGGGTATCCGGGGGGTTGAGTCGATGCCGAAGAAAAGGATTCTCCTCGTTGACGATGAGCCGGAGCTCGTCGAGATGCTGAAGATTCGGCTGGAGGCGAACTCCTACGAGGTGGCCACCGCCTTGAGCGGGGTGGAAGGGTTGGAGGCAGTGGCCCGGCAGAAACCTGATCTGATCCTGCTGGACGTGGGCATGCCGGTGATGAACGGCTTTGAGGTGTTGGAGAGGCTCAAGGCGGACGAGCGGACATGGGGGATCCCGGTGGTGATGCTGACCGCTAAGGGCGACGCCGGTTCCATCTCGCAATCCCAGGAGATGCGGGCCACCGACTATTTCACCAAACCCTTCGAGCCGGCGGAGCTGCTGGAGTTCATCGGCCGATACCTCGGCCGGTGAGGAGATGGTTGACAGGCGGTTCCGAGTCGTGTTAATTTAATTCCTCCATGGCAAAATCACGGGTAGGATCTCTCTTTCTGATCGTCCTGTTGGCCCTGGCGATTTTCGCCGCCGTCCATTTCTACCTGGGCCAGAACACCGAGCATGCCAAGCGGGTTTGGCTGGAGGATCAGCTCCAGAAGATCACCACCGCCAAGGATGCGCTGGAGCAGGAACGGGATGAGCTCGCCAAGGCCAAGACGGCCCTGGAGAGCCAGCTCACCGACGCCAGTGACCAGGTGCAGAAGCTCGGGGATCAGGCCAAGCTCCTTTCCGAGCAGATCGCCTCTGAGAAACGGTCCCGGGAGGCGATGACCGGGGAGCTGGCCGGTGTGAAGAGCCGGCTGGAGGCGGAGCGGAAGGACAAGCTGAGCCTGACGGATGATCTGGCCAAGGCGAAGCAGAGCTATCAGGCCCTCGGCAACGAGCTGACCACCCTTCGCCAGGCCAAGGAGGCGCTGGAGAGGCGTGTGAAGGAGATGCTGGCCACGCAGGCCACCGAGGCGGAACGGATCGTCGTCACCCCTCCCGCAGGGGCTCCCTCGGGCACCGCCGTCAAGCCTCTCGCCGAAGCCACTCCGGCCCCCGTTCCCACCCCATCCTCCGGGATCCGGACGAGGGAGGGGAAGGTTCTCGTGGTGAATCGGGAGTTCAATTTTGTGGTGATCAACCTCGGTTCAAAGGATGGGCTGAAGGCCGGCAGCCAGCTCAGCATCTGGCGGGGCGACAAGGCCGTTGCCAAGGCTCAGGTGGAGCGGATTTACGACAACATGGCGGCCGCCACCCTCCTCGCGGAGGAGCAGAAGGGCAAGGTTCAGGAAGGGAACCTCGTCCGAGTCAATTCGTAATAACGACTCATGCAGAAGGGCCACCCGCAGGGGTGCGGGGTGAGCAGGATCCTGAAAGCCCGAGCGGGCACGGTCCCCCGCCGGGGTCTCGAGGGCCTTCGGGCCCTCTCGGTCAGGGCGCTCACATCTCGCGCCCATCGCCAACCGCGGCCTCGTTATTCCTCGGCCGGCGATCCTGTCGGGGGGCAGCCCATCTCCGGCATCGGGCCTAATCGGATGTCTCATTCTCAATCTCTCTGGTGAAGAGCCACGTGGAGAGGCCAAAACCAACAGTGATCTCCATGGAATACGTTCAGTACAGCATGGGTTTCCATTCGACGGGGCACCCCCTCACGCGTCGGCCCTGCTGGCGTCGATGGGCGCCCGCCCCCCGCCACCCCGGCGGGGGGAGCGAGGGCTTTCAAATAGCGCAGCCGGCCTCGCCGGGGCCGGCAAGCGTCCTGCGAATCCCCGCCCCCGAGGGG
>JACPXU010000031.1 GCA_016196375.1 Candidatus Omnitrophota bacterium | reverse complement strand
TGATCGGGGTGGTGCTCGCGTGAGCGGTCCAGGATTTCATCATCCTGTTCGCCTCGACCCGGCGGGGGGGCATCTCCCTGGCGGAGATCGCCCGGCAGGAGATCGGGCCGGTGGCGGGCGTCACCGCCGCGATCGCGGTCCTCTTCATCATCATCGTGGCCCTGGCGGGGCTGGGCCTGGCGGTGGTGAACGCTTTGCGAGACAGCTCCTGGGGCGTCTTCACGATCGGCTGCAGCATCCCGCTGGCCCTCCTGGTGGGGCTGTACATGTACCGGTTCCGCAAGGGGCGGATTGCGGAGGCCTCCGTCCTGGGCGTGGTGGGGCTTCTCCTGGCCGTCCTCTGCGGACGGTTCATCGGGCAGACTCCGCTGGGGCCGTACCTGACGCTGTCGGACCATCAGGTCACCTACGCGATGGCGGCGTACGGCTTCGTCGCCTCGGTCCTTCCCGTGTGGCTGCTCCTGTGCCCGCGGGACTACCTGAGCTCCTACATGAAGGTCGGAACGATCGCCCTGCTCGTGATCGGCCTCCTCTGGGTGAATCCCCCTTTGCATCAGCCGCTGGTGAGCGGTTACGCCAACGGAGGCGGCCCGATCATTCCGGGGAAGCTTTTCCCCTTCGTCTTCATCACGATCGCCTGCGGGGCGATCTCCGGCTTCCACGCGCTCGTCGGGTCGGGGACGACGCCGAAGATGATCGACAACGAGCGGGACATCCGTCCCATCGGCTATGGGGCGATGCTGGTGGAGGGCCTGGTGGGGATCACCGCGCTGGTGGCCTGCTCGGCTCTTTACCCGGCGGATTATTTCGCCATCAATGTCCAGCCGGCGAAATTCGCCGCGCTGGGAATGACGCCGGTCAACCTTCCGGCCTTGGCCAGCCAGGTGGGAGAGAGCGTCGCCGGCCGGACCGGCGGGGCGGTCTCTCTGGCCATCGGGATGGCCCACGTCTTTTCATCCCTGCCGGGGATGCGCCACCTCATGTCCTACTGGTATCACTTCGCCATCATGTTCGAGGCCCTCTTCATCCTCACCACGATTGATACCGGAACCCGGGTGGCCCGGTTTATCGTCCAGGAATTCCTCGGCAAGGTGTACAAGCCCTTTGAGCGGACCGATTGGATGCCGGGGACGCTCATCTCGAGCGGGCTGGTCGTGGCGGCCTGGTCCTACTTTATCCTGACCGGATCGGTCTCCACCATCTGGCCGATGTTCGGGATCGCCAATCAGCTTCTGGCGGTGATCGCCCTGTGCGTGGGGACGACGGTGCTGATCAACATGGGGAAGGGCCGGTACGCGTGGGTCACGCTGGCGCCGATGGCGTTCGTCGCCGTCACGACGCTCACCGCGGGCTGGCAAAGCATCTGGCAGAATTTCCTCCCTCTGGCCGGGCAGCCGGGCAAGGCCTTTGTCGGGATCCTCAACGCCGCGCTGACCGGCTTCATGATGGCCTGCGCCCTGGTGATGATCGGCCACTTGCCCTTCTGGTGGAAGAGGGCCCCTACGCCGCAAGCATCGCGGCTTTCAGCTCGCTGACCTTCTCCACTCCGACCAGCATCTCCACCAGCTTCAGGGCGAATTCCATGGCGGTGCCGGGCCCGCGGCTGGTCACCAGCTTCCCGTCCACCACCACCCGCTCCTCGCTGTAGAGGGAGCTCGGGGCCACCTCCTCCTTCACGCAGGGATGGCTCGTCACCTGCTTCCCGCAGAGGAGCCCCGCCTGGCCGAGGAGGGAAGGGGCGGCGCAGATGGCGCCGATCCATTTCCCCCGGGCGGTGAATTCCCCGATCAGGGGAAGGATCCGGGGGTGGGCCTTCAGGTTCTCGACCCCAACGCCTCCGCCCGGGAAGACGATCATGTCGAAGGAGGCCGGCTCCGCCTGATCGAGGGGCCGGTCCGCCGCCATCGAGATCCCCTGCGATCCCCGGATCGGGCCGGCGGCGGTCCCGGCGACCACCACCTCGACCCCGGCCCGGCGCAGGACGTCGATCACGGTGACCGCCTCGATCTCCTCGAATCCAGGCGCCAGCGGAACCAATACCCGTTTCATGGCCGTCATTATCTCACCTAAAATCCTTCAGGCGCCGGCGGTAGACCGACCGCATCTCAGCGCGGACCTTTCTGGCCAGCGGGCGGACCTGCCGCGGATCCGAGGAGGGGGGAGCGATCGGCGGAAGGAGATGGATCTGAGGCCTGGCCCCGAGCCGGAAGACCCAGCCTCCCCGGGGCAGCAGCCGCCGGGTCCCGATGAGGACCACCGGCACGATCGGAGTCTGCGTCGTCACCGCCAGCCGAAACCCGCCGGTCTGGAACCGCCCCAGGGCCCCGGTGTGGCTGCGGGTCCCCTCCGGAAAGACGAAGATCGGGATCCCCCGCTTCAGCCATCCCTTCGCCTCTTCCAGGCTGCGCAGCCCGGACCGGGCGTCTCCTCGACGGACCGGAACGTAGCCGGCCATCCGCATCGCCCACCCGAAGAACGGAATCTGAAAGAGGGCCGTGTCGGCCATCCACTTGAACTGCTGCCCGTTCAGGAAATAGAGGACCGGGATGTCGGCGTAGCTCTGGTGATTGGCCATGAAGATCACCGGCCGCCCGACGGGGATGTTCCCCTCGCCGAACAGCCGGACCCTGCAGCCGGGCGCCATCGCCACCAGCCCCCGCCCCCAGAGGCCGGCCATCCGGTGGATGATCCTGCGCTGGGGATCGAGCCAGCGATGGGCAAGATAGACGAGGCCGATCAACAGGGTCCAGAAGATCGTGAGGATTCCAATCGCGAGCCAGGCGGCGACCGAGAGGATCCCCTCCGCCACAGAGGGACTCTTCCTGCTGGGGATCATCTCGATGGAAAGGCCCCGGCCACCCATTCCAGGGCCGCTTCACGGCGGGTGAGCGTCCCCTCGAGCTGCCTCTCCTCGACCGCCTTCAGGATCGTCCCGATCATCGGCCCCTCCCGGTACCCCAGCCCGAGCAGGTCGTGGCCGTTGATGAGCGGCTTCGGCCTGAGCTCCTTCACCGGGAGCTCCTTGAGCTTCTTCCGCAGGAACCGCCAGTTGGTCAGATCCTTGTGGGAGGCCAGGCAGTCGGCCCGGTGGAGCTTCAGCTCCTCCGGAAAGGTGGGGGAGGCCATGAACCGCTTCAGCGTCGAGAGGCGCATCTGCCGGACATCCTTGAACCGCATGTGGTTGCCCACCAGCTCCACGATCGAGTCGGCCTCGGCGTTGGAGAAGCGGAGCCGCTTCAGGATCCGGCCGGCCATCGCCGCCCCGACCCGGTCGTGCCCGACGAAGCGGATCCGGGCCGCCACCTTGAAGGTGGCCGGCTTCCCAATGTCGGGGTGAAGGGCGCCAAGGGCCAGCACCGCCGAGGGATTCCTCAGGTGGTCGAGGAGAATCATCGTGTGAGTGTAAACGTCCCCCTCCGGATGGAACTCCGGGGGCTGATGAACCCCCTGCATCCGGACCACCTCCGGCAGGATCACCTGGAGCAGGCCGCTCTCGTCCAGAAGATTCAACCCCGTGCCGGGCCGGGGGCCGGTGAACAGCTTGACCAGCTCCTCCCGGATCCTTTCGGCGCTCACCTGGGTGATCTCGCCGGCCGCCTCCCGGACCGCCTTCAGCGTCGGGGGGTCGAGGGCGAAATCGAGGGTCGCCGCGAACCGGACGGCCCGCAGCATCCTCAGCCGATCCTCCTGGAAGCGGCGGACCGGATCCCCGATCGCCCGGATCAGCCGCCGCTTCAGATCCTCCTCTCCCCCGACGTAGTCGATCACCCGTTCCTTGACCGGATCGAAGAAGAGGCCGTTGACGGTGAAGTCCCGCCGCAGGGCGTCCTCCTTTGCCGTCGAGAAGAGCACCCCCTCCGGGTGCCGGCCGTCCTTGTAGGGGAGATCCGAGCGGAAGGTGGCCACCTCGTACGGAGTGGAGCCCTTGAGGACCAGGAGAACCCCGAACTGAGCCCCCACCGGGACGGTCCGCCTGAACAGCTTCACCACCTGCTCAGGCCGGGCCGAGGTGGCGATGTCGAAATCCTTCGGGCCGCGGCCCAGCAGGAGGTCACGGACGCAGCCGCCGACGAGGAAGGCCTCGTGGCGGGCTCCCCGGAGCCGCTTCACCAGCCCCACCGCCGCCCGGTATTTGGCGTTCTTCTTGAAGGTGCGCATCGCGGCCCCATTTTATCATCACGACTCATGCAAATGGGGTCTGACCCCGCGGTGTCAGACCCCGTTAAAGCTTTGCATGACTCGTGGTGATATAATCCTGCCATGACCCTCGAGGGAAAGACAGCGGTGGTTTTGATCGGCCACGGGGCGCCGGCCACCGACTGCCCTCCCCAGTTGGTCGGGGAGCTGATGGGTTTGGAATGGCGCGGAGGGAATCATTCCGCCGGCGGGGAGGGGGCTGAAGAGCTTCAGAAACGGGCGGCCGCGCTGGATGCCAAGATCCGGGACTGGCCCCGCCATCCGGGCAACGACCCTTACAAGGCGGGGCTGGAAAGGTTGGCCGCTGAGCTGCGCAGGCTCCTCCCGGCCGAGCTGTTCGCCGTCGGCTACAACGAGTTCTGCCGGCCCTCCGTCCCGGAGGCGGTGGAGCAGGTGATCCGGCAGGTGGCCGCTCGGGTGTTCGTGATCCCCTCGATGCTGACGCCGGGCGGGCTCCACTCGGAGGTGGACATCCCCCGGTCGCTCGATGAGGTCCGGGCGAGGCATCCGGCCGTCTCGATCGAGTATGTCTGGCCGTTTGACGTGGCGGAGGTGGCCGGGCTGCTGGCCTCTCACCTTCGGCGGGTTTCCGGTGGATCCTGAGGCCAAGAAGAAGGCGCTGCGCAAGATCCTCCATGGGGTGTGCGTCATCGGCGTCAAGGAGGGGGATCGGCTCAACGCCTTCACCGCCACCTGGATCAGCCAGGTCTCCTTTCAGCCGCCCCTGGTGGTCCTCGCCGTCCGCAAGGACAGCCTCTCCTATTCCATGATCGAGGCCTCCAAGGTCTTCGTGATCAATCTCCTGGGGGCCGGCGAGAAGCCGCTGGCCCAGCATTTCTTGAAGCCGGGCCATCTGGGGGGAGATAAATTCCAGGGGGTCCGGTACCGGCTGGGGAAGGTGGGGGCGCCGATCCTGGAGGAGGGGATCGCTTTTGTGGAGTGCGAGGTCCGGCGGATCGATCCCGGCGGGGACCACGCGGTGGTGATCGGGGAGGTGGTGGAGGCCGGGGTTCATCGGGACGCGGAGCCCCTCTCTTTAAAGGAAACGGGTTGGCAGTATGGGGGATGAAGCTTCCTTAATCATCGCGGCGAGCGAGCAGGACGCCAACCTCTATTACGCGACCAGATTCTGGGCGCCGGACCCGTTCATCTTCGCCCGGATTGACGGCCGCGGGATCCTGGTGATGAGCGAGCTGGAGGTGGACCGGGCCAGGGCCGAATCCAAGGCGGATGAGGTGCTGGCCCTTTCGAAGCTCTTGAGTGAGGCCAGGCAAAAGGGGATCGCCAGCCCCGGGATGGTGGAGGCGCTGGATCTCCTCTTCAAGGAAAGGGGAGTCACCTCGGTCCGGGTGCCGGGGAGCTTCCCCGTGGCCTTCGCCGACCGCCTCCGGGCGAAGGGGTACACCCTCACCGTCGGGAAGGAGCCGTTCTTCCCGGAGCGGACGATCAAGACGAAGGAGGAGGTGGCCGCGATCCGGGAGACGATCCGGCTCACCGAGGAGGCCCTGAAGTCGGCCATCGGGGTGATCGCGGAATCGGAGATCCGGAACGGCGAGCTCTGGCTGAGGGGGAAGCCCCTCACCTCCGAGCTGGTCCGGAAGCTCCTCCACCTGACCCTGATGGGCTCCGACTGCCTTGCCAGGGAGACGATCGTCGCTGGCGGCCGGCAGGCCTGCGACCCTCACATGATCGGCAGCGGCCCCTTGAAGGCCAACGAGCCGATCGTGCTCGATGTCTTCCCGGTCTCCTTGAAGAGCCGGTATTACGCCGACATCACCCGGGCCGTGCTGAAAGGCCGGGCCGCCCCCAAGGTGAAGAAGATGTACGCCGCGGTCAAACAGGGCCAGGAGATCGCCTTCGGGATGCTGAGGAGCGGCGTGGACGGCAAGGGCGTGCACGACGCGATCCTCGATTACTTCAAGAAGGAGGGGTTCCCCACCGGCGAGATCGGCGGCCGGATGCAGGGCTTCTTCCACGGCACCGGCCACGGCCTGGGGCTCGAGATCCACGAGCCGCCGCGGGTGAGCAGCGCTCCCGACATCCTCAAGGCCGGCCAGGTGGTGACCGTCGAGCCGGGGCTCTACTACCTCGACGCCGGCGGGATCCGCCTGGAGGACGACGTCCTGATCACCGAGACCGGCTGCGAGATCCTCACCACCTTCCCCAAGCTCCTCGAGCTCAGTTAAATAAGATAAACTTAGATAATCATCCTTGTTTTTCCAGGATCTTTCAGCCATACTTAAGATATAGAGAGCCAGCCATGAGACGAAAAGAGTCCCCATTCATCTGAAGCAACTCCGCCAACATCCACAGGCCCGGAAGAGAATTTCTCCACGTCGGCAGCGGCGTTGCGGAATCTGCTGGCCCCGCGCACCTATCTCGACTATCTACCGGTGCTTGCCCACGAGCTTTTCGTTATCTGCTGCCCCTGCCGCGGGGCTGGAAGAAGGGGAGCGGCTGAGCGCCCTGGAGTTTGGCCGCAGATACGGGGAGCGCCTTCAGGTGCCGGCGTTGGACCCGATGCAGTTGGCGGCGCGGATCTTTCGTTCCCGCCTGGGGGTTCCTGAGTCGAGGCAGCTCGGGGCTCTCACCTTTACCGACCTGGAAGGGAAGGCCCGGCTGGTTCTCTTCTGGGCCTAAGGAGAACGCAGCGTAACGTCGTGGCGGCCGACGACCCGCAGCAGGATGCCGCCCCTCGTCGGTTCAAAGGTGAGGCGCAGGTCGCGGGAGATCCGAATGTACCAGATGTTTCGAGCCCCTTGGAGTTTCCTCGCCTGCAGGGAAGGGTGCCGCCAATTTTGCGCTAACAGCTTGAGATGGCCATCCACATCGGCTTGGGTTTCAAGCGGCAGAGCCCGATAGGCCTTCTCGAACCGTGGGGTCCAGAGGAAAGTCACTTTTTAAGCGTGCGCAGCAGCTCTTCGGCCGATCGTGCCTTTTTCACCCGTCCCGCTTTGACGTCCAGATCGACCCGGCGCTCATCCTCCTGCCATTCCTTCGTCCAAAACCAAGCCTGATCCAGGTCGATCGCCCTCTTTGGAGTCAGGATCAGCTTGTATCCTTTGATGGCGACCTCCACCAGGTCGCCGATCTTTAGGCCAAACCGCCTCCGGATCTCAGCGGGAAGGGTGATCTGATAGTTCTGGCGTATCTGTGCGATCATCGTCAGTTCTCCTCACTTGCTAGGATACCACAATTTATGGTTTTTAGGAAACCTTATTTTCAGAAATACCGCTGGGGGGAGTGGCGGGATTCGAAGGCGGCGATCTCCCTCTCGTGCCGCAGGGAGAGGGCGATCTCATCCAGGCCCCGGATCAGGTGCTCCTTCACCCCCGGCTCGATCTCGAAATGGAAGGAGATCTCCTCGGCCAGGTGCAGGGTGACCCGCTGTTCCTCCAGGTTGACCGTCCCCTCCAAGCCGGAATAGCGGCCCGCCATCTGAAAGATCTCCTCCACCTCCGGCTCCTTCAGCTCGACGGTGAGGAGGCCGTTCTTCACGCCGTTGTTCCGGAAGATGTCGGCGAAGGAGGGGGCGATCACCGCCTTGAAGCCGCACTGCTGGATCGCCCAGACGGCGTGCTCCCGGGAGGAGCCGCAGCCGAAGTTGCCCCGGGCGACCAGGATGGAGGCCCCCTTGAACCGGGCGGCGTTCAGCTCGAAGTCGGGGTTGGGGCGGCCATCGGGGAGGTGCCGCCAATCGTAGAAGAGGGACTCCCCGAATCCGGTGCGGGCGATCGACTTCAGGAACTGCTTCGGGATGATCTGGTCGGTGTCGACGTTGGCCCGGTCCAGCGTGGCGAGGAGGCCCCGGTGCGAGCGAAAGGGAGTCATTGCCAACTCCGGATGTCGACGAAGTGGCCGGCCACGGCCGCGGCCGCCGCCATCTCCGGGGAGACCAGGTGCGTGCGGCCCCCTTTGCCCTGGCGGCCCTCGAAGTTCCGGTTGGAGGTGGAGGCGCACCGCTGGCCCGGCTTGAGCTGGTCCGGGTTCATCCCGAGGCACATGCTGCAGCCGGATTCCCGCCAGTCGCAGCCGGCCTCCTCAAAGATCCGGTCGAGCCCCTCCGCCTGCGCCTGCGCCCGGACCCGCTGGGAGCCGGGCACCACCAGAGCCTGCACCCCGGGCGCCACCTTCCGCCCCTTCAGGATCCGAGCCGCGGCCCGGAGGTCCTCGATCCTGGCGTTGGTGCAGCTTCCGATGAAGACCACATCCAGCTTCAGGTCGGTCATCGGCGTCCCGGGGGTGAGCCCCATGTAGGCGAGCGCCTGCTCGGCGTCCTTCCGGCTTAACCCGGCGACGCCGTCCGGCAGCGGCACCCGCCCGGTCACCTCCACCACCATCCCCGGGTTGGTCCCCCAGGTGACCTGCGGGGCGATCTGGGAGGCGTCAATGGTGATGGAGCGGCTGAATTGGGCCTCAGGATCGGACGGCAGGGTCCGCCAGTAGGCCGCCGCCTTATCGAAGGCCTCCCCCTTCGGCGCGAAGGGCCGGTCGCCGGCGGCGATGTATTCAAAGGTGGTCTCGTCGGGGGCGATCATCCCGGCCCGGGCGCCGGCCTCGATCGACATGTTGCAGATCGTCATCCGCCCCTCCATGGAGAGGGCCCGGACCGCCTCGCCGCAGTACTCAAAGACGCTGCCGGTCCCGCCAGCGGTGCCGATCGTGCCGATCAGCTTCAGGATCATGTCCTTCGGCGTGACGCGCGGCTTCAGCCGGCCGGGGAACTCCACCTTGAAAACAAACGGCTTCTTCTGCACCAAGCACTGGGTGGCCAGCACATGCTCCACCTCCGAGGTGCCGATGCCGAAGGCCAGGGTGCCGAAGGCCCCGTGGGTGGAGGTGTGGGAGTCCCCGCAGACGATCGTGGCGCCGGGCAGGGTCAGCCCCAGCTCCGGCCCGATGATGTGGACGATCCCCTGGTTCTCCGACTTGAGGTCGTACAGGGTGATCCCGAACTCCCGGCAGTTCCTCTCCAGCGCCTCGATCTGCGCCTTCGAGATCGGGTCCCGGATCCTCGTCCGGTCCTCCGTCGGGACGTTGTGGTCCATCGTGGCGAAGGTCAGCTCCGGCTTCCGGACCTTCCGCTTGGACAAGCGGAGCCCCTCGAACGCCTGCGGGCTGGTGACCTCGTGGACGAGGTGCCGGTCGATGTAGATGAGGGCCCTGCCGTCGGCGAGGGGGGCGACCACATGGGCCTCCCAGATCTTCTCAAACAGCGTCTTAGCCATAGGCCTTTGAGTATATCACGAGCTTAGCTTAGCTGTTTTTGGGGTACCAAGTTGGGATATAATTTTATGATATAATTTTTGTTGACAGGGATGGTTTGGAGAGGGTAGCTTAGGAGACCTATGTTACATAGGAATTCGAGCCTTCCTCAGGCAAATCAGTCAAAAACGGCTTATTATAAGCGGGTGAATATCGGTGCTTAGGATAGGGAATGTCAAATTGGGTCAGGTTCCGAGAGTAGTTCTTGGTGTCTCTGGGGACTACCCTGCTCTTTCCCGTGCTTCTGAGAGTGGTGTTGATAT
>JACPXU010000027.1 GCA_016196375.1 Candidatus Omnitrophota bacterium | reverse complement strand
TTCCCCCCCTCGGGGAAGGGGCCGGGGGAGAATGAGGCGAGCCACCCGGCCCGGGAAATCGAAGAGGCCATCGCGAAAAGATCGACCCCGGCATCCACGAGGCGGGAGAGGATCATCTGCCGTTTCTCAAGCCCCTGCCGGTGCTTCATCATCTGGAGAAAAAGGACTCTGGCGAGCCAGCGGCTGGACCGCTCCACAAAAGCCCAGTGGCCTCTTAAGAGGGGAGGAATTCCCCGCGGCGCCCCCCCGATCCGGGGGGCCAACAACCCCGGATACCAGGTCCCGTAAAACCCGGCCGATCTGACAAGGGCCTTCACCCTCTGGGAGGGGGACTTCTCCGGAAGGATCATGTCGAAGATCAGCTGAAGGTGCGGATCCAGCGCCTCCCGGGCGATGAAGAGGCGCATGATCTCGCTCGTTCCCTCGATGATGAGGTTGATCCTCAAGTCCCGGAAGATCCGCTCCACCGGAATGGGGGCCTCCCCTCTGCCCTTCAACGAATCGGCCGTCTCGTAGCCGCGCCCTCCCCGGATCTGAAGGGTATGCTCGGCAATCGCCCACGTCACCTCCGAACCGAAGAGCTTCGCCATCGCCGCCTCAATCCGGATGTCGAGGTCCCCCCGGTCGGCCCAGGCGGAGGTCAGCCAGACCATCGCCTCCATGGCGAAGAGGTGCGAGGTCATCCATCCGAGCTTCGCCGCCACCGCCTCGTGCTCGCCGATCGGACCGCCCCACTGCTTTCTCTCCTTGGCCCAGACCCGGGAGATCTGAAGACAGCGCTTGGCCGCCCCGACGCAGCCGGCCGGCAGGGTGAGGCGCCCCGTGTTCAAGGTCATCAAGGCGAGCTTCAGGCCCCGCCCCAGGCCCCAGAGGATGTTCTCCTTGGGGACCTTGACGTCCCTGAAGCGGAGGAGCCCGTTCTGGATCCCCTTCAAGCCCATGAACTGGCACCGGTGGACCAGCTCCACCCCCGGCATGCTCCGCTCGACAATGAAGGCGGTGATCTGGGGCCGGGGCTTTCCGCCGATGGTCCGGGGCGGGGTTTGAGCCATCACCACCATCACCTCGGCGACGGGACCGTTCGTGCACCAGAGCTTCTCCCCGTTGATGAGATACGAGGCCCCGCCGTCGGCGGGGGCGGCCGTGGTCGAAATCTTCGCCGGATCCGACCCGACATCCGGCTCGGTCAGGGCAAAGGCCGAGACCGCCCCGGCGGCCATGCGGGGGAGATATTTCCTCTTCTGCTCCTCGGTCCCGAACATCACGAGCGGCTGGGGCACCCCGATCGACTGGTGGGCGGAAAGCCAGACGGAGGTGGAGCCGCAGAAACTGCCGATCATCGCGATGGCCCGGTTGTAGTTGACCTGGGAAAGGCCCAGCCCCCCGTACTCCCGCGGGATCTTCATCCCAAAACAACCCAGCCCCGCCAACCCCTGGATCACGCCTGGCGGGATCTCGCCGGTCCGGTCGATCGCGTCAGGGTCGACGTTGGACCGGAGGAAATTCTCCAGCTTCGCCAGGAAGGCATCGCCGATCTGAGCATCCTCCCCGGACTGCGCCGAGTAAGGAAGGATCAGCGAGGTGAGGACCTTGCCTAAGAAAAGCTGACCCGCGAAGGTGGGGCGCTCCCACTTGGCTTCTCGGGCCGCCTCAATGACGTCGAGCGTTCGGGGCTCAGACATGAAGCGCTTGAGCGAAGGCCTTCAAATCGGCGAGCACCTCTTGGGCGTGGAGGTCGGGCTTCACCTTCTCGTACACCTTGGCCACCTTGCCCTGAGGGTCGATGAGAAAGGAGTTTCGGCCCCAGGCGCCGTAAGCGTTCAAAACCTTTTTGTCCGGGTCCGAGAGAAGGGTGAAGGGAAGCTTGTACTTCCTGGAAAACTTCCCGTGGCTCTCCACCGAATCGGCGCTGAGGCCGAAAACCTGGGCCTTCTGTTTCTCAAAGGCCTTCCACTGATCCCGGATCCCGCAGGCCTCTTTCGTGCAGCCGGGGGTGTCATCCTTCGGGTAAAAATAAAGCAGGACCCACCTGCCCTTGTACTCGGACAAGGAATGGCGCTTTCCCTCTTGATCCGACAGGGTGAAATCGGGCGCCCTCTCTCCCGCCTTGGGTTGACCGCTCACTTCGTTCCCCCTTTCTGATTTAAAAATACTCTTCCAGAAGCTGGCGGGTCTTCTCGACCCACCGGTGCCACAGCGTCCCGCCGCCATTTCCGGCGGCGGACAGCGTCCGGTTCACTCCGCGGCGGATCAGGCCGATCGTCGCCGTGTGGGCCGACCCGACGGCCAGACCGGGCTCCCGCTCCACCTCCCGGAGGGTCCCCAGCCGGACTGGCATATTGAGCAGCTCCTCGGCCATCTCGAGAAAACCCTCGAGCCGGGCCAGCGAGCCCACCATGACCACCCCCGAGGCCGACTCCCGGAAGTAAGGGCTCTCATCCAGCCGGTGCCGAACCCGGTTGAGCGTCTCCTTGATTCTCGAGCCCACCTGACGGGAAACCTGCTCCTGGGGAAAGCTCCGGGAAAGGGAGCCGGCCCTCACCCGAAGGGGGACCTGCGCCGTCTGAGGATTCTCCTCGACCGTCCGGGTTTGCTCAAAGAGCCCCTCTGCCGCCGCCCGGGGGAGTTTGAACTGCCTGGCAAGCCCCTCCACGAGATGATCGATCCCGCTGGGGACGAGGAAGGTTTCCCGCACTTGGCCGTCGGTCCAGAGGAGGGCTTCGGTCTGGAACTCTCCGATCGAAATCAGGGTCACCCCCAGATCCCGGTCCAGGTCCGAGAGAACCGCCTCCGCGGAGGCCAGCCCCGGAAGGAGAAACTCCTCCACCTCGAGGCCCGCCCGGCTCAAGACCCGCACAAGATTCTGGACCCCCGCGGTGAGCGCGGTCACCAGATGCAGGTCTACGGAGAGCTTCGTTCCGTACAGCCCCACCGGATCCTTGACGCCGGACTGTCCGTCCACCGTGAATCCACGGACAAAGGCGTGGAGAATCTGGCGGTTGTAGTCCAGGCAGAGGGTCCGGCAGTTCGACATCACCCGCTCCACGTCCCGGCGAGAGATCCCGCCGGAGGGGTCGGGGATCGGAACGGAGGCGGAGGCGTTGGTGCTCTTCAAGGTGCTGCCGGGAAAAGCGACCAGGACCTTCGAGAGGCGGATGGACAAGGCCGCTTCGACCTTGCGCATGAGGCGCACGAGGGCGTCGGCGCATTCGACGGGATCGCTTAAAATCCCCCGCTCCAACCCCTGGGCCGCCACCGAATCGGCCGCCTTGAGGATCCAGCGCCCGCGGTCCAGCACTTCCCCGACGCTGAGGGTGAACTGATTGCTCCCCAGCTCAAGCCCCGCGATCAATCGCTTACTTTCCACGCGCCGGCCCTTTTCCGATCACGGGGTCTTCAAACCGGAAATCCAGGTACCTCGTCTGATCCAGAAGCTCCGGCCTCTGGGCCAGGAGCTGGGTGAGCCGCCTCCACCCGGCCTGAAGATTCTCCACGGGAAGCCGGATCTCGACGCCGGAATCCAACGCCAGAAACAAGGCCCCCTCCCGCACCCGGATGGTGCTCACCGCGTGCCCCAAGATGCCGTTGTGCTGGCGGGCGGTCCGGATCAGATCCAGCGCCCTCAAGAACCCTGGAGAGTCCGGGGCTTCTCCCACCTGGAACGGCCTCCTTTTCCCCTCCAGAAAGATCACCGGAAGACCGCTCCAGGGAGAGCCCCTCCCCGCCGCGGCGACCCTTCCGTCCTCTCCGAGAGGATAATACCGCTCCAGAAACAGCTGCGCCACCACCTTTCTCGGACGAAGGGCGGCCACGAGGCGGTTGGGCAGAATCCGCTCCACCTTCTCCACTTCCGCCGCCGGATGGTGAGCCGCCAGGGCCGCCCCCACGGCGTTGAGGTTCACCTTGAAAATGGAGGTGGGGGGGACCAGGCGATACGCCCGGCGGGGGACGCTCATCTCCGAAGGCCAGCAGACTTCCACCTGCCGCACGAGGAAGCAGGGGGCCCCCACCACCCCCTGGGCCATCGCCTGCAGGGCCAGGAACCCCATCACCCCGGAGGCGGCGCTGACGCTCAGGATCCTCCTGCGCCCGGAAGCACTTCCCCCGTTCAGGCGGTCGCGCCGCGCTGGCATAGTTCCTGCCGGTTGAAGGCGGAGGCAAGCATCCTCTGGCAGAGCTCCGGGAAATCGATCCCGGCGGCCTGGGCTGCTTTCGGGAGAAGGCTGGTGTTTGTCATTCCGGGAATCGTGTTCAACTCCAGCAGGACCGGGCCGCGCCCCGGCACAAGAATCAAGTCCACCCGGGAGAAAGAGCGGCATCCGAGCGTCTCATGGGCCTTGAGGGAGATCTGCTGGATCTGATTGCGCATCCCCTCCGGGAGCGGGGCCGGAACGATGTACTCGCACATGCCGGGCGTGTACTTGGCCACGGTGTCATAGAAGCGCCTCTTGGGAAGAATCTGGATGATCGGCAGGGCCGCCTCCTCCAGGATGCCCACGGTCAGCTCCGTCCCCGGGAGGTACTCCTCCAGGAGAATTTCCTCATCGTACCGCACGGCCTCCTCCAGGGCGCCGGGCATCTCCTCCGGATGATCCACAATGCTCATCCCCATCGAAGAACCCTGGGCCAAGGGCTTCACCACCACGGGAAACCGGAGAAATTCCTGGGCCCGGCTCTGGGCGCTGTAGCGGTCGGCCGTCACCCACCGCGGGACCGGAAGCCGCGCCGCCAGCCACCGGCGTCTGGCGGAGACCTTGTCCATCGCGTAGCGGGAGGCCTCCGGGGAGGAGCCGGTGTGAAGAATCCCCATCTGCTCCAGGAGGGCCTGGACCGTCCCGTCTTCGCCGAAGGGTCCGTGGAGGACCACAAAAGCGCATGAAATCTTGGAGCGGCGGATCTCTTCGGGAATCTGCTGAAGGTCCTGTGAAAGTTCCACGAGCACCGCCGGCGTTCCCCGGGAACGGAGCGCCTCATGCACCGCTCTTCCGCTTCGGATCGAGATCTCCCGCTCCGCCGAGGGACCGCCGCAGAGCACCCCCACCACCCCTTCCGGCGCGGATGGGTGTTTCCTCATGGCACCCCCCTCTGTTTGGGAAGCACCTGAACCTCCAACTCAAGCTCCACCCCAAAAGCCCTCTGGACCCGCGCGCGCGCCTCCTCGATGATCGACAAGACATCCCCGGCCCTCGCCGCTCCCCGGTTGAGGATGAAGTTCGCGTGGACCGGAGAGATCAGGGCCTGCCCGATCTGGTATCCCTTCAGGCCGGCCCGCTCGATCAGCCACCCCGCCCCCCGGGTCCCGGAGGGGTTCTTGAAAATGCAGCCGGCGCTGGGGGCGGTCCAGTCCTGGGTCCTCCGCTTGAAGGCCCAGAGCCGCTGGACCCGGTCCTGGATCCGCTTGGGATCGTCC
>JACPXU010000026.1 GCA_016196375.1 Candidatus Omnitrophota bacterium | reverse complement strand
CTCGCCAGGGCGCAGGCGATGTTGACGCTCACCGTGGTCTTCCCCACCCCGCCCTTGCCGCTGGCGATCGCCACGACGTTCCTCACCCCCGGCATCCCCTGCTGGTCGAAGGGGCGCGTCGCCTTCACCTGGGCGGTGACGTTGAGATTGACCCGGCCGACCCCCGGCACCTTAGCCACCGCCTCCCGGACATCGGCCTCGAATTTCTGGCGCAGGGGGCAGGCCGGCGTGGTGAGGACCAGGGTCAGGCTCACCGAGCCGGCCTCCACCTTCAGGTCCTTGATCATCCCCAGGGAGACGACGTCCCGGTGGAGCTCCGGATCCTCAACCTTAGCCAACGCCTCCAGGACAGACTGCTCGGTCACCATCAGATTTTCAGCGCCAGCTTCCCGAAGAAATCCCGGCTGATCATCGTCGCCTGCCCCTTCGCCGCGTCCCTGAGCGGAAAAACACTGTCCAGGACCGGCTTCAGCCGCCCCTCCTCGACGAGGGCCAGCACCTGATCCAGCTCCCGCCGGCTCCCCATGTAGCAGCCGGTGACGCTCAGCTCCCTGGTGAAGAAGAACCTCAGGTCCAGCTCGACGATCGGGCCGCTGGTGGCGCCGCAGGTGACGAGCCGGCCGCCCCGGGCCAGGCATTTCATGCTGTCCCGCCAGACCGCCTGCCCGATATGCTCGAGGATGAGATCGACCCCCCGCCCCTCCGTCAGGCGCAGGAGCTCCTCGTCGAAATCCCGCTTGTGGTAGTTGATCACCCAGTGGGCCCCCAGCCCCTTCGCCTTCTTCAACTTCTCGTCGGAGCCGACGGTGGCGAAGACGGTGGCGCCGCAGAACCTGGCGATCTGAATCGCCGCGGAGCCGACGCCGGATCCGCCCGCCTGGATCAGGACCGATTCCCCGGCCTTCAACCCGCCGCGGGTCACCAGCATGTGCCAGGCGGTCAGGAAGACCAGCGGGACCGCCGCCCACTCCTCCGGTTTCAGCTTGTTGGAGACCGGGATCAGGTTCTTGCCCGGCACCGCCGCGTACTCGGCGTACCCGCCGTTCGTCTGGAGGCCGACCGTCCTGAACTCCCGGCAGATGGAATCCCGCCCCCCCTGGCAGGAGGGGCAGCTCCCGCAGCTGATACCGGGGGCCACGAGGACCCGCTGGCCTTTCTTGACGTGGGTGACCTTGGCCCCCAGCCGCTCAACCCTCCCAACGATCTCGGAGCCGACGATGTGCGGCAGGGGAATCGAGACGCCGGGCATCCCCTGCCGGACCCAGAGATCCAGGTGATTCAGCCCGCAGGCCTCCACCGCGACCAGGGCATCGGCCTCCTCGATCTTGGGGATCGGGACGCTGGTGTGCTGGAGGACCTCCAGCCCGCCGTGCTGATGGAACAGGACCGCCTTCATGCTCATCGTCATCGGGCCATCATTCTACCGCAGCTTCTCGCCGGTTGCGAGAATGGCTTCGCCCCTGTTACAATCAGGCCCATGCAGATTCTGGTGAGCGGTTCCTCGGGGCTGATCGGCTCGGCCCTGATCCCTTTCCTCACCGGGCAGGGCCACCGGGTGATCCGGCTCGCCCGCTCCGCCCCGAGGCCCGGAGAGCCGGCCGTCCAATGGGACCCGCAGGCCGGCACCATCGACGCGGCCGCGCTGGATCGGCTGGGACCGGAGGCGGTGGTCCATCTGGCCGGCGAGCCGATCGCCAAAGGCCGCTGGACCGAGAAGAAGAAGGAGAGGATCCAGGCCAGCCGGATCGAGGGGACCCGGTTTCTCTCCGAGGCGCTCGCCGGGCTGGCGAGACCGCCCAAGACATTCGCCCATGCCTCGGCCATCGGCTACTACGGGAGCCGGGAGGACGAGGTCCTCTGGGAAGAGAGCCGCCCCGGAACCGGTTTCCTGGCGGAGGTCGGCCGGGAGTGGGAGCAGGCGGCCGGCCTCGCGGCGCAGAAAGGGATCCGGGTGGTGGCGCTCCGGTTCGGGATCGTGCTCAGCCCCTTTGGGGGGGCCTTGGCGATGATGCTGCCGCCGTTCCGGATCGGATTGGGAGGAACGCTGGGAGGAGGCGGGCAGTTCATGAGCTGGGTTTCGATCGATGACGTCGTCGGGGCGATCCACCACGCGCTGGCCACCGAGAAGCTGCGGGGGCCGGTGAACGTGGTGGCTCCGAACCCGGTCACGAACCGGGAGTTCACCCGCACCCTGGGGAAGGTGTTGAGGCGGCCGGCGATCTTTCCGGTGCCGGCCTTCATGGTTCGGCTCATGTTCGGGGAGCTGGCGGATGAGGCGCTCCTCGCCAGCGCCCGGGTGGAGCCGTCCCGGCTGCTGGCCGCCGGCTTTTCGTTCCAATATCCTGAGCTGGAAGGGGCCCTGCGCTACCTCTTAACGAGGGGCCGCTAGCTCCTCTTCTTCCTCCTGCCAGGCCTTGAGCCGCTCCATCAGGGCCTTCTGCTCGTCGAGGATCTCAGGGGGGATCCGCCCGCCGAACTTGTCGAAGAATTCCGATTGCCGCTTGGCCGCCTCCACCCAGCCCTCCCGATCGACGGAAAGGAGCGTTCTCCACCCCTCCTTCGAGATGCCGAGCTCCTCTCCCTCCAGCGCGGAGACGGTCGGCAGGTAGCCGATCGGCGTCCGCCTGGCCTCGCCCCGGCCGGTGCAGCGGTCGATGATCCAGCGGATCGCCCGGATGTTCTCGCCGAACCCGGGCCAGATGAACTTGCCCCGCTCGTCCACCCTGAACCAGTTCACCCGGAAGATCTTCGGCGGCTGCGTCAACCGCTGTCCCATCCGAAGCCAGTGGCCGAAGTAGTCGGCCATGTTGTAGCCGCAGAAGGGGAGCATCGCCATCGGGTCCCGGCGGACGACGCCGGTGGCGCCGGTCGCCGCCGCTGTGGTCTCGGAGGCGAGGGTCGCCCCGAGGAAAACCCCGTGCGCCCAGTTGAACGCCTCGTAGATCATCGGCACCAGGGCGGAGCGCCGGCAGCCGAACAGGATCGCGGAGATCGGCACCCCCTCGGGATCGTCCCACTTCGGAGAGTAGACCGGGCACTGCTTGACCGGGGTGGTGAACCGGGAGTTCGGGTGGGCCCCCTTCCCCCCATCCTTGTCCTTCGGGTCCCACGGCCTTCCCTGCCAATCCAGAAAACCGCTCGTATCGGCCGGCAGATCGAGCCCCTCCCACCAGACGGTCTGATCCGGCCCCATCGCGACGTTGGTGAAGAGGCTGTTCCTGGAGATCGTCTCCATCATGTTGGGGTTGGTCTTCATGCTGGTGCCGGGGGCCACGCCGAAGAACCCGGCCTCGGGGTTGATCGCGTACAGCCGGCCGTCCTTCCCGACCCTCAGCCAGGCGATGTCGTCGCCCACGCACCAGACCCGGTAGCCGTTGAACTTAGCGGAGGGCCGCAGCATGGCGAGGTTCGTCTTGCCGCAGGCGGAAGGGAGGGCCCCTGCGATGTAGGTGACCTTCCCCGCCGGATCCTCTACCCCCATGATGAACATGTGCTCCGCCAGCCACCCCTCCTGCTCCCCCAGCCAGCTCGCGACCCGGAGGGCGAAACATTTCTTGCTGAGGAGGGCGTTGCCGCCGTAGCCGGAGTTGATGCTCCAGATCGTCCGATCCTGGGGGAAGTGGCAGATGTACCGATGCTTCGGGTCCAGCGTCCCCAGCGAATGAAGGCACCGGACGAAGCGGTCCGAGCTTCCCAGCTCCTCCAGGGCCACCGACCCCATCCGGGTCATGATCCTCATGTTGATCGCCACGTAGATGCTGTCGGTGAGCTGCACCCCGACCCGGCTGAACGGGGACCCCTTCGGCCCCATGAGGAACGGGACCACGTACATCGCCCGGCCCCGCATCGCCCCCTGGAACAGCTTCCCTAAGGTGGCGTACGCCTCCTCCGGGGCGATCCAGTTGTTGGTCGGCCCCGCTTCATCCTTGGTGGGGGTGCAGATGTAGGTGCAATGCTCGGTCCGGGCCACGTCGCTCGGGTCGGACCGGTGGAGGTAGCTGTCCGGATGCTTCTCCCGGTTCAGCGGGATGAGATGGCCCCCCTGGACCGCCTCGGCCTGCAGGCGCCGGTACTCCTCCTCGGAGCCGTCCAGCCAGACGACCTCCTTCGGCTGGGTGAGCCGGGCCGTTTCGTTGACCCACTGAAGAACTGAGGGATTTGGGACGTCCATAGGTGGAGAAGATTATACCAGCGCAGCGGCGAATGTCAGCGAGAATTCAACCACCCGCAAACCTAGTGGGGTCTGACCCCGCGGGGTCAGACCCCTTCAGGGGTTCCTTTCAAGTTGGGGAGCTAAGGGGCTAAGCGTGTCTGCCTGAGTTCAAGGCGCGGCGGGAGGCGCGGAGCTCTTCCTTATACAGCTCGATCTGGCGGTCCCGTTCGGCGGCGGACCAGCCGAGGAGCCGGCCCATCTCCTCGGCGGCGGCCAGGAGGCGGTCCGGGCCGAGCGAGATCGAGCCGCCGATCCCCCACCGGCGCCAGAGGAGGTCGCTCAAGGAGAGGGCCATCTCCTCCTCGACGGCGGCACGGATCTCGACGCGGCGAGAATGACCCGCCGGGCCGAGCGGGGTCATCCCGGTCCGGCAGGGGGAGAGGGATCTTCCGGGAAACCGGTGGGGGCCCAACCAATCCACCGTCTCCTCCGCGATCCTCCGGAAGGTAGTGAACTTCCCCCCGACGACGCTGAGGAGGCCGTTGGGATCCTCGTGGAGAAGATGCATCCGGCTGACGGCCCAGGGATCTTTTCGCTCCTGAGCCACCAGCGGCCGCACCCCGGCGAAGGTGGTCAGCACCCCTTTCCTCTCCAGCTTGAGCCGCGGCAGGAGCCGGTTCGTCTCACGGATCAGGTACTCGACCTCGTCGGAATCGGCCCGGGCCTCGGCCGGATCCCCCTGGTAATCGGTGTCGGTCGTGCCGATCAAGGTCAACCCCTGCCAGGGAATCAGAAAGAAGATCCGGCGATCCTTCGCTGAGGAAAGCAGGAGCGCCTGCCTTAATCCGAGGTCCGGATAGACAAGGTGAATCCCCTTGGAGGGGCGGACCATCGGCTTGGCCGACGGGTCGGCCAGGCGGCGCAGACGATCCACCCAGGGGCCGGTGGCGTTGACCACCGCCGCGGCCCGGACCTGATACCGGCCCGAGGCCACTTGGTCCTCGAGCTCGGCGCCGACCACCCGGCCCCCTTCCAGGATCCAGCGGTCCACCTTCATGTAATTCAAGGCCGCCGCGCCGGCCCCGGCCGCCGACTTGAGCACCTCCAGGACGAGCCGGGCGTCATCCATCTGGGCGTCGGTGTAGATCGCTCCGCGGCGGATGCCGCTCCCCGACAGGAGGGGCTCCGCCTCCTGAACCTGGGCCTGGTCGAGCAGCCGATGCCGCTGAATCAGAGGAGGGCCGGCCTGCCCTGAGCCGGGCCGAAGGGCCAGCAGGTCGTACAGGGTGACGCCGAGCCGGACCAAAGGCCATGGCCTCGGCGAGCCGCCCTGAACCGGGATCAGAAACGGGAGCGGCTTGACCAGGTCCGGAGCGAGCCGAAGGAGGGTCTGGCGCTCCTCGATCGCCCGGCGGACCAGCCCGAAATCGAGGTTCTCCAGGTAGCGGATCCCGCCGTGGATCAGCTTGGTGGTCTTGGAGGAGGTGCCTCCGGCGAAGTCCCCTTGCTCCACCAGCGCGCAGGAGAGGCCCCGCATCGAGGCGTCCCAGGCGATGCCGGCGCCGACGATGCCGCCGCCGACAATGAGGAGGTCGAAGGTCCGGCCGGCCAACCTGGAGGGATCGCGGGTCACCCCGCCCCTCCGAAGCCGTGAAACGGCCAAGGCCGTTTCACCATGCCGAAGGCACCAGCGCCCTCGGCCATTCTGATTGGAACGACGTCACTCCACTCCCCGATCATCCGCAGTTCCTCCACGCCTCTCCCAAACAGGCCGACTACATGCCGAGGACGCTTGCTTCGGAGGGGCGGGGTCACAACGCCCGCCGGATCGCCGAGGTCCAGCCGGCCATCGCCGCCCGCCGTCTCGCGGCGCTCCAGCCGGGACGGAAGATCCGATCGGCCGACCGCATCCGGGCGAGATCCTTGACGCTCCAGAATCCAACCCCCAGGCCGGCCAACTGGGCGGCCCCGAGGGCGGTGGTCTCGATGATCCTCGGCCGGATCACCGGAACGCCGGAGAGATCGGCCTGGAACTTCATCAGGAAATTGTTCTTCACCGCCCCGCCGTCCACCTTCAGGGATCGCAGCTTGAACCCGGTCGCCCGCTCCATCGCCTGGAGGAGCTCCTGCGACTGGTAGGCGATCCCCTCCAGCGCGGCCCGGACCAGATGGGCCCGGCCGGTCCCGCGGGTCAAGCCGCAGATCAGGCCGCGGGCCTCCGGCCGCCAGTAGGGGGCCCCGAGCCCGACGAAGGCCGGCACCATGTAGACCCCGCCGGTGTCGGCGACGGAGCGGGCGATCCTCTCCGTCTCGGCGGCGCTGCGGATCAGGCCGAGGCCGTCCCGCAGCCATTGGATCGCCGCCCCGCCGATGAAGACCGACCCCTCGAGGGCGAAGGCCGGCCGCCCATCGGCGCCGCAGGCGGCGGTGGCGATCAACCCGTGGGAGGAGAGGACCGGTTTCGTCCCGGTCTGCATCAGGAGGAAGCAGCCGGTTCCGTAGGTGTTCTTCGCCTCGCCCGGCTCGACGCAGCCCTGGCCGAACAGGGCCGCCTGCTGGTCGCCGGCGATCCCGGTGACCGGGATCCCGGCGGGCAACGGCCCGACCTTGGCCGTCACTCCGAACCGGCCGCTGGATGGGAGAACCTCCGGGAGGAGCGACTGGGGGATCCCGAAGGCCTTGAGGATCGGGGAATACCATCGGCTCGATTTCAGCTCGAGAAGGAGGGTCCGGGAGGCGTTGGTGACGTCGGTGGCGTGGACCTTGCCGCCGGTCAGCCTCCAGAGGAGCCAGGAGTCCACGGTGCCGAAGGCGAGCCGGCCCTGCCTGGCCGCCCGGGCGATGGCGGGGTCGTGCCGGAGGAGCCAGGCCACCTTGGGTCCGGAGAAGTAAGGGTCGAGCACCAGGCCGGTCACCCGCTGAAGGTACGGCTCGAGGCTTTTCATCTGCCGGCACAGCTCGGCGGTGCGGCGGTCCTGCCAGACGATCGCCCGATGGACGGGGCGGCCGCTCCTGCGATCCCAGAGGATCGTCGTCTCCCGCTGGTTGGTGATCCCGACGGCGGCGAGGGCGGCGGCCCTGAGCCGGGCCTTGGCGAGGGCGTCCCGAACGACAAGGAGGGTGGAGCGCCAGATCTCCTCCGGGTCATGCTCCACCCAGCCGGGCTTGGGGAAATGCTGGGTCAGCTCCCGGTACGCCCGGGCGACCGGCCGGCCGGAGCGGTCGAACAGGATCGCCCGGGTGCCGGTGGTCCCTTGGTCAATGGCGAGGAGGGTCAGCGCCGGTTTCAGCGAAGACGAACCCCGCACTCGGTGCAGAACTTCGGATCGAAGGCGTGGCCGGGGAGCTTGTTGCAGGCCGGGCACCTCCAGTTGAACCAGGCGTAAACAAAGGACAGGGAGATCACCACCATCGCCACGGCGGCGATCAGGATCGAGGGGAAGCCCCCCATAGAGAATCTCAGCGTTGAGGAGATCCAAGCGATCACTCCCAGGGAGATAACCGCCGGAACCACGTTGATCCACTCCCGCTGCCTTCGCCGGTTCCATTCCTCCATCACCTTCGAAATCGGTTCCCGCTCAGACAAGGCTCTCACCTCCATCCACCACGATCACCTGGCCGGTCATCAGATCCGAGGCCTTCGAAGCCAAGAAGACAACCGAGCCGGCCAGCTCCTCCGGCCGCCCGTAGCGCCTCAGCGGGACCCGGGCCAGATACTCCTTCATCGCCGCCTCATCCTGCGTGTACTCCCGGGTCATGTCGGTGGCGATCAGGCCCGGGGCGAGGCAGTTCACCTGAATCCCGGCCGGCCCCAGCTCAATCGCCATCACCCGGGTCATCTGGATCACCCCCCCTTTGGTCACGCAGTAGGCGACCGCCTGGGGCGAGCCCCGCAGGCCCAGCACCGAGGAGATGTTGATGATCTTCCCGGAGCGCTGCTTCAGCATGACCCGGCCCACCGCCTTGGCCACGAGATAGGCGCCGGTCAAGTTGACGTTCAGCATCTTGTCCCAGTCGGACTTGGGCAGCCGCAGGAAATAGGTTCCCTCCCAGATGCCGGCGTTGTTGACCAAGACGTCGATCTTCCCGAAGGCCTCCTGAGCCTTCTTGACGAACCCGGTCACCTGGTCCTCCTCGGAGACATCCCCCGCGATGATCAGGCTCTTTCTGCCCAGCCGCAGGATCTCCTCGGAAACCTCCTTCAGGGATTCGGGTGAGCGGGCGTTGAGCGCCAGATCGCAGCCGGCCTCGGCCAAGGCCCGGGCGATCGCCCTGCCGATCCCGCGGGAGGCGCCGGTCACGAGGGCCGCCTTTCCGGTCAGGTCGAACAGATTATCCATGACGGCTTGTCCTCACGCGTGCTCCGCCAGATACCTCTCGCAGTCCAGCGCCGCCATGCAGCCCCAGCCGGCGGCGGTCACCGCCTGCTTGTACCGCACATCGTGGATGTCCCCGCAGCCGAAGAGGCCGGGGACCGAGGCCTGGGTTCCCTTCTTGAGGACCAGGTACCCTTTCTCGTCCAGCTCCACCTGCCCTTTCAAGAATCCGGTGTTGGGCTCATGCCCGATGGCGATGAAAACCCCCTGGCAGGGGAAATCCCGCTCCCCGCCGTCCCGCGTGTCCTTCAGCCGCACCCCGGTCACCTGCTTCTTCGCCGGGTCCTGGATCTCCACGACGGCGGAGTTCCAGATCCACCGGATCTTCGGGTTGGCCTTGGCCCGCTCCTGCATGATCTTGGAGGCCCGGAGGGAGTCACGCCGGTGGACGACGGTGACCTTGCTGGCGAACTTGGTCAGGAAGGTGGCCTCCTCCATGGCGGTGTCCCCGCCGCCCACCACCACCACCTCCTTTCCCTTGAAGAAAAAGGCATCACAGGTGGCGCAGGCGGAGACCCCGTGCCCGATCAGGGCCCGCTCCGACGGGATCTCCAGGAATTTCGCCGAGGCGCCGGTGGCGACGATGAGGGCCTTTGCCTGGAACCGCTCTCCCTCCACCTCGACGGTGAACGGCCTGCGGCCGACCTCCACCCGCGTGACGTTGCCCGAGACGAAACGGGTGCCGAACCGGGCCGCCTGCTTCTTCATCTTCTCCATCAGCTCCGGGCCCTGGATCCCCTCCGGGAATCCGGGAAAGTTCTCCACCTCGGTGGTGATGGCGAGCTGCCCGCCCGGCTGGATCCCCTCGATCAGCAAAGGGGCGAGGTCCGCGCGGGCCGTGTAGATGGCCGCCGTCAGGCCGGCGCAGCCGGAGCCCAGGATAATGACGTTGTTCGGATTTTCCATCTCGTGCTATTATATCATCTGGGTTTGGTTTTGAGAGTGGCGCTAAGGAGGAAAAGATGACCGACTGGTACAGCAACATCCATCTCGTCGTGCGCTGGCTTCACGTGATCGCCGGAATCACCTGGATCGGCCACCTCTACTTCTTCAACTTCGTCAACGTCCCGCTCCAGGCCGCCCTGGAGGATGCCGCCAAGAAAGCGGTGAACCCCCAGCTCATGCCGCGAGCCCTCTGGTGGTTCCGGTGGGGGGCCATGATCACCTTCTTGGCCGGCCTGACGCTGTTCGCCCTGGTCTACCTCTACACGCCCGGCGTCGGCTTCGGGCCGAACTCCCTCCTGATCGGGCCCGGCGGCGGGCTCACCGACCGGGGAATCTGGATCATGCTGGGGATGACGCTGGGCTTCATCATGTGGTTCAACGTCTGGATGATCATCTGGCCCATCCAGAAGCGACTCTTGACCGGCAAGGTGCCGGCCGATCAGGCGCCGGCTGTCCGGAAGCGGGCGTTCCTGGTTTCACGGGCCAACACCTTCCTGTCAGGCCCGATGCTGTTCGGGATGCTCGCCCCTTCTCACTACGGAACCTTCAACTGGCCGACCGCCCTGGTTGCCGCCGGGCTGGGCCTGCTGGCGATCGGCGCCAGCGTCAGGTCCTCTTACCAGGTCGGCAAGCTTTAACAGTCTGCTGAAAAAGGGGCATCTGCTGCGTTGCGCGCTGCGCTCCCTTGTGCGGCGTACCATGCAGACGTACGCCTCCGCGGTCGCTTGCGCGCGCCTTGCATCTGCCACCTTTTTGAGCAGACTACCTCGGTGGGGGTCTTTCAACACCCTCTTACAGCTTGCCCCGGAAGATCGGGGCGACGACCCGGACGATCTCCCGGTGGATGGCGGGATTCCCCGCGGCGATGTGGCCCTCTTCCAGGTATCGCTTCCCGCCGAAGAAATCGGATACCCTGCCCCCCGCTTCCTCAATGAGAAGGACCCCGGCCGCCATGTCCCACGGAGCCAGGGCCATCTCCCAGAAACCATCCGCCCGGCCGCAGGCGGTGTAGGCCAGATCCAGCGCGGCTGAGCCGGCCCGGCGAATCGTCGGCGTCTTCAGGAAGATCCGATGGAATGACTCCAGGTACAGGCCGAGCTGGCGCTTTGCCCGAACCGGGAAGCCGGTGGTGAGGAGCGCCCCGGCCATCCTGCGGCGCCGAGAGACCCGGATCCGCCGGCCGTTGAGCCGGGCCCCGTGGCCCCGGCGGGCGGTGAACAGCTCCTCCCGGACCGGGTCGTAGACCACCCCAACCTCGAGCCGACCCCTCCTCTGCAAGGCCACGGAAACGCAGAAGGCCGGAAACTGGTGGATGTAGTTGGAGGTGCCGTCGAGGGGATCGATGAGCCATTGATAAGGGCTGGCGGGGGCCCTCGGTGAGGACTCCTCCGCCTTGACCGTGTGACGAGGGAACTCCCTCATCAGGATCCGGATGATCTCCCTCTCCGAGGCGTGATCGATGGTGGTCACCCAGTCGGAATCCCCCTTGGCGCTGACATCGGCCGGGGTAAGCTTGCCATAACGGCGGATCAGGATGGAGCCGGCGGCGCGGGCCGCTTTCACCGCAACCGGAAGGAAGCGGTCGGAATCAGACCCTCTCTTCGGGCTCATCTTCTCAACCCTCCGGGGTCTGACCCTCCGGGGTCTGACCCCAAGAGCAACGCGATGAGCGGGCCGCTGGCCGGCGGAAACCGGTACCGGTCCAGCTCGGAGGGAGGGACCCATCGCCAGGCGGCGCATTCGATCGCCCGCGGTTGGCCGGCGACGACCCGGCAGAGAAAGGAGTGCAGCCGGATCACCCGATGGGGATAGCGATGCTCGACCACCTCGAGCTTGGAATCGACGGCGATCTGAAGATCCAGCTCCTCCCGGATCTCCCGGACGATGCAATCCTCCAGCCTCTCGCCGGGGAGGAGCTTCCCGCCGGGGAACTCCCAACATCCCCCGAAGGAATCCTCCGCCTTCCGCTGCGCGATCAGGAACTGGCCCTCCCGCCGGATCACCGCCACCGCGACATCCAGAGGGTCTGACCCCACAGGGTCTTTACGCAAGGAGGCGCCCCCCGTCGACGGGGAGCACCGCCCCGGTCACGTAGTCGGATCCCTGGAGGAAGAAGAGGACGGCCTGAAGGATATCCTCGGGGGATCCGGCCCGCTTGAGCAGGGTCCGGCGGATCGCCTGCTCCTTCTCCCGGGCGGAAATCCCCGGAGGGAACAGGATCGGCCCGGGGGCGATGGCATTCACCTGCACATGGGGGGCCAAGGCCCTGGCCAGCCCCCAGGTCAAGGTCACCAGCCCCCCCTTGGCCGCGCAATAGGGGAGATAATTCGTCCAGGGGCGGAAGGCGGCGGTGTCGACGATGTTGACGATCTTGCCGGAACGCTGCCTGCGCATGATCGGCGCCACCGCCTGGGCGAAATACCAGGGGCCGGCCAGGTTGGTGCTCAAAAGGTCCTGCCAGTCGGCGTCGGTCGCCTCCCCCAGGGGGGTCGGATAAAATGAGGAGGCGCTGTTGATCAGGATGTCGATCCGGTGAAAACGGGACAGCACCTGACGAACGGCCCGGCGGACCGCCGGCCCATCCCGCTGGTCCACCTGGATCGGGAAGCCGCCGACCCTTTTCCGCCGGATCTGCCGGACGGTCTCCGAGGCCTCGGCCTGGGAGGTCCGGTAGGTGATCGCGACGCGGCACCCCTGCGAGGCCAGCCCCAGGGCGATCACCCGGCCCACACGCTTCGCCCCGCCTGTGACGAGGGCCACCTTCCCTTTGAGCCTCATCTATAACCGCTCCAACGGTTGGCGGCCCGCGAAACCGGACTCGAGGTCGTGCCAGAACCGGATCCGGTCCTCACCTTCCTTCCAGCAAAGGTAGATGAGCGTCTCACCCCGCGCCGCGAAGAAATCGACCAGCCCCTCATCGAGATCCTTGAGCTGCGCCCCCAGATCCCCCAGCCGTTCCAGATGCTCTTCAAAGGCCTGCCTCTCTCCCTCCATCCGCTCCTCGAGATTCTTCACCCCCTCCTGCGCCTTCGGGCTGACGGTGCCGTCCTCCCTGAGCCAGGAGAGCTGCTCCACCGCCATCCCCTCTTCCAACTTCAAGAGGGCGTCCCGCCGTTCGCGAAGTTCCCGCAGGACCGTCCCGACCTGGGGAAGCAGCCGGTTCACCTCCTCGACGGTGAAAAGGTGGGGGCCCTCTTCCTGGCGAGCCATTCCTTAACCCTCGACAAACTCCACCGGGACCCGGCGCGGGGTCAGCCCCTCCTGCGCCGCCCAATCGAGCAGCCGCTGCATGGCGGCGGCCCCATCGGGCCTGCAGTCGAGGCTGAGGCGGTTCACGTACATCCCGACGAACCGGTCCGTCGTCTTCAGGTCCAGCCCGCGGCCGAAGCCCTGGGCATAGGAGAGGGCCTCGGCCCGGTGGGCGAACGCGTAATCGAGGCTCGCCTTGAAACCAAGGGCCAACTGCCGCATCACGGCGCCCCCAAGGTCCCGCCGCAGGACGTTCACCCCCAGCGGAACCGGAAGGCGGGTGGCGGCCTGCCACCACTCGCCCAGGTCCAGGATCTTCTTCAGCCCCGCCGCCGAGTAGGTCAACTGCCCCTCATGGATCAACACCCCCGCCTGGACCCGCCCCTCCTGCACCGCCGGCAGGATCTGATCGAAGGGGATCATCTCCAGCTTGACCGATCCCAACGCCAGCCGGAGGAGGAGGGTCGCCGTGGTCAACCGGCCGGGGACGGCGATGGTGCTTCCCTTCAGCGATGGGAGGGTGACCTCCTCCCGGGAGACGACGATCGGGCCGTACCCTTCCCCGACGCTGGCGCCGGCGGTCAGCAGGAGGTAACGATCGGCGCAGTAGGGGTAGGCCGCCAGGGAGATCGCCGTCATCTCCAGCTCCCCCTGAAGGGCCCTCTCGTTGAGCTGCTCGATCCCCTCCAGGCAGTGTGAGACGTCGATGCCGGGGATCTTCAGCTTCCCCTGCGTCAGGGCGTAGAAGAGGAAGGCGTCGTCCGGATCCGGGCTGTGGCCGATGCGAATCTCCATCAGGAGGACTCCGGATACAGGGCCTCGAGGAACCAGGTCAGCGTCCGCTCCAGCGTCTGCTCGTGCCGATCGACGTAGATGAGGAGGAGATTCCGGATCATCCGGGCCAGGATATCCCTCGGCCCGATCCCCTCGAGGAACTCCGCCTGATACGGGTATCCCGCCTCCACGATGAACTGGACGCATTGGGGGCGGCTGAGGAACCGGCCCTCGTTGAAGGTGTCCACGAACAGCTCGGTCCGCTCATCCTGATATTTCACCATGAAGTGGCCCGGGATCCCGGCCCCGTGGATGGGGATCTTCAGACGCCGGCCGATGAGCAGATAGAGGACGGAGAGGCTGATCGGGATCCCCAGCTTCCGGTCCAGCACCCGATTGAGATAGCTGTTCTGCGGGTCAAAGTAATCGACCCAGTTCCCCCGGAACCTCTCATCCTGAAAGAGCAGCCGATTCACGGCGCTCAGCTGGCGCTTCGGATCCTTGATCGATTTCAGGCGGGGCCGGATCCGGTCGGCCAGATCATCGAGGCGGCGCCGATACAAGCTCAAGTCCAGATCCGGGTAGG
>JACPXU010000025.1 GCA_016196375.1 Candidatus Omnitrophota bacterium | reverse complement strand
TCCTTCCCCTCTTCCAGGATCTCGACCTGGTTCAGGGAGCTGACCGGCGTCCGGGAGGGCTTGGAATAAGTTCCCGCCACGACCTCCTTTAAAAGGTCCCGCTTCCCGTAGGCGGCCTCGATCGCCTCGGCCAGGTCCGACTTCGTCGCGATGACCGGGGCGATCTTGCAGCCGCTCATCTTCCTCAGGTTGTCCATGAGGAGCAGGTCGAGGGGATCTGCGAGGGCGACGGTGAGGAGATCCTGGTCCCTCTTTAAAGGGAGGACAAGCTCCTTCCGGATCACCTCCTCCGGGAGGGATTTCTTGAAGGATGGGTCGTTCGGCTGGACCATCTCCCCTTTGGAGAAGCTGCGGTAGGGGAGCCCCAGTTGGCGGCCCAGCACCTCGGCCAGCTGGACGTCGGTGACGTGATGGAGGTCGATCAGCACCTCACCGAGCCGCTTGCCGCTGTCCTTCTGGATCTGCACCGCCTGTTGAAGCTGGGCGTCGGTGATCAGCCGTTCCTTGAGGAGGATGTCCCCCAGCCGAAGGTAGGCCTTGACCGCCATCTCTACCTCAGGATGTTCTCGATGGTTTCCTCGATGGCCCTTTCCTTGAGGAGGCGCCGATGCTCGGCCTCCACGGATCGGCGGCTGCGGTCGGTCAGGGGCTGCTGTTCCCGATCCAACGCCATCAAGACCTTCGGCTCCTCCTGAATGACATGGGGGGTGATGAAGAGGATGATCTCCGTGTTCTTTCTCTCGGTCTCAGTCCGCTTGAAAGGGATCCCCAAGATGGGAATGTCCCCCAGGCCGGGGATCCGTCGGGCCGCCTGGGTATCCTCGCTGGAGATGAGCCCCGCGATCATGACGGTGCCTCCGTCCGGAACCATCACGGTGGTCCGGGCCGCCCGACGGTTGGGATCGAGGAACTTGGTGAAGGCGGTCGACTGGATCACGCGGGAGACCTCCGGCTCGATCACCATGGTCACGAAATGGTCCTCGTTGATCAGGGGGGTCACCCGGAGGACCGTCCCGACGGTGTTCCGCTCCACCGTCTCGGTGACCGTCCCGGTGGTGGCCTGAGAGGTGGAGGTCACCCCGGTGACGGAGTCGGCCACGATCCGGATCTCAGCGACCTCGTTGTTCAGGGTGAGGAGGCGGGGCCTGGCCAGGAACTTCACGTCCTTCTCCGTCGCGAGGAGCTTCAACAGGATGCTGGCGTCCGCCAGGGAGAGGGTGCCCAAGGTGTGGCTGATCGTCCCCTTGTCGAGAAGCCCGCGGGCGAGGGGGAAGAAGGTGGTTCTCTTCGGGCCGAGGTAGCTGGCCACCTGCCCCGCCGAATCGCCGTACTCGATCCCGAGACGGCGCAGCGTGTCGAGGGTGACCTCCAGCACCTCCGCCTCGATCAGGACCTGCATCGGCTTCACATCCAGCTTGGCGATCGCCTCCTCGATCACCCCCATCCGCTCCGGCAGATCGGTCACGATGATCGAGTTCGTCCGGGGGTCCGAGACCACCGAGCCATGCTCGGTGAGGAGGGAGCGGATCACGTAGACGATGCTTCTCTTCTCCGTATCCTCCCGTTCGCTCCCTCCTCCGGAGGTGCCCCCGGAGGTTCCGGTTCCCAAGGCTCCGCCCAGGGCGGACCCGCCAGCGCCGGTGGTCCCGCTCGTTTGGGCGGCGCCGGTGCCGGCGGCGGTGGTGGAGCTGAAGGTGGTGGTGATCAGCGACCCGGTCAGGCCGAAGATGGGAAAGATCTCGCCGGCGCTGGGGACCACCCGGGCGTACTTGAGGCTGAAGATCTTGGTGACGGTGTTGGCCTTGGTCGATGGAGGTTCAGTGACCAGAAACAGGTCGGTCCCTCCCACCTCTTTCGACACCAGATGGTTCGCCTCCAGGATGGTCCGGATGGCGGCCTGGACCGGCACCTGATCCAGGTAGACGGTCACCTTCTTTGCGCGCACCTCCTCGGAAGCGACGAAGTTGAGACCGGACTGTTTGGAAAGAAGCTTCAGGACATCCTCCAGATAGGCGTCGGTGACATCCATCGAGATGAGGGTCGAAGAGGCCTCCGGGCTGGAGAGGGGCTTCCCGTATGCGGGGGGAGCCATCAGCATTCCGATCAGGAGCGACAGCCCCACGATCCGTCCTCTCATGGGGTCTGACCCCGCGGGGTCAGACCCCGTTAGCTGTCCTGTCATTCTTCCGGACGCCTCCTTTGAGGTAGTTTAAGCTCAAATTCCCGGCCGTTCAAGGAAACCTTTACCCCTTCCGGCCTGACCGCCAGGACCGTGGCATCACCGATCACGTCTCCCGCGGAAACGATCCGCCGGTTGATGATCGCCTGGGGCCGCGGCGTCCCCCACAGGATCCCCTGGAGCTCGAGGGGCGGAGGCGTTTCAACGGGACCGGGCTGGGGCGGCGCCGGCTGCTCCTCGGGTGGCGCGGCGCTCTTCTCCCGCTGGTGAAGCGTCTCCTGAAGAAGGCTGGGGAGATCAAAGGGATCCCGCCCGGCCGTCGTCTCTACATCGGAAGAGGTTTCCTCGACCGGATCCGGCGGAGATTCGGCCGGCGTCGAGAGACTCCCGGAGGAGGCCTGGTCGGGGGAGGCGGTCGGCAAGGGGGCTGGCTCCGATTCGGTCCGGCCCCCCTTCTGGGTCGTCATCCAGAGGGCGACGAAGGTGATCAGGAGGAGGACCACCACGATCTGTTGAATCCGGGGGCGCGTCACGATTTCCCCGCCGGCTTGGAAAAGGCGGAGATCAACAGGGTGGCTTTGGTGGGGTCGGATCTTTCAATCTCGAGCTGGTCCAGATGCAGCAGGGGCTGATGACGCTCCAGGCGCTGAATGAAACTCAGGAGATCCGGGAAGGTGGAGGTCACCGCCACCCGCACCTGAATCCGGGTGTAAGGCCCGAGAGAGACCTGGGGCTGGGGAAGGACCAGCTCGATCCTGAGGCGATTCTCTCCCGCCAGGCGGGTGACCTCGTCGGTGAGGGCGGCGGTCTCTCCCTGAAAGAGCAGCGCCTGCGTCCATCTCTTCAGATCCTTCTCCTGAGAATTGATTGCCGATAGGGTCCCGGTCCTTTCCAGCTCCTCCCGATGGACCTGTTGGAGGAGGCGCTGCTTCTCGCTCCAGGGGGCTTGGATCCCCACCCCTCCGATCAAGAGGGCGATCAGGAGGAGGAGTGTGCGGATCAGCCAGAGGCGCTGAGCGGCCGGAACCGCTTCGATCCACGCGGCGATCGGCGACTTGTTGGAAGGGGGCCTCATGGACCGGAGGCCTCCGCCGTGCAGGCCAGATGGAACTCCGTGAATTCCTCCTGTTGGAAACGGGCCCGTTGGACCCGCTCCAGCTGGATCTCCTTGAAGGCGGATTTGAAGAAGGGATTGGCCTTGAGGGAGGTCAACAGATGATTGATCTGCTGGAGCTCTTTGTTTCCATCCCTCGTGTAGACCCCGCCGGCCAGTTTAAGGATCCTGCTGTGGTTTGCGGAAGGCAGAGGCCCTCCCGTTTCAGACAGCAGGGCGGTCGCGGTTCCCCGTGTCTTGGAGAGATCCCCGAGGAATTGCAGCTGCAGTCCCTGCTCCTTCTGGATCCGCTTCAGCTCCTCCAGCCCGGCCTGCGGGGGGATCCCGGCGGGGGAGGCCTGGTCCTGGCGCAGGACTGAGATCCGGCCCTCCCATCTGTCCAGATCCGCCGTCGAGAAAGCGAACCAGATTCCCAGCAGCGCAAGCAGCGCCGCGGCCTCCGCCAGGACCGGCTTGAGAAGCCCCTGGAACCTCAGCCGGTACTCCGGAGGCAGGAGATTGATCCCTCCCCCCTTCCCCTCCAATCCGCGGAGAGCCACTCCAGTGGCCACGGCCAGGTTCGCCGGGATCTCCCGGCCCCCTGAGATCCGCTCGAAGGAATCGCCCCTTTCCACCGGCAGGCCCAGGCTGTTTCTCAGCTCGTCGATCCGAGGGGGGCTGAGCTGCTGACCGAACAGGATGATCTTGCTCACCCCCTCCTCGCCGAGAAAGCGGCGCCGGTAGTAATCGATGGAAACGCGGGTTTCGTTGATCAGCGCTCCCAACAGCTCGGCGGAAGGGCCCTGCGGGGATTCCGCCGTCGGGAAGATCACCGCGTTCCTGCTCAGGTACAAGAGGTTGTCCCGAGCGATGCCGATGGTCGCCGTATCCCTCTCCACGTACAGAATGGCCGCCACCTGTCCCGGAGAAAGCCGGCCGCTGTGCCGAAGGAGCCGCATGAGGCTGATCGGCACCGGCTCCAGGCAAAGAGGGGTTAAATCGGCCGCCTTGAAGAGAGAGAGGAGGGTGGCGAGAGAGCCCTTCTTGATTCCAGCGAAGATCACCCGCATCAGGGTGGGGTCGGAGCGCTGGATCACCGCCTGGTAGTCGGTCACCAGCTCATCGAGCTTAAAGGGGAGATACCGCTTCGCCTCGAAGGAAACCGCCAGGGGCCTTTCATGGAGTGGGAGGGTGGGCATCTGGAAATAACGGACCACGATCGCTTCGGAGGAGACCGCCGTGAAGGCCTTGGGAGAGGAGAGGCCGTTCTTCGCCAGGAGGGTTTCCAGCGACTGGGCCAGCTCCTCCTGGACAGCCGCCTCTCCCATCGAGCCCTCCTCTGAAGATGGGGATGGGCCTTTCTCTTCCGCCCGGATCTGGGTCGTCCAGGCCGATTCGCCGGGCAGGGCAACCTTGCCGAAATGAGCGACCCGGGGATGCTGGAAGGTTCCGGTCAAGACGACCAGGTCCGCGGATTCGACGCCCAGGTAAAGCCCGACGGAGGATCTAGCCACCGATCCTATCTCCTCATCTGAAGAGACTCAGCCATCCATTCCAGATAGCGGGGGTCTCCCCATCGGATGGGAAGCGCGATCAGCTCCGGCGTGTCGTAGGAGTGATGGGCCTTGATGAGGCGGGAAAGGGCGGCCAGCCGGCGGCGGGAGGTCTTGATCAATAAGAGGGTCTCCGGAGAATTCTCCACCTTCCCCTTCCACCGGTAGCAGGAATGGATCCGGGGAACGATGTTCACGCAGGCGGCGGCCCTCTCCTCCACGAGGAGGCAGGCGAGCCGGCGGCCCTCGCTCAGGGATCCGGCCGTGCTGAGAAGGAGAAGCGGCTCTCCGGCTCTCAGCCTTTGCGCAGCCACACCCGATAGTCTCCTCTCTCTTGCCTGAGGATCACATGGCCTTCCCGGGCCAGCCAACCGACGCTCATCAAGGCAAGATCCCTCGGCTGACCGATGCCGGAGACCAATTGCGAGAAGGAAACCTCTCCATGGCTGTCCAGATAATGCCAGATCTCTCCCGCGACGATCCCTATCTCAGTAATCATTGATTTTCTCCTCCAGCGTGCTTGTGGCCAGATTCACCCGCGATATCCCCAGGGCGCGGCAGAGATCCCAGACCTCCACTGCGCGGCCCATGGAGGCCTGCCGGTCCGCGCGGATCAAAAGGGGACGCTCGGCCGAGCGGATCGCCATGAGCCGGGAGCGCAGCTCCTGCAGAGTCACCAGTTGAGAGCCGAGGTAGAGGCGATCCCCCTTGGAGATGGTGATCACCAGGTTCTCCCGGTGCGCCACGTCGGCCGTCACCGACTTGGGCAGGTTCACCTTGACCCCCGGCTGGAACACGAATGCCGAGGTCAGCATGAAGAAGATGAGCTGCTGGAAAACAATGTCGATCAGGGGGGCGATGTCCATCTCCACCGCGAGGGGCAGCGGCCGCCTCCTAAGTCGCATGAACCTTCCGGGGGCGGCCGGAGCCGACCGTCAGCTCCACCGAAGGTTCCGTCGCGGACGGGCCCTCCTCGGTGAGAAGCTCCAGGAGATCCGAGGCGGAGGCCTCGAGGTGGTGGACGATCCCGTTGATCCGGTGGACCAGGGCGTTGTAGACGGCGTAGGCCGGGATGGCGACCATCAATCCGAAGACGGTGGTTAAGAGCGCCTCCCAGATCCCCCCCGCCAGGTCCCCGGGGTTCACCGGGTTGATCGTCGTCGCCTTCTCCTGGATCACCTGGAAGCAGCGAACCAGGCCGGTCACCGTCCCCAAGAGGCCCAACAGAGGGGCCAGATGGGCGACCGTCCCCAGGATCGGCACGTACCGCTCCAGCGCCGGGATCTCGCGCGATCCCGCTTCCTCGATCGCCTCCCGGATCTCTCCCCGGGGCCGGCCGATCCGCCGGATCCCGGCCTTGACCATCCGGCCCAACGGCCCGGCCTCCAGCTCACACAGCTTCAGCGCCTGGGACCATTGACGGGCCTGGACGGTATGCCTGACCTCATCGAGAAAAGAGGGATTGTCCACCTCCACGCGGGAGAGGGCGATCAGCCGCTCCAGCATGATGGCGAGCGCCGTGATGGAGCATAACAGGATCGGCCACATCACCGGCCCGCCCCGCTGAAACAGGTCGAACAGTGCGGTTCCCATGGAGTTAAACTATTTTACTAAGGAATTGACCGGTAAAGGAGCGTTTTTCCTTCGCCACCTCTTCCGGGGTTCCGGCGGCGACGAGGTGGCCTCCCTCCTCGCCGCCGCCCGGGCCCAAGTCGATCAGGAGATCGGCCGTCTTGATCACATCCAGATGGTGCTCGATCACCAGCACGGTGTTGCCTTGATCCACGAGGGCGTGCAGCACCTTGAGGAGCTTCTCGATGTCGGCCAGGTGCAGGCCGGTGGTCGGCTCATCCAGGATGTACAGGGTCTTGCCGGTGGCCCGATGGGACAGCTCCGTGGCCAGCTTGACCCGCTGGGCCTCGCCGCCGGACAGGGTGGTGGCCGGCTGGCCCACCTCGATGTACCCCAGCCCCACCTCCTGCAGGGTCTGCAGCCTCGACCGGACCCTGGGGATCGGGCGAAACAGCTCCAGGGCCTCATCCACGCTCATCCGCAGGACGTCGGCGATCGAGCAGCCTTTATAGAGGACGTCGAGGGTCTGCTCGTTGAAGCGGTTGCCCCTGCAGATCTCGCAGGTGACGTAGACCGGCGGGAGGAAATGCATCTCCACCTTGATCACCCCCTCTCCCTGGCAGGCCTCGCACCGGCCCCCCTTGACGTTGAAGCTGAACCGGCCCGGCCGATACCCCCTGGCCCGGGCCTCCGGCATCTTGGAGAAGAGGGCCCGGATGTCGCTGAAGACCCCGGTGTAGGTGGCCGGATTGGAGCGGGGAGTCCTGCCGATCGGATCCTGGTCGACGACGATCACCTTGTCGATCTGCTCGACGCCGGTGATCCGATCGTGGGCGCCCGGCTTGAGCTTCGACCGGTACAGCCGCTGGGCGAGGGCCCGGTACAGGATCTCATCCACCAGGGTCGACTTGCCGGAGCCGGAGACGCCGGTGACGCAGGTGAAGGTCCCGATCGGGATCCGGACCTTGATCTTCTTGAGGTTGTGCTCCCGGGCGCCGACGATCTCCAGGTACGGCCTCTCCCGCCAGGGGCGGCGGGCGGCCGGCAGCGGGATCGACCGCTCCCCTCGGAGGTACATCCCGGTGAGGGACCGGGGAGATCGGAGGATCTCCTCCAGCGGCCCGGCCGCGACCACCTCGCCCCCCTGCTTCCCCGCCCCGGGCCCAAGATCCACGATGAAATCGGCGGCCCGGATCGTCCCCTCATCATGCTCCACCACGATCACCGTGTTGCCGAGGTCCCGGAGGGCCTTCAAGGTATCGAGCAGCCGCCGGGTATCGCGGGGATGGAGCCCGATCGACGGCTCGTCGAGGATGTAGAGGACCCCGACGAGCCCGGCGCCGATCTGGGTGGCCAGCCGGATCCGCTGCGCCTCGCCGCCGGAGAGGGTGCTGCTGGGCCGGTCCAGCGTCAGGTAGCCTAAGCCGACGTCGATCATGAACTGAAGCCGGGCCCGGATCTCCTTCAGGATCGGCTGGGCGATCGCCGCCTCCCTGGCCGACAGTTTCATCTCGCCGAAGAAACGGAGCCCCTCCTCGACCGTCATCCGGGTGATCTCGATGATCGACCGGTCCCGGACCCGGACCGCCTCCGCCTCCGGCTTCAGGCGGGCCCCCCGGCAGCCGGGGCAAGGCAGCATCGACATGTATTTGGAGATCTCCTCCTTCACGAAATCGGATTCGCTCTCCTGAAAGAGCCGCTCCAGGTTGGGGATCACCCCTTCGAATGGGCGGCCCCAGATCTCGACGCTCTTGGAGCCGTACAGGATCGCGTGCCGGGTCGATTCCGGCAGCTTCCGGAATGGGGTGCTGAGGCTGAAGCCGGCCTGGTCGGCGAACTCCCGCACCAGGGCCCGATGGTACAGGATGTACCCTCGGCCGCCCCGCCGCCACGGCTCCAGCGCCCCCTCGGCGATCGACTTCGATGGATCCGGGATCACCAGGTCCCGGTCCACCTCCAGTTTTGTCCCCAGCCCGTGGCAGGCCGGGCAGGCCCCGTAGGGGCTGTTGAAGGAGAAGAGGCGCGGCTCCATCTCCGCCATGCTGATCCCGCAGGCGGCGCAGGCGTGCTGCTCGCTGAACAGAAGATCGGCGCTCCCCTCCCGCCCAGCGGCTTCGGCTGAAGGATGCCTCACCACCGGCCGCTGGCCGGTGACCGGCTGGATCACCACCATTCCCTTGCCGGCCTTGAGCGCCGTCTCGAGGGAATCGGCGAGGCGCTGTTTTACCTTGGGATCCACCTGGAGCCGGTCCACCACCACCTCGACGGTATGGGCCCTCTTCTTATCGAGGGTGATCGGCTTGTCCAATTCCCGCAGCTTCCCATCCACCCGCGCCCGGACGAACCCCTCCTTCTGGACCTGGCGGAACAGCTCCTGATACTGCCCCTTGCGGCCGCGCACCAGTGGGGCGAGGACCAGGATCGGCTGGCCGGCCGGCATCCGGAGCACCTGCTCCAGGATCTCCTGAACCGACTGCCGCTGGATCAGCCGGCCGCACCGGTAACAGTGAGGGATCCCGATCCGGGCGAAGAGGAGCCGCAGGTAGTCGTACACCTCGGTCTGTGTGGCGACGATGGAGCGGGGGTTCCCGCCGGCGGTCCGCTGCTCGATGGCGATGGCGGGAGAGAGGCCGTCGATCCGCTCGACGTTCGGCTTCTGGAGCTGCTCGAGGAACTGCCGGGCGTAGGCGGAAAGGCTCTCCACGTAGCGGCGCTGGCCCTCGGCATAGAGGGTGTCGAAGGCGAGGGAGGACTTCCCGGATCCGGAAAGCCCGGTGATCACCACGAGGGCGTTCCGGGGGATCTCGAGGTCGATCCCTTTCAGGTTATGTTCCCTGGCCCCCCGGATCACGATGGGGGGCTGGGAGGAGGATGAAGGCTTCATCGGGCGAATCCTTTAGTTTAACACAAAAAAAGAACACCCCGCCGGCCCCTTTCAAAGGGCGCGGCGGGGTGCGAGTGACTCCTTAAGACGAGAAGGTTATCGTCTCTTCTTCCGACGCTTCTGGCCTCCTCTGGCCATCTTCGCGCAGGAGACATCCCCCTGCTTGTCGATGAAATAGAGGAACCCGGTCTTTCTCTTGACCCCGAGCCGGGTCACCTTCTCCGGACGGCCGCCTTTGGAACCGCCCCGAGCCATCTTCGCCCTCGAGATATCCCCTTGCTTGTCGAGGTAGTAGAGATAGCCCTTCTGGCGCTTGACGCCTGCCTTGGCTACTTTCTGTGCCATTGGTTCTGTTCACCCCCTCTCTGTTAAGTTCCAACCTTGAGCGGACCGGAAACGATCTGCCGCAAGGTTGCGATCGCTGAAAGGACAGCCAACTGGCTGGTCTTCGGATTCTCCCGCGAGGGCCGATTGTGGGTTCGCACCATCAACCGCCCGAAGTCTCCCACCGCCTCCACCTCGTGGATGTTCTCCCGGATCGTCGGATCGGCGATCAGCCGGACCCGGGTGCGCGTCGGCCCCAGCCCCGCCAGGGCCAGCGTGGCCGCCACGTTGATGTTCTGTGGAAAGGCGGCCGCCGCCCGGCGGGCCGATCCCTGGAACAGAAGGCGGGGCCTGCGAAGATTCTTGGGAACTCCTGCGAATGCGGTGGGCGGTTTCCGGGTCGTGAGGGTGACGGAGCGCAGCCGCCCGGAGGCGGCCCCCTTGACCCCGTCGAGGCCGGCCAGGGCCCCGCTGGGCAGATGGATCGGGACCTTCAGGGCCGCCGCCTTGGCCACCCAGCCGGGATTCGCAAGCAGCCCGCCGGTGGACATCACCAGGATCGGGCGCCGGTGTCGGACGGCCTGGGGGAGAAGCTCTCCCACCGCGTCGCAGGAGGCGGCCTCAATGAGGAGCTGACAGCGGGGGATCATCTGCTGCGGGGTGAGGACCGGGACGGAGGGGCGAAGCCGGCGGCTCAAACGGGCGGCCGCCTCAAGGTCGCGATCGTACAGTCCGATCAAACGGGCAACTCCCCGGAATTGTGTTTGGATCTCTCTCGCCAACCGTGAACCAATGGTTCCGCATCCGACCAGCCCTATCTTGACGATGGGGCACCCGCCCTAAACGTGGGCCTTCTCGCAGATCCGATTGGCCTGGTCCACAAAGACGATCCGCGGCGTCACGAGCCTCGCCTCCCGCTCATCCGCCAGGCCGTAGGAGATCACGATCACCGCGTCCCCCACGTGGGCCCATCGGGCCGCCGCCCCGTTCATCGAGATCGTCCCCGATCCCGGTTCGCCGGCCACGCAGTAGGTCTCCAGCCGGACCCCGTTGTTCAGGTTCACCACCTGAACCCTCTCGCCGGGGAGGATGTCGGCCGCCCTCATGAGCTCCTCGTCGATGGTGATGGAGCCCTCATACCGAAGGTTCGCGTCGGTGACGGTGGCCTGATGAATCTTCGCCTTCATGATGGTGCGGAGCATCGTACCTCGATATGGTCGATCAATCGGACCGGCCCGATCCAGGCGGCCACGAGCAGCCGCGCTCTTCCTCGAAGCCGGGCCATCGGTTGAAGCGTCTCCGGGTCCGCCACCGCCACGTAATCCACCTTTGCTCCGGGGATCTTCCCGATTCCCCGCCGGATCCGTCGGGCGACGACGGCTCCTCGACGCTCGCCACATTCTATCAACCGACGGCCCTCCTGTAAAGCCTGAAAGAGGGCCCTCGACGACCGTCGAGCCTCCGTCGAGAGAAGGCGGTTCCGGGAGCTCATCGCCAGGCCGTCCCGCTCCCGGACGGTGGGGAGTACCTTCAGCCGTACCGGAAAGCTCAGGTCCCGGATCATCCGGCCGACGACGAGGGACTGCTGGGCGTCCTTCCGGCCGAAGTAGGCGGCGTCCGGCTGGACGAGGTTGAACAGCTTGGCCACAACGGTGGCGACCCCACGGAAATGG
>JACPXU010000008.1 GCA_016196375.1 Candidatus Omnitrophota bacterium | reverse complement strand
GTCCGGGTCCACTACCCGCTGGCCCGCCCTGGGGTCTGACCCCGCGGGGTCAGACCCCAATAGGTTTTATTTTTCCCTTGACAAGCCTCCCCTCCTTATTGATAATGAGACTCGATCTCAATAGAATGAGATCGAGTCTCAATCTCATGAACCCCAAGGCAGAGGTCATCCTGTTCCCCAAGCACGCGAGGCAGCCGCGGCAGTTCCGCCAGTGGCTCGCCTCCATCCTCCAGACCTTCCAGGAGCATCTCGGCCGGCAGGGGCTTAAGTTGACCCGGCAGCGGGAGGAGATCCTGCGGGCCCTGATGGCGGCGGAGCGGCACCTGGGGATCGACGAGCTGTACCTTTCCTTGAAGAGGCAGGATCCCTCCATCGGCCGGGCCACGATCTTCCGGACGATCAAGCTCCTTCAGGAGTGCGGCCTCGTGGCGGAGGTGGGATCCTCCAACGGCCGGTCCAAGTTCGAGCTCAAGGCGGACCGGCCCCACCACGACCACATGATCTGCGTCGAGTGCGGGCGGATCACCGAGTTCCAGAGCCCCATGATGGAGCGGTTCCAGGACGGGGCGATCCGCCGCCACGGATTCGTGGCCCTCTGGCACCGGCACGAGATCTTCGGGCGCTGCCGGGACTGCCTGAAGCGCCGCCCGCGCGGATGATGAAACCTTTGCCGCCGGCCGCGCTCCTCCTCCTGTGGGCCCTGTCCGGCTGCGCGCATCCCGCCGGCTCCGGGATGCTCCTGGCCAAGGGGGACCCGCAGGTGTGCAAGCACTGCAACTGCTACATGCCCCTGGGCGCTCAGGAGGATGCCCCCTGCACGGTCTGTGAATGCGGCTATCGGGTCCATCAATGTATCCGAGGCAGGTAGCGCCGTGCCCGAATCGATCCCTGCACACAGGGAGGCTCGCCGCTACAAAAGGGGACGGGTGAAAATGAGAGGACGTTTTGTTCTTGTGAATCTGGCGGCATGGAGCTTGGTGCTTTGGGGAGCGCAGGTCCCCGCCTCCGCCCACATGCGGGATTATATTTTCAACCAAGGGTATCACACCACCCGCAGGGGGGAGTTCGAGGTGGAGCGGTACCACGACCTCAACCTGACGGAGGCGGACAACGACGATACCTACAGCTCGAAGCATCAGGTGGAGCTGGAGTACGGGTTGACCAACCGCCTCCAGCTCGCTTACTACGAGGTCTTCAAGTGGGACCGGCCCAAGGACTGGCGGCGGGACTCGTTCAAGATCGAGGGGAAATACCGGTTCCTGGAGAGCGGCGAACTTCCTGTGGACATTGCCCTCTACGGGGAGTATAAAAATCCAAATGGCAGCAGGGGCGCCGCCAGCGATGAGCTGGAGGGGAAGCTGATCCTGAGCCGTGACCTCGGCCCCTGGAACCTGGTCGCCAATCTGATCGCGGAGCGAAAGATCAACGAGCATGAGGACCTCCAGTGGGAGTACACGCTGGGGGCGAGCATCCCGGTCCACCCGAAGGTTCGGCTGGGGCTGGAGATGAAGGAGACCCTGGGCGATCAGGGGGAGTTCGGCATCCGCCGGAAGGGGCACGAGCTCCAGCTGATGCCGGTGGTGGCCGCGAGCCCCACGCCCCACGTCCGGGTTCTCTTCGGGCCGGCCTTCGGGCTGACCCGGGCGACGGACGACCTGCAGTTGAAGAGCATCGTGGAGGTGGAATTCTAAATGGGGATCGGCATTCCGTGGGGACCGGCATGGCTGGGGCTGCTGGCGGGAGGGACCATCTTCCTGGGCCTTCCGATCGCCCGGCTGAGCCGCGTCTCAAACCGGACCAAGGCCTTCCTGAACGCGGTCTCCACCGGGATCCTGATCTTCCTCCTGGTGGAGATCACGGGGCATCTGATCGAGCAGATCGAGGAGATGGTGGAGGCCGCCGTCGTCGAAGGGGGATCCCCGGCCGGCGTGATCCGGTACGGAGGGCTGTTCGTCCTGGGATTCTCCATCGGGCTGCTGGGGCTGGTCCTGTTCGAGCGGACCTTCCTGGGATCGGCCAAGGATGAGACCCGCCCCGGGAAAAGGGCCAAGCAGCTTGCCCTGATGATCGCCGTCGGGTTGGGGCTGCACAACCTGAGCGAGGGGCTGGCGATCGGCCAGGGGTATTCCTCCGGCGCCATCCAGCTCGCCTGGCTGCTGGCGGTCGGGTTCGCCCTCCACAACGCCACCGAAGGCTTCGGGATCGCGGCGCCCCTGTCAGGCCACCGGGCCGACTGGGGCTTCCTCGGCACCTGCGGGGTCATCGCGGGGGGCCCCACCTTCCTCGGGGCGGCGGTGGGGAGCTGGTGGGTGAACCCGCCGCTCGAGATCTTCTGCCTCGCCCTGGCGGCGGGGACGATCCTTTACATCATCGGGGAGCTGCTCCACCTGGGCCGGCTCCTGAAGGGGGAGGCGATCGTCGAGATCGGCCTGCTGATCGGCTTCTTCGTGGCGATGGGGGCCGACTTCGCCCTTTCCTCCGCCATGGAGGTGACGGCGGCGCACGGCCCCCGCCACGGCGGCTATTTCGGGGACGCCAACGACATCTACCATTACGAGCTGGTGCGGGGCCCCGACCGGCGGATCCTCCTTTACGTGAACGACCATTACAACAGGCCGCTTGACGCCAAAACCCTCCAGGGCCGCTGGATCCTGGACCCGGACGGGCCAAAGCCGTTGACCGGATTCTTCCTGACCTCGCCGGACGGCTCCCACTTAGTCGGCGACCTTCCCTCTTCGGCGAAGGGCGGCCCCGCCCACCTCAAGGTGGAGGTGTTGAAAAAGGGCCAGTGGGTCGGGATGGAGTTTTACCTCCCCCCCTGAAAACCTCTTCCAATCGGGCTGGCTCGTGGTATAATTCTGGTTTCTCATGTTGAGAGCAAGAACGTTCGTGGCGAAGCATGATGAGGTTCCGAGGAGCTGGCATCTGATCAACGCCGAGGGGCAGATCCTGGGCCGCTTGGCCAGCCAGATCGCCGTGCTCCTGCGGGGCAAGCACAAGCCGATCTTCACCCCCCATGTGGACTGCGGAGACGGGGTGGTGGTGATCAACGCCGAGAAGATCCGGGTCACCGGGACCAAGATGGAGACCAAGATCTACAAGCGGTTCTCCGGATACCCCAGCGGGCTGAAGGAGGAGCCGCTCAACCGGCTTCTCAACCGGCGGCCCACCGAGGTTCTGCGGAGGGCCGTGACCGGGATGCTTCCCTCGAATCCGCTCGGGCGGCAGGCGGGGAGGCGGCTCCGGATCTACGCCGGGCCCACCCATCCGCATGAGGCGCAGCTAAAACATGCCTGAAGAAACAATGACCATGACGACTGGACGGCGGAAAGAGGCCGTCGCCAAGGTGAAGTTGATCCCGGGGACCGGTCAGATCCTGGTGAACGGCCGGGCCCTTCAGGACTATTTCCCCAGGCAGCATCTGCAGACCTTTGTGCAGGAGCCGCTCAAGGCGACCCAGACCTCCAGCAAGTTCGACTGCGTCGCCCAGGTGGCCGGGGGAGGGTTGGCCGGCCAGGCTGGGGCGGTGCGGCAGGGATTGTCCAGGGCCCTGGTTGTGGCGGATCAGACCTTGAAGTCCGTCTTGAGAAAGGGAGGTTTCCTCACCCGGGATCCGCGAGTCCGGGAGCGGAAGAAGTATGGACAGAAGGGGGCTCGGAAGCGGTTCCAGTGGACTAAGCGTTAAATCCTAACGGCCTATCCTTTCCCCATCGGGACCGGGTTCCTGTTCAAGCTGGGAAGGATAGGCTGTTTCTTTTTCTACGGAACGGTGCCAGGGTTAGTCCTGGCACCGGGTTCTCTAAGGAAGGGTTGAGGATGAAGAGGACGGTTGGAATCATCGGTGTGACCGGCTACAGCGGGCAAGAGCTCCTGAAGATCCTGCTGTCGCACCCGATGGTCTCCATCGAGTATCTTGGGGCCAGATCGGTGAAGAACCGGCCGCGCCCGATGGGAGAGGTCTTGCCTCAGTTCCGGGGGGCGGCCTCTCTTTCCATCCATCCCCTCAACGCGGAGGATGCGGCCCGGCGGTGCGAGATCCTGTTTCTCTGCCTCCCACACGGGGTGGCCATGGGGATCGTCCCGAGGATCATCAAGAAGAGGAAGGAGCTCCGGGTCATCGACCTGAGCGGCGACTTCCGGCTGCGCTCCGCCGGGAGCTACGAGCAGGCCTACCGGATCCGCCACCGGTCGCCCGCCCTTCTGAAAGGGGCGGCGTATGGGCTGCCGGAGTGGCGGCGGGAGGCGATCCGCTCGGCCCGGATCGTGGCGAACCCCGGCTGCTACGCCACCGCCGCCCTTTTGGGAGCGGTCCCGCTGGCGAAGGCCGGCCTCCTGAAAGGGCAGGGGCTGATCGTCGACGCCAAATCGGGCGTGACGGGGGCGGGGCGGTCGCTCAAGGAAGAGCTCCTTTTCACCGAGGTCAACGAGGACCTGAGGGCCTACCGGGTGAACGCCCATCAGCACATGCCGGAGATGGAGCAGGAGCTCCGGCGGGTTTCAGGCCGCTCGATCCGGCTCACCTTCGTGCCGCACCTGGTGCCGCTGAACCGGGGGATCTACGCGACGATCTACGCCCCGCTTGCCCGGCGCCTCACCGAGGCCCGGCTCCGGGCGATCTACGAGCGGCGGTACGGGGGGGAGCCGTTCATCCGGATCCTCCCGGCTGGAACCTGGCCGGAGGTGAAGTCGGTGGCCGGCACCAATTTCTGCGACATCGGGCTCCGGCTGGATCCCAAGGGGAACCAGGCGATCATCCTGGTGGCGATCGACAACCTGGGAAAGGGGGCCGCGGGGCAAGCGGTGCAGAACATGAATCTGATGTGCGGAATCCCAGAGGCCGCGGGGCTCCTTGCATGTCATCCCCGCGGAAGCGAGGATCGATTCTCGCTTTCGCGAGAATGACGGGGGACTTCGCGAGAATGACAGGGAACATGGATCTGGTGAGGGGAGGGATCACGGCCCCCAACGGGTTCCTGGCCAGCGGGGTCTCCTGCGGGATCAAGCGAAGGGGCAAGGACCTGGCCCTCATCTTCTCTGAGGTGCCGGCCGCGGCGGCGGGGACCTTGACGAGGAACTCGCTGAAGGCCCCCTGTGTCCTTTGGAATAGCGAGATCCTGAAGCGGGGCTCGGCCCAGGCCGTCGTCGCCAACAGCGGGAACGCCAACTGCTGCACCGGCCGGCGGGGAACGCGGGACACGGCGGAGACGGCGCTGGAGGGGGCCCGGCGGCTCGGCATCCCCCACTCATCGGTTCTGGTGGCCTCGACCGGCGTCATCGGGCGTTCGCTCCCGATGCCGCGGGTCCGCCTGGGGATCCGCCGGGCGGCCGGCGCCTTGAGCCGCAGGGGATCTCTTTCCGCGGCGGAGGCGATCATGACCACCGACACCCGCCACAAGGAGGTGGCCGTCCGCTTCGGGGTCGGGAAGCGACCGGTCACGGTGGGTGGAATCGCCAAGGGCTCCGGGATGATCGCTCCCCGGATGGCGACGATGCTGGCCTTCCTGGCCACCGACGCCAGGATCGACGCCGGGACGCTGCAGGGGGTGATTCGGCCGGTGGTGGAGGAGACCTTCAACCGGATCTCGGTGGATGGGGAGACCTCCACCAACGACATGGTCCTTCTTCTCGCCAACGGGGCCTCCGGGGCGCCGGCGATCCGGAAGGGGACCGGCTCTTACCGGCAATTCCTCAAGGCGGTGGAGACCGTCTCGAGGCTGTTGGCCCATGAGATCGTGCGGGACGGGGAAGGGGTGACCCGGCTCCTCGTCGTCGAGGTGACCGGCGCCCCGAATCCAGCCGGCGCCGACCGGGTGGCCCGGCGGGTGGCGGACTCTCCGCTGGTGAAGACGATGGTGGCCGGCCGGGATCCCAACTGGGGCCGGATCGCCGCGGCGGTCGGATCGGCCGGAGTCCCGGTCGATCCGAGGCGGCTCCGTCTCCACCTGGGGGAGCTGGCGGTCTTTCGAGGGGGGGAGCCGGTCCCTGTGGCCCGGCGAAGGCTCCTCGCGGAGATGGACAGGCCCGAGGTCCGGATCGGCGTCGATCTGGGCCGGGATCGGCAAAGGCCCGGCTGATCGGGGCCGATTTGACGGAGGAGTACGTTCGGATCAATGCCAAGTACACCAGTTAGTGCCCATTTCAGAACGTCATCCTCGCCCTCGGTCGTGGCCGAGGGCAGGCTCCAGCGAGGATCAGAGTCTCCTCGGATCCCCTCTTCCATCGTCCGGAAGGCGGATGTCCTCCTCGAGGCGCTCCCCTATCTCCAGGCGTTCCGCGGAAAGACGGTGGTGGTGAAGTATGGAGGGAGCGCCCTCTCGGACCGGGCGAAGCGCCGGGCGATCCTTCAGGACCTGATCTTCCTGAGCGTGGCCGGGATTCGCCCCGTTCTGGTCCATGGGGCGGGCCCTGAGATCACCAGGCAGATGTCCCGCCGCAACCGGCCGCCCCGCTTCGTGCAGGGGCTCAGGGTCACCGACGCGGCGACCCTGAAGCTGGTGGTGAATGCGATGACCGGGGTGAACCGGATGCTGGTGAAGGAGCTGCTTTCTCTCGGAGGACGGGCGCAGGGGATCGTCGGATCGGACGGCGGGCTGCTGCGGGCCGAACCGTACACGATTCCAGGGGAGGAGCTCGGATTCGTCGGGAGGGTGACCGGGGTCAACCCCGGCCCGGTCCAGCGGCTCCTGGTCCTCGGCGTGATCCCGGTCGTCGCCCCGGTGGGGATCGGCTGGGATCATCAGCGGTACAACATCAACGCCGACGAGGCGGCCTCCGCGCTGGCGGCGGCCCTCAAAGCGGAGAAGTTCGTTCTGGTGACCGACGTGGCCGGGGTCCTGCGGCATCGGGGAGATCCCCGCAGCCCGGTCCCCACCTTGACGGTGCGGGAGGCCCGGCGGCTGATGGAGAAGAGGGTGATCGCCGACGGGATGATCCCGAAGGCGAGGGCCTGCATCCATGCCCTTCGGGGCGGGGTCCGGAAGACCCACATGATCGGCATCGCGGTCCCGCACGGCCTCCTCCTGGAGATCTTCACCGACCGGGGGGTGGGAACGGAGATCGTCCGAAGATGACCACCCGACAGATCGCCGCCCTCTACCAGAGATACGCGATCCCGGTCTACAACCGGCTGGGGATCGCCGCCGCGCGAGGATCCGGCTCCTGGATCTGGGACCAGGAGGGGAGGCGGTACCTGGACATGTTCCCCGGGTGGGGGACCAACGCCCTCGGGCACTGCCATCCCAAGGTGGTCAAGGCGGTCCAGGCACAGGTGAAGCGGCTCATCCATGTCCCCAACACCTTCTATCACGAGCCGCAGGCGCGCCTGGCCGAGGCGCTGGTGAAGAGCAGCTTCGCCGGGAAGGCCTTCTTCTCCAACAGCGGGGCCGAGTCGGTGGAGGCGGCGATCAAGCTGGCCAGGCGCTACGGCCATCCGGACCGATGGGAGATCATCACGATGGAGGGATCCTTTCACGGCCGGACGCTGGCGGCGATGGCGGCGACCGGCCAGCCCAAGCATAAGAAATGGTTCGAGCCGATCCCGCCCGGCTTCAGGCACGTCCCATTCAACGACGCCGGGGCGCTGAGATCGGCCCTGCGCCCGGAGACCGTCGCCGTCATGGTGGAGCTGATCCAGGGGGAGGGGGGTGTCCATGTGGCGGATCAGGAGTACGTCCGGTCCCTCCGGCGGATCTGCGACCAGCGGAAGCTGCTCCTGATCTTCGACGAGATCTCCACCGGGATGGGCCGGACCGGGACACTGTTCGCCTTCCAGCAGTACCGGGTGCTGCCGGACATTCTGCTGCTGGCCAAGCCGGCGGCCGGAGGCCTGCCGATCGGGATCCTGATCGCGGACAAGAGGATCTCCGACCTGTGGGAGAAGGCCAGCCACGCCACCACCTTCGGCGGGAACCCGTTGGTGACGGCGGCCGGGCTGGCCACGCTCCAGGTGATCCGGGGGCAGCGGCTGGCCGAGCGGGCCCGCCGGCAGGGCCGCCTCTTCACCCGGATGCTGACCGCCCTCAAAAAGAGGCACCCGATGATCCGGGAAGTCAGGGGCAAGGGCCTGATGATCGGGATCGAGCTGGATCGCCCCGGCGCCCCGGTGGTTCAGGCGGCGCTCAAGAAGGGGCTGCTCCTCAACTGCACCCAGGAGAAGGTCCTCAGGATGTACCCGGCCCTCACCGTCAGCCGGCGGGAGCTCGATCTGGCCCTGAAGCTGCTGGACGAGAGTTTCGAAGAGGTCGCGAGGGCTCAATGAGGCCAAGGCATCTCCTTGCGGTCCGGGACCTCACTGCGGAGCAGATCGGCCGGCTCTTCCGGGAGGCGGCCCGATGGAAAAGGAAGCCGCTCCAGGACCGGCCGCTCGAGGGAAAGATGCTGGGCCTCCTGTTCCAGAAGCCGTCGGTCCGGACCCGGGTCTCCTTCGAGGTGGGGATGACCCATCTGGGGGGAGGGAGTCTCTACATCGGCCCGCTGGAGCTGCAGAACGGGAAGCGGGAGGAGGCCAAGGATGTCGCGCGGGTCCTCTCCCGGTACCTGGACGGTATCGTGGCCCGGACCTTCTCCCACCGGGAGGTGGAGGAGCTGGCCCGATCGGCCTCGATCCCGGTGATCAACGGCCTCTCCGACCGGGCGCATCCATGCCAGGCCCTGAGCGACCTGTTCACCATTGAGGAGAGGATCGGCCGGCTCAAGGGGGTTCGGGTCGCCTACGTCGGGGACGGCAACAACGTCTGCAACTCCCTCATCGAGGCCTGCGCCCTGCTGGGAGTTCATTTGAGCGTCGCGGCCCCGGCCGGCTACGAGCCGGACCGGGACCTGGTCCGATGGGCGAAGCGGCAGGCCAGCGCCTCAGGTGGGCGGCTCCTGATCACCCGAGACCCGAAGGAGGCGGCGCGGGGGGCGGCGGTCCTCTACACCGATGTCTGGACCAGCATGGGCCAGGAGCAGGAGCGGTCCAGACGGCGCCGCGCCTTCCGCCGGTTCCAGGTCAACATGGGCCTCATGAAAGAGGCGGGGAAGGGGGCCCTCTTCATGCATTGCCTGCCGGCCCATCGGGGGGAAGAGGTCACCGATGAGGTGATGGACAGCCGGCACTCGATCGTCTATGATCAAGCGGAGAATCGCCTCCATCTCCAAAAGGGGATCTTAGTGACGCTGCTGTCATCCTCGCGAAAGCGAGGATCAAAAAAATGAGAACCAAGGTCCTTCTCGCCTATTCAGGGGGACTCGACACCTCCGTCTGCATCCGTTGGCTGACCGAGCGGGGCTACCACGTCATCGCCTTCTGCGCCGACGTGGGGCAGGGAGAGAACCTGAGGCCGGTCCGGGACCGGGCCTACGCCTGCGGCGCCGAGAAGGTGATCATCCGGGATCTGAAGGAGCCGTTCGCCAGGGAGTATATCCTCCCGGCGCTCAAGGCCGGAGCGGTCTACGAGGGGAGCTATCTTCTGGCCACCGCCCTGAGCCGCCCCTTGATCGCCCAGGCGATGGCTCAGGCGGCCAAGGCCGAGGGGGCGGCGGTGGCGGCGCACGGCTGCACCGGCAAGGGAAACGACCAGGTCCGGATCGAGCTTTCTTTGAAGATCATCCATCCGGGCCTGAAGGTGATGGCCCCGGTGCGGGAATGGGAGATGAAATCGCGCAGCGAAGAGGTCAAATACGCGCTGCGCCACCGGCTGCCGATCGCCCACCGGAGGGAGTCCCGCTTCTCGATCGACCAGAACCTCTGGGGGGTCTCGATCGAATCCGGCCCCCTCGAGGATCCCTGGGTGGAACCCCCCGCGGCCGCTTACCGATGGACCGCCGATCCGGCCCGGGCCCCGGCGAAGCCGGAGCGGCTGACGATCGATTTTCGCAAGGGGGTCCCTGTCGGCTTGAACGGCCGCCGGGTCGGGCTCATTGACCTGATCCGGCGGCTGAACCGGACCGGCGGCAGGCACGGGGTCGGCCGGACCGACCTGATGGAGGACCGGCTGGTCGGGATCAAGTCCCGGGAGGTCTATGAAGCCCCGGCCGCCACGATCCTCCATGCCGCTCACCGGGAGCTGGAGCATCTGACCCTGGACCGGGAGGCCTTGGCCTTCCGGGAGATCGTCGCCCAGCGATACGCCCGGCTCATCTACGACGGGCTCTGGTTCACCCCGCTCAAGACAGCCCTGGACTCTTTCATCGAGAGGATCCAGGAGAAGGTAACCGGGACGGTCCGGGTGAAGCTCTTTAAAGGAAACGCCGCCTGCGTGGGGAGGCGCTCCCCCCATTCCAGGTACGTGAAGGGATTCGCCACCTACGAGGGGAAGGATCTGTTCGACCAGAAGGCGGCCGCCGGCTTCATCACCATCTGGGGCCTGCCTTATATCGGGGTCTGACCCCACAGTGCCAGACCCTCTGGTGCCAGGCACTGCAGTGCCTGGCACCGTTCCGTAAAGGAGAGTGATGGGTAAGAAAGCGGGGAAATTATGGGGCGGCAGGTTCAGCCGGCCGACGTCCGAGGCGGTGGAACGGTTCACCCATTCGCTGGCGGTGGATCAGCGTCTGGCCTGGCACGACCTGCTGGGATCGATCGCCCACGCCCGGATGCTGGGGAAGGCCCGGATCATTCCGTCCCGCGAGGCCCGGCGGATCGTCGCGGCCCTTCAAGCCCTTCTCAGGGATCTGGGGCGGGGCCGGCTTTCCCTCAATCCGGCTGCGGAGGACATCCACACGGCCCTCCAGCTGGCCCTCGAGAAAAGGATCGGCACCTCCGCCTCCTATCTTCACACCGGCCGCTCCCGCAACGACCAGGTGGTCACCAGCCTCCGGCTTTTCCTCAAGGAGAAGCTCCAGGGGTTGGACCAGGAGATCGGCCGGCTTCAGCGGGGGATCCTGGTCCAGGCCGAGTCCGCCAAGGAGCTGGTGATGCCGGGCTTCACCCATCTTCGCCACGCGCAGCCGCTCCTGGTGGGGCATCTTCTCCTGAGCTACGTCGCCATGCTTCAGCGGGACCGGCAGCGCCTTGAGGGCGCTCTCCATCGGCTCGACGAGCTGCCGTTGGGATCCGGGGCGCTGACCGGGACAGGGCTCCCCATCAACCGGGCCGCCGTCGCCAGGGAGCTGGGCTTTTCCCGCTTGATGGAGAACTCCGTTGACGCCGTCACCGACCGGGATTTCGTGGTGGAGATCCTGGCGGCATCGAGCATCCTGGGGGCGCACTGCTCCAGGATCGCCGAGGATCTGATCCTCTGGTCGACCCGGGAATTCGGGTTCCTCCGGTTCGACGAGCGGCTCCTCACCGGAAGCTCGATGATGCCGCAGAAGCAGAACCCCGATTTCCTGGAGCTGGTCCGGGGCGGCTGCGCCCGGATCACGGGAAACCTCGCGGCGATCCTCACCCTGCTCAAGGGGCTGCCCAGCGGCTACCAGCGGGACCTCCAGAACGACAAGGAGCTCCTCTTCGAGGGGCTGGACCGGATCGATGGGATGCTGGCGGTCCTGATCGAGGGGTTCGGCGGGATCCGTTGGATCCGGGAGAATCTCAAGAGGCAGACGGAGGATGAGTCCCTCTACGCGACCGATCTGGCCGAGCTCCTGGTGGCCCGCGGGATACCGTTCGCCCAGGCCCACCGGTCCGTCGGGCAGCTTTTTGCCCACGCGGACCGGACCGGAAAGAGCGTCGGCTCCCTTCCCCTGGAGACCGTTCGCCGTTTTTCCAAGGCCTTCGGCCCGGAGCTGTACGCGCTTCTGGATCCGGCCGCCTCTGTCCGGCGCAAGAGATCGGCGGGCGGCACGAATCCGCTTCTGGTCCGGCAGGCGATCCGGCGCTGGAAGGGAATCGTCCGGCGGTAGCCGCCATGCATCGCTTCCACGTGAGGAGAGGCCGGTTGTGGTGTGAGGAGGTTCCGGTGGCCCGGGTCGCCGAGGAGCTGGGCACCCCCCTCTATCTTTACAGCTACCGGACGATCCTCGACCATTTCCGGAAGCTCCGGGGGGCCTTCGCTCCGATCCATGCGCTGGTCTGCTTCGCGGTGAAGGCCAACAGCAACATGGCGATCTGCCGCGCCCTGGCCCGGGCCGGCGCCGGTTTCGACGTCGTCTCCGGCGGCGAGCTCCGGAAGGTCCTCCAGGCGGGGGCCGACCCCAAGCGGATCGTCTACGCCTCCGTCGGCAAGACCGCCGAGGAGATCGAGCGGGCGGTGAAGGCGGAGATCCTCTTCTTCAACGTGGAATCGGCCCAGGAGCTTGAGCAGATCCAGGCAGTCTGCCGGCGTCTGCGCCGGCGGCAGAGGGTGAGCCTGCGGCTGAACCCGGAGGTGGACCCGCACACCCATTCCTTCATCACGACGGGACACAGGGCCAGCAAGTTCGGGATGGACCTGGCCACCGTGAAGGCCCTGTTGCGCCGCAGCGGGCAGTTTCAGAATCTCCTCTTCGTGGGGCTCCACATCCACATCGGCTCCCAGATCCTGAAGGCCCAGCCGTTCCAGAAGGCGATCCGGCGGGCCCTGGATCTGATTGGATGGGCGAAGGGGCAGGGGATCCAGATCCGGTACCTCAACATCGGCGGAGGGCTGGGGATCGTCTACCACCGGGAGATCCCGCAGACCGCGGCCGAGTATGCCGGCAGGATCCTGCCCCTCTTGAAAGGAACCGGCCTGACGGTTATCCTGGAGCCGGGCCGTTTCATTGTGGGAAACAGCGGGATCCTCGTGACCCGCGTCCTGTATCTGAAGGAGAGCCATGGCCGCCGGTTCGCGATCGTGGATGCCGGGATGAACGACCTGATCCGGCCCAGCCTCTACGGGGCCTATCATGAGATTCAGCCGGTGGCGCAGAATGGGGCTGCCCGCGGCGGCGGCCGGGGGGCCCGCTACGACGTGGTCGGTCCGGTCTGCGAGAGCGGCGACTTCTTCGCCAAGAACCGGCGGCTGCCGCCGCTCAAGGCCGGGGACCTCCTGGCGATCATGGGGGCCGGCGCCTACGGCTTCACGATGGCGAGCAACTACAATTCCCGCCCGCGGGCCGCGGAGGCGCTGGTCAACGGGGGGCGATGGCACGTGATCCGTGAGAGGGAGCGGTACCAGGATCTGGTCCGCAACGAGCGGATCCCCGCCTTCTTGAAATGACGACGATCCCGTTCACCAAGGTGGTCGGCTCCGGCAACGACTTCATCCTGCTCGACGCCAGGGGGCGGGGCTGGCGCCTCAAGCCGTCCGACTGCGCCAGGCGCTGGTGCGACCGCAAAGGGGGAATCGGCGCCGACGGGCTCCTCCTGGTCCTCCCCTCCAGGCGGGGGGATGCCCGGATGAGGATCTTCAACCCGGACGGCAGCGAGGCCGGCATGTGCGGCAACGGCCTGCGCTGCGTCGCCTGGTACCTTCACGCGATGGACGGCGGGAAAAAGAGCTGGGCCGTGGAGACAGGGGCCGGTCTGATGCGGACCCAGGTGGTCGGCTCCGAGAGGACCCGGATCTTCCTGGCGCCGCCGAAGGATCTGCAGCTCGGCTTGAAGGCGGCCGTCGGCGGGACCCGTTACACGCTTCACGCCGTCAACTCCGGCGTGCCGCACGCGGTCCTCCTGGTCTCGGATCTCAGGAAGGTGGGGGTGGCCTCCCTCGGCCCGGCGATCCGGTTCCACCGGATCTTTCAGCCCGCCGGAACCAACGTGGATTGGGTCCGGATCGATTCCCTCCATCGGATCGCCCTGCGCACCTACGAGCGGGGAGTGGAAGGGGAGACCCTGGCCTGCGGGACCGGGGCGGCCGCCTCGGTGGTGGTCGGGGCCGCCCTGGGACGGCTGAGGCCGCCGGTACAGGTGTTGACCGCGGGTGGCGAGACGCTGACCGTCGGATTCAGACCGGGTCGGGAACCGTGGGGGGATCTCTTCCTCGAGGGGCCGGCCCGGATCCTGTTCACAGGAGCTATCTCTGCATGAGCAACTCGAAGAGCGACAGGCCGCTTCCCTGGCTGAAAGGATCGATGGTCGCCCTGGTCACCCCCTTCAAGGATGGGGAGGTGGATGTCAAGGGGCTGCAGCATCTCGTGGAGCTCCACGTGAGGGAAGGGACCTCGGCGCTGGTCCCCTGCGGGACGACCGGGGAATCGGCCACCCTCTCCCACGAGGAGCACGAGCAGGTCGTTGAGATGACGATCCAGGCGGCCCGGGGGAGGGTCCGGGTGATCGCCGGCACCGGTTCCAACAACACGGAGGAGGCGCTCCGCTTCACCCGGCACGCGCAGAAGGCCGGCGCCGACGCCGCCCTCCTGATCAGCCCCTACTACAACAAGCCGACCCAGGAGGGGCTGTACCGCCATTTCCGGACGATCGCGGAATCGGCGGATCTGCCGCTCGTGCTGTACAACATCGCCTCCAGGACCGGCGTCAACGTGGAGCCGGAGACATTCTCCCGCCTGGCGAAGATCCCTAACATCGTCGGCGTGAAGGAGGCGAGCGGCTCCCTGGAGCAGATGTCCCGCATCCGGGCCCTCTGCGGCGAGCGGTTCTCCCTGCTCTCCGGGGACGACGCCCTGACGCTGCCGGTCCTGGCGATCGGCGGAACCGGCGTCATCTCGGTGACGGCGAACATCGTCCCTGGAAAGGTGGCCCGGATGGTCCGGGCCTTCGAGCAAGGGAACCTGCGCCTTGCCCGGCGGATCCATTACGAGCTCCTCCCGCTGACCCGGGCGATGTTCATCGAGACGAACCCGATCCCGGTCAAGACGGCGATGGGGCTGATGAAGCTGATCGACGAGGCCGGCCTCCGGCTCCCCTTGTGCCCGATGAGCGACGGGAACCTGAGCCGGCTCAGGGAGGTCCTGCGCTCCTACCGATTGATCCGATGATTCCACGAGTCGTGCACAAGGGTCACCCGCAGGGGTCCTCCCTCGGCCACCCATCGGGGGTGGGGTCCTCCGATGGCCCCTCGGGGTCCTGTCGTGGGGCTTGCCCAGCCTCCGGCATCGGGCCTGATTTGGATGTCTCATTCTCAATCTTTTTGGTTAAGAGCACCGTGGAGAGGCCAAAACCAACGGTGATCTCCATGGAACGCGTACAGTACAGCTTGGGTCTCCATTCAATAGGGCTAATCCTCATTCGTCGGCCCTGCTGGCGGAGGCTGGGCGCCCGCCCCACGCCACCCCTCGGGGCCACGCCTCGGATCCATCGGGGGACCACCCGAGGGATGCGGGGTGAGCAGGATCCTGAAAGCCCGAGCGGGCACGGGTCTGCGCTTGTGAGCTTGAATCCAGGCGCAGAGAGCGAGGGCTTTCAAATAGCGCAGCCGGCCTCGCCGGGGCCGGCAAGCGTCCTGCGAATCCCCGCTCCCGAGCGGTGGTCCCCTCTTGCGGAGGCGGCGCGAACGGTGCGTCGCCGGGCACCCCGGAGCGGGGGTGGCACCCACCCTCTCGAGCCGGAGGCGAGGGCTGCATTGGCATGGGTCGCGTAACTCGCCTCGTGGTGAGCGGCTGCTGCGGCCGGATGGGATCCCTCATCGTCGAGGAGGCCCTGAAGCTGCCGGGCTCCTTCGAGCTGGTCGGGGCCTTGGAGCAGGAGGGCCATCCCCGGATCGGCCGGCCGCTGGCCGGATGCCCCCGCGTCAAGGTGAGCGGCGACTCCAAGGGTCTCCTCGCCCAAGCCGACCTCCTGATCGAATTCACCACCCCCGAGGCGACGCTGGCCCACGCCCAGGCCGCGGCCGACGCCCAGGTCCCGATGCTGATCGGGACGACCGGCTTCTCCCCCGACCAATTGGAGCGGCTCAAGGCCTTCTCCAAACGGATCCCGATCTTCTGGTCCCCCAACATGTCGATCGGGATCGTTGTCGTCCGAAGAGCCATCGGCTCCCTGTTCAATCTCCTCAAGCAATTTGAGCTGGACGGCGCCGTCCGGATCTCGCTCTCCGAGACCCATCACGTCAAAAAGAAGGATGCCCCCAGCGGGACCGCCAGGCTGTTGGCCGAGGAGGTCCGGAAGGTGACCGGCCGCTCGATCAAGGAGAGCGAGATCGAGGCGAAGCGGGAAGGGGAGGTGGTGGGGATTCATTCGGTGACGTTCGATTCCGGGGCGGAGCGGATCACCCTGGAGCACGAGGCGAAGGATCGGAGGGTCTTCGCCCAGGGGGCGGTGACGGTGGCTCGGCATTTCCACCAACTCTGCAGCCGGCCCGGCTGGTACGGGATGGATCAGTTCATCTCCCCCCAATGATTCCACCCGTCGCGCAACGACTGAAGAGACTGCCTCCCTATCTCTTCGTTCAGATCGACGCCCTGAAGGAGCGGATGCTCCGCCAGGGGAGGGAGGTCATCGACATGGGGGTGGGGGACCCGGACGAGCCGACCCCCGGCTTCGTCCTGAAGGCGATGGTCAAGGCCCTGAAGGACGCGCGGAACCACCAGTATCCGAGCAACCGGGGCCTCGAGGCCTTTCGGGTCGCCATCGCCCGCTGGACCCGGAGACGATTCGGCGTCCCCCTCGACCCCGACACCGAGATCCTTCCCCTGATCGGGTCCAAGGAAGGGATCGCCCATCTCCCGCTCGCCTACGTGAATCCCGGGGACCGGGTCCTGGTCCCGGATCCCTGCTATCCTCCCTACCGGACCGGGACGATCCTGGCCGGCGGCCGTCCGGTAAGCGTCCCGCTCCTCAAGAAGAATCAGTTCCTGCCGGACCTGGAGGCCCTGCGAAGGCAGGCCCCGGGTGCGAAGCTCCTTTTCCTCAACTATCCGAACAACCCGACCGCCGCCGTGGCGGACCTGGGGTTCTTCCGGGATCTGGTCCGGTTCTCCCGGCGGACCGGCGTTCCGGTCTGCCACGACGCCGCCTACTCGGAGATCCATTTCGACCGCCCGAGGCCCCCCAGCTTCCTCCAGGTCCCGGGCGCCAAGGAGGTGGGGATCGAGTTCCATTCCCTCTCCAAGACCTTCAACATGACCGGCTGGAGGGTCGGCTGGGCCTGCGGGAACAGGGAGATGATCTCGGCCCTGGCCAAGGTGAAATCCAACATTGACTCCGGCGTTTTCCAGGCGGTCCAGATGGCGGGGCTCAAGGCCCTCGAGGATCCGGGGAATCATCTTTCCCGGATGCTGGGGATTTACGAGCGGCGGCGGGACCTCCTCGTCCGGGCCCTCCAAAAGGCCGGCTGGCCGGTGGCGCCTCCGAAGGCCACCTTCTATCTATGGGCCCCGATCCCGGGGGATCGCCGGTCGCAGGAGGTCGCCGCCGCGATCATGGAGGGGACAGGCATCGTCGCCACGCCCGGCGTCGGATTCGGGGAGCGCGGGGAGGGCTATGTCCGATTCTCGCTGAGCGTCCCCACCCGCCGGGTCCAGGAGGCGGCCCGACGGCTCGCCCGCCTGCCGATATGGCGATAGCCTTCATCGGCCTCGGTTCCAATCTGGGGGACCGGCCGCGGAACCTGGCCTCGGCCATCGACCGGCTTCGGCGGCTGCCCGACACAAAGGTCGTTCAGGCCTCCGGATGGATTAAGACCGCTCCGATCGGCGGCCCGCCTCAGCCGGTCTTCCTCAACGGGGTCGTCCAGCTTGAGACCGGGCTTTCTCCACGGATCCTTTTCGAGTCTCTCCAACAGATCGAACGGGCGATGGGCCGGCCCCACCCGCATCCCCGATGGGGTCCGAGGGTGATCGATCTGGACCTGCTGGCCTACGGCGACCTGATCCTCGAGGAGCCGGACCTGGTGATCCCCCATCCCCGAATGCACGAACGTCCCTTTGTGCTGATCCCTCTGGCCGAGATCGCCCCGGCCTGGATTCACCCCAAGCTGGGGAAGCGGATCCAAGCCCTTCCGGATCGAGTGGCCTCATGCGAATCGTCAGGCGCCCCGACCAGCTAGCCCGCATCATCCAGCGGGCCAAGAGGAGCGGCAGGAGGATCGGGTTTGTTCCGACGATGGGGGCCTTCCACGAGGGGCACCTCTCCCTCATCCGGCGGGCCCGCAGGGAAACGGATCTGGTGGTGGTCAGCATCTTCGTGAACCCGATCCAATTCAACCGCCGGGCCGACTTCCGCTCCTACCCCCGCACCTTGACCGCCGACGCCCGGCTGGCGGCCGGGGCAGGGGCGGACCTCCTCTTCGCACCCTCGGCGGGGGAGATCTACCCGCCGGGCTTCCAGACCTTCGTCGAGGTGACCTCCTTGAGCCGCCCCCTCGAGGGGCGGTTCCGC
>JACPXU010000019.1 GCA_016196375.1 Candidatus Omnitrophota bacterium | reverse complement strand
GGTGGGAAGCCAAGGGAGCCGAAATGGACGCAGGTCGAACGTGATCGAGGGCCACTGCTGGGTGATCGTCTCAAACTTGTTGACCCGCTTGTTCACCAAGAGGGAGAGCCCATACCAGCTGGGGGAGTGGGTGATCTGAAGATAGGTGGCGGGAGAGATGTCCCTTTGGTTCTCCCGGAGAAAGAAATCCTTGAGGAAGGCGGAGTCCTTCAGCGCGTTGTATTCCAGAATGGCGCGGGTGGCGCGATCGACATCCCAGGCATGCCGAAGCTGCACCCGGAACCGCTCCTTCTCCTGAGTCGGCTTGTCCTTGTCCGGATTCAGGAGCCCGCTCCAGAGGCGCTTTCGCTGGAGGTCTCGCTCGTTCGTGTAGTAGCTCCTGAAGAGCCCCTCTCCCCCCACCGGAAGCTCGTACCTGAGATCGAGGCCGCTGGCCAGATCCAGCCGCTCCCGGTAGTCGACGTGGATCTGGCCCTGGAGGTTCTCCATCAGGTACAGCCGCCAGGAGGTCAGGAGGAACAGGCCCCACTGCTTGTCCTTTCCCGGAATGATCGTCACGCGGGCCCGCTTGTCATCCAGCGGATGGGTGTAGGAGGGGAGGTAGAAGAGAGGAACCTTTCCCACCATCATCACCACATTCTTGAGGACGACCTTGTCATCCAGGAAGATCTGGACCTCCCTGGCCTTCAAGCGGGTATGGGGCTCCTCGAAATCGCAGCCGGTGAGATACCCCCGCTGCTGGGTGAAGGCGGTTGCGGCCACCTTCTGCCCCTGATCCGACTTCGATCTCCATGGCCCGCTTTCCGCCTCCGCCAGAAGAAGGGTCCCCTTCCGGGTCTCGAAATTATAGAGGAGCTCCTCTCCCCTCAAGAGGCCGCCCGGCTGGATCAGCTCAACATGCCCCTTCAGGTAGGCATCCTTGGTCTCCATGTAGATCGTCGCCTCATCGCAGACCAGCTTGGAATCCCGGTAGGTGGCCACCACGCTGCCCACGGCGACGACCTTCTTCATCTCATCCAGGTACTCCACCTGGTCTCCTCGAACCTCGACGCCCCCCGCACCGCCCGACGGCGGACCGTCTTTCTCATCGGCTCAAAGAGCCACCTCCCCGCCTTCGAGATCCCGCCCCCCACGACGATCCGTTCAGGGTTCAAGAGGTTGACCACCCCGATCAAGACCAGCCCGATCTGAGTCCCGACCCACCTCCAGGTCTGCCGGCCCAGCGGATCCCCCAACTCACAGGCCCGGTCAATCACCTCCGGGGTGAGCCGTCTTAAATCGCCGCCGACCAGCTCCGGGATCACGCTGGCCACACCCTGCTTGAGCTGATCCCGCACCCGCTGGAGGATCTCCCTATTCCCGACGTATCGCTCCAGGCAAGCGATCCCTCCGCAAGAGCAGCGAGGGCCGGCCTCGGCCACCGGGATGTGGCCGATCTCACCGGCGAAGCCGTTCCAACCCCGATAGAGACGGCCGTCGAGGATCAGGCCACCCCCCACCCCGGTGCCCAAGGTGACGCAGACCAGGTTCCTCGCGCCGCGCCCGGCCCCGGCCGTCCACTCCGCCAAGGTCATCACGTTGACATCGTTGTCCACCGAGACCGGAAGGTGAAGCCGCCGGCTCAACAGCGCCCGAAGCGGAACATCCTTCCAGCCGGGAAGATTGGCGCAGGAGCGGACCACCCCCTCGGGGTATTGGACCCAACCCGGGATCCCCACCCCGACCCCTGTGATCCGCCTCCTCGATTCCCGGACCAGAGATCCCACCGCCTTGACCAGCCCTTCCTGCAGCTTCCGAGGGGTGGAACCGATGGAGGCGGTGGGAAGAGCCCTCTGGGTGAGGATCCTGTGGCCCTGGACCAGGCCCAGCTTCACGAAGGTGCCGCCGACATCGACGCCAACCGCGCAGGGCGAAGTCACTTGGCGGCGACCACCTGGTTTCGGCCCTTGGACTTGGCCTGATACATCGCCCGATCCGCCTGCTCGATCAGCTGGCCGGCGGTCCGGGCATCCTCCGGGCAGAAGGCGATCCCGATCGAGACGGTGATCGAGATCCGCTCATCGTAGACCTTGAGCGGGCTCTGCTCGATCCCCTGCCGGATCCGGCCGGCGATCTGAGCGCCCAAGGCCCTCCCGGCCTCCGGAAGAACCACGGCAAACTCCTCCCCTCCATACCGGCCCACCAGATCAACCTCCCGAACCGAACGCTGGATCAACGAGGCCACCTCCCGCAGGACCACATCTCCGACGAGATGGCCATAGGTGTCGTTGATCCGCTTGAAATAATCCAGGTCCACCATCAGGAAGGCGAGCCACGAACCGCGGCGCAACGCCCGGGCCACCTCCTCCTCCAACCGCTCCAGGAAATGCCTGCGGACCAGAAGCCCGGTCAACCCATCATGGAGGGCCGATTCCTGCACCTGCCGGTAAAGGGAGATCCGGCGGAAACCGAGGGCGAGCTGCCCGCTCAGGATCTCCCACCTGTCTTTGGAATGGATCTCGGCGCCGGCCGCAGGGGCCGCGCTGAGCAACTCCAGCCCGGGCACCTCTCCCCGCTCCACCGCGGAGCGGACGGCGCTCAGGATGCGAGCCCGCTCCTGGGGATCCGCGTGAGGGATCCATTTCATCAAGGTTTCCTCGGTCACGCGAAGGGCTTCCTTCAAATCCAGAGTCGCCAGGAGCCGCTTCGAAAGGCCGTACAGATCGCTGATCCCCTGGATCGCCTCTTCCTTGAGCTGGATCATGGACCGCCTCGACTCCAACTCGCCCCTGAGACGGGCCAGGCGCTCCCCCAGGCGGTCTCGACGGGCCCGGACGCCGAGGAGGCCGGCTTGGAATCGCCGGCCCCGGATCCAGAGGAGGGCGAGCGACGCCCCTAACGCTAACGCCAGCCAGATCAACTGGAACAGACCCGATTGCGGCCGGAGGCCTTGGCCCGATAGAGCCGCTGATCAGCCGCCTGAAGCAGCTCCTCGCCGGCCCAGCCGTCCTGCGGGAAACCGGCCACCCCGATGGAGACGCTGGACCGGGTCAAGGATCGCCGAAGCTCGATCGGGGTATCCTCCACCTGACGGCGGATCGCCTCCGCCTGCTCGGCCGCCTCGGCCGCCTCCACTCCCGGCAGCAGGCAGACGAATTCCTCCCCTCCAAACCGGGCGGCCACCTCCCCGACCCGCAGCATCCGGATCAGCATCTGGGCCAACTGTTTCAGCAGCTTGTCCCCCGCCGAATGTCCGAAGGTGTCATTGTAACCTTTGAAGCGATCGATGTCGATCAGCAGAAGCGAAAGCGGGGCCTTCAGATTCCTGGCCCGGGCGATCTCCTCCTCCAGGCGTTTCTGAAAATGCTTCCGGACGAAGAGGCCGGTCAGATCATCGGTGATCGCCAGCTCCTCCATCCTCTGGAACAGCCGGCTGTTCTCCAGCGCCAACGAGGCGAGGTCCCCGATGATTCGGACCAGCCGGAGCTCCTCAGCCCCCAATGGAGGGGGGGAAGCCGACTCCACCCGGAGCACCCCCAAGCTGCGAATCTCGCTCAGGAGGGGAACCGCCACGAGAGAGCCCAAAGGCCGTCCCAGCCGCTGCGCGGACCCCTCGGGGAAACGGAAGTCAGCGCTTGGTTCCTCGACGAGAAGGGGCTGCCCCTGGCGCATCACCCAGAGGTCGAAGGGATCGCCGGTCTTCGTCTTGATCGAAAGGTTCCCGGCCCGGCGCCAGACGCTCTTCAATTCCAGCACCAGGTTCTTGGGATCCACCAGATACAGGAGGACCAGGTCCGCCCCCCGGATGATCTCTCCCGTGACGCCGGAAATCCACTGGATCAGCTCATCGGGGGACAGGCTGGCGCTGAAGGCATTGGAGATCTGCTGAAGTTTTTGATACCGGTTGAGACGTTCCAGAAGGCCGACCGAGACCTCCTCAAGGTGGCCGAGCTCCCCCTCGAGGGTGTTGATCTCTTCCGAGAGGTGCTCCTCCCCGATCCGGGCGGCCTGGAGGGCGGTCCCCCACCGCTTGAGACACGCCTGGAGGATCGCGCAGAAACCAAGGAAAGCCGGAAGGAACCAGAGGAGGCTGAGCCTCCCCGAGGCCAAGGCGACGACCCCGACGAGGCCGCTCGCCAAGCCGAGGGACCCGAATCGCCAGAGAGGGCCGGCCCAGAACCAGACCGCCGTGAGGAAGGGGAACGAGAGGCTGGCCGCCCGGAACAGATGGGATTCGATTTTAAACGACCGCCACCTCCGTGTCGGGATCGAAGAAATGAACCTTGGACATGTCGAAGACAAGATCCATGTCCTGAGCCACCTTGGGGCGCTCATGCCCGCCGACCCGGGCGGTGACGGCATGGGAGCCCAGGAGGAGATGCAGATACACCTCCGCTCCCATCGGCTCCACCACCTCCACCGTCGCCGTCACCGTGTTCTCGGGGGGCGCGTACTGGACGAACAGCTTGTCGTAGATGTCCTCCGGCCGGATCCCGAACAGGATCGGCTTCCCCTCGTACCGGGCCACGCGAGGGACCGCCTCGTCGACCACCTTGACCCTGAGGCTCCCCTGGTCGAAATAGAACCGGCCGTTCTTCCGGATGATCCGGCCGGGGATGAAGTTCATCGGGGGGGAGCCGATGAACCCGGCCACGAAACGGTTCACCGGATGCTCGTAGAGGGCGGCCGGATCGGCCACCTGCTGGATCACCCCCTGGTGCATGACGGCGATCCGGTTGCCCAGGGTCATCGCCTCCATCTGGTCGTGCGTGACATAGATCATCGTCGACTGAAGCCGCAGGTGGAGCTTGTTGAGCTCGGTCCGCATCTGAACCCGCATCTTGGCGTCCAGGTTCGACAGGGGCTCATCGAAGAGGAATACGAGCGGCTTGCGCACGATCGCCCGGCCCAGGGCCACCCGCTGGCGCTCCCCGCCGGAGAGCTCCCGGGGCCTGCGGTTGAGGAGCCGCGAGATCCCCAGGATCTGGGCCGCATCCTTCACCCGGTTGGATATCTCCCATTTGGGGTAGCCCCTCAACGACAGGCCGAAGGCCATGTTCTCGAAGACCGTCATGTGGGGATACAGGGCGTAGCTCTGGAACACCATGGCGATGTCCCGGTCCTTGGGCGGCACGTCGTTCACGACACGGTCGCCGATCGTGATCCTGCCGGAGGTGATCTCCTCCAGGCCGGCCACCATCCTCAGGGTGGTCGACTTCCCGCAGCCGGAAGGGCCCACCAGGGCCACGAACTCCTTCGACTCCACCCCGAGGCTGACCCGGTCCACCGCCTTGACCCCGCCGGGGTAGATCTTCGTCACCTCTTGAAGGCTCACCTGGGACATGAGGAGGTTATTCTACCTCTGGAAATACTCCAACAGGGAACTTAAGGTTGACTTCAGCTGCTTCCGGTGAATCACCAGGTCGATCTGGCCATGCTCCAACAGGAACTCGGACCGCTGGAAACCGGCCGGCAGGCGCTGGCGGATCGTCTGCTCGATCACCCTGGGGCCGGTGAAGCCGATCAGGGCCCTGGGCTCGGCGATGATCACGTCCCCCAGGCTGGCGTAGCTGGCCATCACCCCGGCCATGGTCGGGTCGGTCAGCACCGAGATGAAGGGAAGCTCCGCCTCATGGTGGGCCGCCAGCGCCACGGAGGTCTTCGACATCTGCATGAGGGAGAACATCCCCTCGTACATCCGTGCCCCGCCGCCCGAGCCCGAGACGATCACCAGCGGGATCCGCCCCCGCAGGGAGCGCTCCGCCGCCCGGGTGATCTTCTCACCCACGACGGACCCCATCGACCCCATGATGAAGCGGGAGTCGGTCACCCCGAAGATGAGCCTCTGCCCGTTCATCTTCCCCTCGCCCGTCACCACCGCCTCCGGCAACCCGGTGGCGGCCTGGTCGAGCTGGAGCTTCTCCACGTAGGTCTTCGGCCCCTTGAACCCCAGCGGATCGACGGAACGGAGCCCGCTGTCAAACTCCTGGAAGGTCCCATTGTCGATCAACATCTGGATCCGCTCCTGGGCCCCGAGGGTGAAATGGTATTGGCACTTGGGGCAGACCCTCAGGTTCTCCTCCAGGACCTTGTTGTAGATGATCTCCCCGCACTCCTCGCATTTGGTCCAGAGGCCCTCGGGGATGTCCACCTTCTTGAGCCGGACCTTGGTGTATTTGGGCCCGCCGAAGATCGCCACTGCGGTCAGACCCCCTCAAAGGGGTCTGACCCCTTCAGGTTTTCGAACTTGTACTCAACGAGGCCGGCCAGGGGCTTGGGGTAGAAGTAGGTGGTCTTGCCCGGCATCCGCAGGCGGGCCCTGGCCCTGGCGAAAACCTCCGTCAAAGGAGGGGGCTGAACCAGGAAGAGGGCCTGGGCGTTCCCCCGGCGGACCTGGGCGACGGCTAGGGCAAGATCCTGCGTGTAGGAGACCTCCGCCCCGGGGCCGATCCACTGGGGAAGGATCTCCTGATGAAGCCATTCCACATCGAGCGGGTAGGAGGAACCGGGAGGGGCCTCCAGGAGGACCCCGGCCCCGTTGCCGGTGTAGAGGCCGATCCCCAGCCGTCCCCGCTGCCGCATCCGCCGCAATCGGTCGCTGAGAGCCGGCAGACTCGGCGTCGGCCGGACGAGATTCAGGTGGGACATCTCCTTGAGCAGCCTCTTCAGCCGCTCCCGCGAGAAGCGCCGAAGCAGCCGGTGGGTGGGAAGCAGCCCCGGATCCTCGGAGCCGGCGCAGGCGAGGTAGAACATGGCGAAGTTGTAGGGGGCGTCGGAGGTGTAGCCAGGATCGTCGGCCTTGCGGGCGTTCCGGTAGGCGAGGGCCGCTTCGTACCGATGATGCCCGTCCGCGATCACCAGCTCCTTCCCCCGGAGGAACCGCTTCAGCTCCCGCAGCCAAACAGGGTCGTCAATCCGCCAGAGAAGGTGCCGAACTCCGTCCAGGCGGGCCGATGCCGCCGGCCGCCGGGAGCGGCAGGCCTGCGCCGTCTTTCTCAGGTATTCTCCAGTCTCGTCCGGGATCAGGCCGAAGATCGGACTGAGGGAAGCGCCGACCGTCTCCAGCAGGCGGAACCGATCCCGCTTCGGGCCCTCCCGCGTCTCCTCGTGCGGATAGATCCGCGGGGAGTCCAGCCGGACCAGGGCAATCACCCCCCACCGGCGGTGCCTGGCCCCCGCCAGGGTGTACTCCTGAAGGTAGGGATAGAGACTTGGGGCCGGATCGGCCTTGAGGATCCCCTGCCGGATCCAGCCCTCCAGCGTTTCCTTCGCCCTGGAGTAACGGTTCCGACGGCCGGTGTCGGAGGAGTACTCCCTCCCGAAAACAACCCGGACGAAATTCCATGGGTGGCGGCTGTAGTACTCGGCCTGGCCGCGAGGGCTGATCACATCATAGGGAGGGGTCACCACCCGGGCGATGGAGCCGACCCGTTTGAGGTCGTAACGGAGTCCCTTGAAGGGGGCGATGATCGGCACGGGCTAAAGGGCCAACGGGCTAACAGGCTAACGGGCTAACCATCTCTTCGCGTCATCCCAGAATTTCTGAATCCCTGGAAAAACTCCATTATCGCTCAATTCCCCGAACTGTTCAAGGAGCCGACGCTGGGCACGCTCGTGATCTTGACCGAATCGAACCAGTTGCCGGGCGCGTCGTTGGGGTCGCTG
>JACPXU010000018.1 GCA_016196375.1 Candidatus Omnitrophota bacterium | reverse complement strand
AGGAGGGGGGTCTCTTCCAGAAATCGGTGGTAGCGTCTGAGGTTCGAGGGAGGCAGTTTCTTTCGGATGTTGCGATCCGCTTCCATCAGGGCCAAGTGGCTCGTGACGATCTCGATGAGTCCCTTCCGGCAGGCTTCCAGCAGAACCGCCGATCCCCCCGCCGGAGATGCCGCTGCCGCGACGAAGATGTTGGCGTCGGCAAAAAGGCGGATCATCGGGCGGCTTTCAGCCGCTTCCGAATATGAGCCGCTTCCGCCTTGGGTAACCGGTCGGCGACCAGAAACCCTCTCAGGCGTTCATCGGTGTACTCCTCGATGAACCTCTCCTCTTCCCGAAGGGTTTCCAGGGCCCGGTAGGCTTCCAGATCAACGATGACGGCGGCGGGTCTTCCATTCTTCTCCACCACCACCGGCTCCTTTCGATACCGCACCGCATCCAGGATTTCGCCGAATCTGGTGCGGACCTGATAGGCCGACACATGCCGCTCCAATGGGATCACCCCCTTATATTAAGTATACCGATTAAACCCATCAATTTCAATAGATTAGGCGAGCTGATCCAGCCAGGCGGCCGCGGGGTCGAGGAGGGAGTCGCCGAGTCGCTCTTCCAGCCCTGCGGCGGGAGGCAGCCTTGAAATGATCCACCCCCTGGTTCCCTCAATGACTCGGATCGTTCCTTGATTGTCAGCCAGTTTGAGCTTTATTTCTGAATCAAGTCTTGCCTGCGGACCTTCCTCATCTCGATGCCCTTGGTCTTTATATCGGAAGGCGATGTCCGCGACCCCGCCCGCTTGCGCGAGTGGAAATGCCAGAAGATGTCCTGCCTGCTTACGGTAAGAAGCCCCGATTCTGGAGTGTAGGCCAGAAGAAAAAGCGAGGCGATCTCTCCATGAAGGATGGTGATGTCTCCCGTCCGTACTACCACCTCGTTTGCGTCGTAGATAATCTCCCCCGCGGATGATTTCAACTCCTGAATGAGGCCGTTTTCTTTCAAGGAAATCCGGAGCCTCCCCTCCCGGTTTATTCTCTCCGCCAAGCCCCTTTCATAAGCCAGAAACTTTGGCGACAGCTCCTCCAGGCCGGCGGCTTCGGCTAAAGGAGGCTCCTTCGGCCGCTGGCCGGGGGCGGGTTGATGAGTAGGGGAGAGTGTGGTAGACTTTTGGATGGGTAGAGTATGTTGAAGCTTACGGCTAAGCAGCGCGACACCTTGTTGAAGATCACCATTAACGCCAGTAATGCGGTGCTTGGAGGGCTCGTTTTGGGCAGCGTACTCGGACAGAATTTCAGGACTGGGACCTTTCTCGTTGGGTTGGGGCTGTATGTGCTGTTGGTTGTCTTCGCCCTGTCCCTGGATCGGTAAAGGAGGAGCTTGAGGTGGAGTTTGGTCTGTGGGTTCTGTACGCAGCGGTTTCGTTTGTCCTGTTTCTGGACTTGGCTGTTCTCCTGAGCGATCGGCGAGCCCGGCGGCGGGAGCGCCACGCCCACTAAGCTCTATCCCTCCTCGTTCCTCCTGTAGATTCCCCCTTTTTCTTCTCGAGCTTTCCCCCAAAGTCCCTTCCTCCAGGCCGGCGGCGGGGGCGAGGCGCCGGCCAGCGTCTACGAATTTGTCCAATCGGTCGGACCAATTTGTGAGTTCTTTAGAGAGATCTCTCAGCGCCCTCCGGTATTCCGAAATCTCCACCGTTAAAAGGGGGCCCGCCGACTCCGGTGTATAGAGCAGGATGTGTTTAACCGTTTGATTCGCCCCGACGATCGAATAAAGTGCGGTCACGAAATCGCCTGCATCGATCTTATTCTGGATCATGGACAAACCATCGTAAAGGAACCCCAACAGGAAGTAGCCGATCGTTTTCGGAAGTTTCTTCCGCACCTTGGGCGTCAAGGGAGGATGTTCTGTGGCTGGTTTCTCCGCGACATACCAGTCCACAAGAGGGGGCCACCAGCCGCCATGAAGCTCATTAAACTCCTGCTGCGTTTGCCTCACGAAGTCAGCCCACTCACGACTCAAAGCCCCCTTCTCATTCTCCTCCAGCCCGGCGGCTTCGGCTGGAGGAGGTCTTACCACCGGCCGGCGGCCGGTGGCGGGGCTGCTTGACGAGGTTAGGGGTGTAGGGTACACTTGAGATGGATGAAGCTCTCTGGGAGTCAGCGGGGCACGTTGGTGCACTTCTTGACCAATGCCGGGACCATCATCTTGGGAGGATTGGTTCTGGGCCCCTTCATTGGGCATCAGCCGTTTCGGCTGAAGATGTTGGTAGTGGGAGCTTTCCTTTATGCGGCTGTCTTGTGGATGGCGTTGAGACTCAGTCAGAGGGATAGGGAGGCGTGATGGAAGGTATTTGGTTTGGTTACCTGGCGGTAGGGATCCTTCTGCTTGTGGCGCTGGTGTTGGATTACCAGGATCGAAAATCCCGGCGGCGGGAGCGCCACGCCCACTAAGCTCTATCCCTCCTCGTTCCTCCTGTAGATTCCCCCTTTTTCTTCTCGAGCTTTCCCCCAAAGTCCCTTCCTCCAGGCCGGCGGCGGGGGCGAGGCGCCGCTGAAGCTCCTCCGAGCGGGTGCCTTCCTGGCTGACGCGCAGCGCAGAGGCGGAGCCGGGCAGAGCGAGGGCGATAGAAAGTGCCAGCGCGAAGGCCTTGGAAATGACGCCGGGGATCTTCATCAGGTTGCCTTTCGAGGCGAACTTATTCTACCTGATCCGGGCCCTCTCCGGGTGGGGAAAACCCTGATGGGGTCTGACCCCGCGGGGTCAGACCCCACCGGCCGCTGGCCGGTTGCAATCTGGACGGTGAGTGGATAAGATGGGCCACGTGCGAACGGCGGGCACCTTGAAACGGTCACTCACCCTGACCGATGCGACGGCCCTGGTGGTCGGCTGCACCATCGGGGCCGGGATCTTCCGGATGGCCGCGCCGATCGCCGGCCGCATTCACCAGGTCGGGCTCGTCATGGCGGTCTGGGTGATCGGGGGCATCACCTCCTTCTGCGGGGCCCTCTGCTACGCCGAGCTGGCGGCCGCCTATCCAAAGACCGGCGGGGATTACATCTACCTTACCCGGGCGTACGGCCCGGCGGTCGGGTTCCTGTTCGGCTGGACGAAGATCTTCACCGAGCGGATCGGGACGATCGCGATCCTGGGGTTCGTCTTCGCCGAGTACCTGGGCTTCCTCCTCCCCTATGGGCCGCTCGGAACCAAGGCGGTGGCCAGCGGTGCGATCGTGGGGCTGACCGCGGCCAATGTGATCGGGGTCCACGTGGGCAAGGGGGTCCAGAATTTCCTGACGAGCCTGAAGATCCTGGCCCTGGCCTCGATCATCGGGATGGGGATGATCAGCGGCAAGGGACAGGCGGCCTCCCCGCAGCCCTTTTGGCCGGCCCAACTAGATCTCGGGATCTTGCAGGCGATGGGGGTGGCGCTGGTCTTCGTCCTCTGGACCTACGGGGGATGGGCGGAGTCCACCTATGTGGTGGAGGAGGTGAAGCACCCGGAGCGGACCCTCCCCTGGTCCATCCTCTGGGGGCTGACGATCGTGACCGGGCTGTACCTGATGGTGAACTGGGTCTACCTGATCTACATCCCGTTGAGCGAGATGGGCAAGCATCCCCTGGTGGCGGCGGAGGTGATGCGGGCCGTCTGGGGCCCGGTCGGAGGGACGGTCACCGCCGGGATGGTGGCCTGTTCCGCCTTCGGCGCGTTGAACGGCTTCATCATGACGAGCAGCCGGATCCTGATGGCGGTGGGGAGGGACCACTCCCTCTTCTCCCGGCTGGCCCATGTGGACGACCGGTTTTCAACCCCGGCGAAGGCGCTGATCTTCAACGCGGCCGGGGCCCTGCTCCTGGTCTGGATGGGAACCTTTGAGCAGATCGTCACCTACTCGACGGTGGTGATCTCCCTCTTCTTCGCCATGGCCGCCTTCAGCGTGATCCTGCTTCGCCGGCGGGACCCGGGGACTCCCCGCCCGTACCGGGTCTGGGGCTATCCGGCGACCCCGCCGCCTCGACGTGAAGAAGCGACCGGCCGTTGTGGCGGCGTTCCTTCTGCTCACGGCCCACAGCTCACCGCTCATGGCCGCTTCCATTGAGGAGAAGCGGTTCGACCGGGAGCGCCGGGAGATGGTGGCCGAGCAGATCGAGGACCGGGGGGTCGAGGACCGCCGTGTTTTGAAGGCGATGCGGACGGTTCCCCGCCATGAGTTCGTGCCGCCCCAGCTCCAGGCGATGGCCTACACGGACAGCCCGCTGCCGATCGGGGAGGGGCAGACGATCTCCCAGCCGTACATCGTCGCCACCATGACGGAGATGGCTGAGATTCAGGAAGGGGAGAAGGTTCTGGAGATCGGCACCGGCTCCGGCTACCAGGCGGCCGTCCTGGCGGAGCTGAAGGCCAGGGTCTACACGATCGAGATCCGGTCCACCCTGGCGCGGCGGGCCGAGGCGACCCTGGAGAGATTGGGGTACGACAAGGTTCAGGTGAGGGTCGGGGACGGATACCTCGGCTGGCCGGAGGAGGCCCCCTTCGGCGCGATCCTGGTCACCGCGGCCCCTGACCATGTCCCGCAGCCGCTGGTGGATCAGCTCTCCGAGGGGGGCGTGCTGGTGATCCCGGTGGGGTCTCAGAGGGGCCTTCAGGGCTTGAGGCGCCTGCGCAAGAAGGAGGGCCGGATGGAGGAGGAGGAGCTCTTTCCGGTCACCTTCGTTCCATTGATGCGCGAGTGAGACGGGTGAGATAGGATATAATCATGGAGGAGATCCTTTTGAAGAGAGCCGCGATCCTGATCCTCACCCTGATCCTCGCCGGGGCCGTGCCGGCCTTCCCGGTTGCCTCGACCCGGTCCTTTCTCCTCACCTACGAGGTCCGCCTCCCCTCGATCCCCCCAGGCGCCAGGGAGATCAAGGTGTGGGTTCCCCTGGCCGGCTCCGACAAGGTTCATCAGAGGATCCGGCGGCGGGTGATCCAGGTTCTCCATCCTTACCGGGTTACCAAGGATCCCCAGTACGGCAACGACATCCTGTTCCTGACGCTGAAGGAGCCGCTGCCGCGGACGCTGGAGCTGGCGATTCAGTACGAGGCGGAGGTTCGGGAGGATCACCCCCCGATGGAGAAGGCGGCCCCTTCGATCCCTCCCGCGCTTGAGAAGGAGATGCCCCTTTACCTGGAGTCGAACCGGCTGATGGTGGTCGACGATGAGATCCGCCGCCTGGCGAAGGCGGTGACCGCCGGCAGCCGGACCCCGGCCGAGAAGGCGGAGGCGATCTACCGGTACGTGATCAACCGGGTGCGGTACGACAAGGAGACGCCGGGATGGGGCAAGGGGGACACCCTGCGGGCCTGCCAGGTGGGGGCCGGCAACTGCACCGATTTCCATTCCCTGTTCATCTCGCTGGCCCGGGCCTCCGGGATCCCGGCCCGGTTCACGATCGGCCTGCCGGTCCCGGAGAAGCCGGAGGGGGAGATCCCCGGCTACCACTGCTGGGCCGAGTTTTATCTCCCCGGGGCCGGCTGGATCCCGGTGGATGCCTCCGAGGCCTGGAAGCACCGGGAGAAGATCAACTATTTCTTCGGAACGTACGACCCGAACCGGCTGGCCCTCAGCACCGGCCGGGACATCCGGCTCGTCCCTCAACCGGCCTCCAGCGATCCGGTGAACATCTTCTTCTACCCCTACGTCGAGGTGGATGGAAAGTCGGTGGCCAAGGATCAGATCCAGACGAAGTTCCGTTTTCGGAATCTGGAATGATGTAGTCTTGATGGGGTCTGACCCCATCCAACCCGGTGCCAGGATTAATCCTGGCACCGTTCCGTGTAAGAAGGAGAAAAGATGGAAGCAACTGTCAAGAAATTTTGGTTGACCGCGTGCATCGGGTTCCTGCTCACGGCCTCCAGCTCACAGCTCACTGCTTTCGCCGAGCCCTCGGCGGAGCAGCTTCGACAGACGATCCGAAACTACATCCAGTGGCAGGAGAAGGGACTGGGGAGCTTCACGATTCCGGACCCGAGGGAGAAGGGACGGCTGCGGACCCTGTCGCTGGTCCGGGTCCATGACCGGGTGGGGAAGACCGGGGATTACTATTACTCCTGCACCGACATGAAGGATGTCGCCACCGGCGATCAACTGGACCTGGACTTCGACGTCTCCGACACCGGCAAGGCGCTCCAGGTGGTGGCGGTCCGGATCCATAAGGACAACGGGAAGCCCCGCTACACCTACGACGCCCAGGACAACCTGGTCCCGTTGAACTGAGAGGGCCGAAGGGCCGTGGTCCGGCTCTTGGGAATCGCCGGGATGGCGGTCCTCCTGGCCGGATGCGCCGGGGGAGGATCCTTTAAGGGAGATGCCATGAGGCCCAAGGAACATCCGGCGAACCGCCTCATCCGGGAGAAATCCCCCTACCTCCTGCAACACGCCCACAATCCGGTGGACTGGTTCCCCTGGGGGGAGGAGGCCTTCGCCAAGGCGAGGAAGGAGGGGAAGCCGATCTTCCTGTCGATCGGCTACTCCACCTGCCACTGGTGCCACGTGATGGAGCGGGAGTCCTTTGAGGATCCGGCGGTGGCCGGGATCATGAACGACCACTTCGTTTCCATCAAGGTGGACCGGGAGGAGCGGCCGGATCTGGACGGCCTCTACATGCAGGCGGTGATGCAGATGGCGGGCCAAGGGGGCTGGCCCCTGTCGGTCTTCCTGACGCCGGACCTGAAGCCGTTCTACGGCGGCACCTACTTCCCCCCGGAGAACCGCTGGGGCCATCCCGGCTTCAAATCGGTGCTGCTGGGGATCGCCGATGCCTGGGGGAAGAAGCGGGAGGAGATCCTTCGCTCCGGCGAGGCGCTCACGCAGGCGCTTCAGGCGGAGGAGCTGATGCAGGGAGCCGGCAGCATCCGGTTGAGCGAGGAGCCGCTTCAGCAGGCGACCCGGCAGCTTGCCTCCTCCTACGACGAGCGATTCGGCGGCTTTGAGCCGGCCCCGAAGTTTCCGAGGGCCCACGCCCTTTCCCTCCTCCTTCGATGGTGGAGGCGAAGCAAGGATCCCCAGCCGCTTCAGATGGTGGAGAAGACGCTTCAGGAGATGGCGGCCGGCGGGATCCGCGACCATCTGGGGGGCGGATTCCACCGCTACTCCACCGACGCCCAATGGCTCCTCCCCCACTTCGAGAAGATGCTGTACGACCAGGCGCTCCTCGGCAGGGCCGCTCTCGAGGCGTACCAGGCGACCCGCCGGGAGCAGTACGCCGCCACGGCCCGCGAGATCTTCGAGTACGTTCTCCGGGACATGACCAGCCCCGAGGGAGGATTCACCTGCGCCGAGGATGCGGACAGCGCGGAGGATCCGGCCCGTCCCAAGGAGAAGAAAGAGGGGGCCTTCTACGTCTGGAGCCGGGAGGAGCTGGACCGGCTTCTTGGAGCGGAGGCCTCGCAGGTGGTCAGCGCCTTCTACGGGGTGGAGGCGGGCGGCAACGTGGCCCAGGATCCGACGGGGGAGTTTCAAGGGAAGAACATCCTTCACCAGACCCGGACCGTCGCGGCCCTGGCCCGGCAGTTCAAGCGCCCCGAGGCGGAGATCCAGCGCCTCATCGCCGAGGCGAACGAGAAGCTTTTCGAAGCCCGCGGCAAGCGCCCCAGGCCCCACCTGGACGACAAGGTGCTGGTGGACTGGAACGGGCTGATGATCTCCACCCTCGCCTTCGGCTCCAGGGTGCTGGAGGAGCCCAGGTACGGCCAGGCGGCCCGCCGGGCCGCCGATTTCATTCTGGGAAAGCTCCGCCGGCCCGACGGGCGGATGCTCCACCGGTATCGGGAGGGGGAGGCCGGCATCCTGGGAACCCTCGAGGATTACGCCTTCCTGATCCACGGGCTGGTGGATCTCTATGAGGCCACCTTTGAGCCCGGATATCTGGCGAAGGCCAAGGAGCTGACGGGCGAGATGGTGCGCCTCTTCTGGGACGAGGGCAAGGGGGGCTTCTTCTCGACCGGCAGCGACGCCGAGCGGCTCCTCTTGCGGCGCAAGGAGCTGTACGACGGGGCGATCCCGTCGGGGAATTCGGTGGCGGCCCTGGATCTGATCCGGGTGGGGAGGCTGACCATGGATCGGGATCTGGAGGCGAAGGCGCGGCTTCTGATGGAGGGATTCCTCGGCACGGTGCTGCAGCATCCCTCCGCCTACCCGCAGTTCTTGATCGCGCTCGATTTCGCGCTCGGGCCCTCTTCGGAGGTGGTGATCGCCGGGCCGGCCGAGGCCCCCGAGACCGAGGCGATGGTCCGGGCCCTGTTCCAGCGCTTCATCCCGAACAAGGTGGTGGCGTTCCATCCGACCGGGAAAGGGGGCGCGGCGATCGAGGCCCTGGTTCCGTTCCTCAAGGATCAGCCGGCCCTCGAAGGCCGGCCGACCGCCTACCTCTGCCGGAACTACGCCTGCAGCCAGCCGTCGCGAAGCCCGGAGGAGTTCCAGGCCCTGTTGGAGAAACAATAGTAGCTGGTTTCAAGACCCTGCCTGTCATTCCCGCGAAAGCGGGAATCCAAAGGGGATTCTGATCCTCGCTTTCGCGAGGATGACGTTCTGAAATGAGCTGTAGGAGGGAGGAGACGGCCATGATGGAATTGACGGAGAGCCAGCGGCTCCATCTGCCCCGGGCGGTCCACTGGCAGGATCAGGATCTGCACCTTTTGATCGACCCTGAGGCCCCCCACTGGATCGCCGCCGATTCCAAGGGGGCGATGCTGATCGGCTGGGTTCAGGAGGGATTGGAGGTGGGGGAGATCCTCCGGCGATATGCCGCTGCCGCCGGCCTTCCGGCCGGGAAGGCCTGGCTCCACGTGCATGATTTCCTGCAGGCCCTCTTGCGGGTCGGATTCGCCTCCAGGGAGCCGGTCGATCGGGCCCCCTACCTGGGGCGGGCCGCTTACGCCCGGCCGACGGGGCTCAAGGAGCTGTGGCTCCACACGAACAACATCTGCAACCTCGCCTGTTCCCACTGCCTCGTCGAATCGGCCCCATGGGTGGAGGATTGGGGCCTTACCGCCGGGCAGCTCCTTGAGGTGATCGACGAGGCGGTGGAGCTCGGGGTGGATCGGTTCTACATGACCGGCGGGGAGCCGTTCATGCGCCGCGATCTGTTTGAGCTGATCCGGGCCGTCACCGGATCGAAGGGATGCGAGCTGATCCTCTTGACGAACGGGACCCTCCTCAAGGGAGAGCGGGCCGAGGCCTTGAACGGCTTGAGCCGGCAGAGGGTCCGGTTCCAGGTCAGCCTCGACGGGGCGACGGCCGCCGCCAACGACCCGATCCGGGGGGAGGGATCCTTTGAGGCGGCGGTGGCGGGGCTGCGGCTTCTCGTCTCGCTTGGGTTTCAGACCTCGGTCACCACCGTGGTGACGGCGAGGAATCTGAATGAGCTGGAGGAGATCACGCGCCTGGCCCATTCCCTGGGCGTTCCCACCCAGCACCTCATGTGGACCCATCGGCGGGGAAGGATCGTCAAGGAGGAGAGAGGGACCTCCCTGGGATTTCCGGAGATGGGAGAGCTGATCGCCGCGGTCCGGCGGGTGAAGGGGGTCGCCGACTCTCTCGGGGTCAGGGTGGACAACTGGGAATCGGTCAGGCAGCGGGTCAATTCCCGGCCCGGGGTGAAGTACGACCTGGGGAACGCCTGCTGGGATTCCCTCTGCCTCTATTCGGACGGGACCCTGTATCCGTCGGCGGCTCTGGCCAATGTCCGGCCCCTGGCCTTGGGCCGGTGGTCCGGGGGCGGCTCTCTTCGGCGGCTCTGGCAGGAGTCGCCGGTGGCGCGGCTTTTCCGGGAGGCCACGGTGGCGAAGAAGATGGAGATGGCCGGGGATCCCCTCAAGTTCCTGACCGGCGGCGGGGATCTGGAGCAGAGCATCTGTTTCGGCCTGAATGGAGAGTCGGGGGGGATCACCGCTGCGTGGCTGCCGCTGGCGGAAGCGGCACCACTCGGCCCTCCTGCCTCGCCGGAGCGGTTGGCCGAGCTCTTGCGCGGGCCGGACCCGTACGCTCCGCTCTACGAGGCGATGGTCCGGGAGGCGATGTGGGAGATCGCCCGCTCGAGGCAGGCGGCGGTCAACCGGCGGTCCGGCTACGACGCTCCCCGGCTCCTTCACGCCATGGGGCAGGGGGCGATCCACTGCGCCACCGAGGATCTGGCGGTGACCGGCGAGGTGGATGTCCGGACGCTCCATTCCAACTGCGTCCTGGCCTTCGACGTCGACAAGCCGCGCCGGCTCGTCCGGGAGTTTTATTCAGAGGCCGCCGAGACCCCGAAGGCGGAGCTCTGCTGCCCCACCCGGTTTGACCCGGCCCTGGTCGGCCACATCCCGCAGGAGGTGGTGGAGCGGTTCTACGGGTGCGGCTCTCCGGTCACGATGGGGAACCTCATGGAGGGGGAAACCTTCCTGGACCTCGGTTCCGGCGCCGGCATCGACTGCTTCATCGCCGCGAAGCTGGTGGGGCCGGCCGGCAGGGTGATCGGCGTCGACATGACCGACCCGATGCTGGAGATCGCGGGCCGGAACCGGCCGGTGGTGGCGGCCCGCCTGGGATATTCAAACGTGGAGTTCCGCAAGGGGTTCCTCGAGGCGGTCCCGGCGGAGTCCGGGTCGGCCGACCTGGTCACCTCCAACTGCGTGATCAACCTGTCGCCGGACAAGCCGAAGGTCTTTGCCGAGATCTGGCGGGTCCTCAAGGACAACGGCCGGGCGGTGATCGCCGACATCGTCTCGGACCGGCCGGTGCCGGCCCACCTGAAGGTGAACCCGCGGCTGTGGGGGGAGTGCGTCGTCGGGGCCCTGACCGAGGAGGAGTTCCTCACCCAGCTTCAGGAGGCCGGCCTTTACGGGATCTCGATCCTGAAGAAGGCGTACTGGAAAACGGTGGAGGGGTTCGATTTCTACTCCGTCACGATCGCCGGGTACAAGTTTGAGAAGAAGGCCGGGTGCCGGTTCGTCGGGCAGAGGGCGGTCTACCTGGGCCCGATGAAGGGGGTGCTGGACGAGGAGGGGCATCTTTTCCCCCGAGGGATCCCGGTCGAGGTCTGCACCGACACCGCGGCCAAGCTGTCCCACCCGCCGTACGCCGGCTCCTTTGCGGTGATCGGGGCCGATGCGAAACAGGTGGAGATGACGGCCGCCGGTTGCGGGCCCGGCTGCTGTTGATCAGCGTCGTCGTCCCGGTCAGGAACGAGGCCGCCGCCCTGCCGCGGTTGCTGCCGCTCCTCCTCTGCGACGGGGTGGAGGTGATCCTGGCGGATGGAGGATCCACCGACTCGACCGTCGCTGCGGCCAAGCGGTTCCCGGTCCGGCTGATCTTGAGCGGGCCGGGCCGGGCGAGCCAGATTAACGCCGGCGCCGCCGCGGCCGCCGGCGAGATCCTCTGGTTCCTCCACGCCGACACGGTCCCGCCGCCCGATTGGAGAGGACGGATCCTTCAGGCCCTCTCGGACCCTCGGACCGTCGGCGGGGGATTCCGGGTCCTCATTGACGCGGCCGGCCTTCGCTACCGGCTCCTCGACGCCTGGGGCTGGTTCCGCACGAACCTCGAGCGGACCTTCTACGGGGATCAGGGGATCTTCGTCCGGCGGTCCGCCTTTGAAGCCCTGGGGGGCTTCACCGACTGCGCCTTCCTGGAGGATCTGGATTTCTCGACACGGCTGTCCCGCCAAGGCAGGGTGGCGATTCTTCCCCAGCCGCTCAAGACATCGGCCCGCCGCTGGCAGAGGGAGGGATGGGGGCGCACCGTCTGGGAACAGAGCCGGTGGGTGGCCCTGTATCATCTGGGGAGGGTGAACCTGGAGGTTCTCCAGCGGATCGTCCTGGTGATCGTGGCGAAGGTCCCGATTCCGGGCCGGGTGAAGACGCGGCTTTGCCCGCCCCTTTCGCCGGAGAAGGCGGCCGGCCTGGCCAGGCGGCTTCTCGAGGAGACCGTTGCGCTTGCCCAGGGCCTCGACGGAGCCAAGGCGGCGGTGGCGGTCTTTCCGCCCGATCAGATCGAGGCGATGCGGCGGATCGTTTCCTCGTCGGTCACCCTCCTCCCGCAGGAAGGGAAAGAGTTCGGCCAGCGCCTGGAGCGTATCTTTCAGCGGCTCTTCGCCCAGGGGGCGAAGGGGGTGATCGCCCTCGGGGCGGATCACCCGGGGCTTCCTCGGGAGTTTTTGGTTCAGGCGGTGGAGGCGCTTCAGCGCCAGCGCCAGCCAGACCCGCTGGTGATTGGGCCCACGGAGGACGGCGGCTATTACCTGATCGGATTGAACCGGCCCCATCCGGAGCTGTTCAAGGGGATCCCCTGGAGCACCTCGGCCGTTCTGGAGAAAACCCTGGAGCGGGCCGGCGGCCTGAAGGTCATCCGGCTTCCCCCCTGGTTTGACGTCGACCGCCCCGAGGACCTGGCTCGCCTCAAGTCCCTATCTTGACAAATGTATTCGATTCGAATACAATATACGTGTGCCCAAGAACACCCTGGTAACGATCCGGTTCTCGCCGCAAGAGGCCAGGCAGATGGGGGCCTACCTTCGGCAGAACCGCTCCTTCGGCTCGATCTCCAGCTTGGGGCGGGTCGCCATGATGGAGTTTATCCGGATCCGGCGGTTCCTGGAGCTTTCGCCCCTTCAGCCGGAAGGGGCGCCCCGGCGGCCATCCTTCCTCTGGGACTACGACCTGACCGAAGCGCAGGTCCGAGAGATTCTCCACCACGGTCCCATCTCCCGCCGCAAATGGCTGATCGCCCGGATCTTGGACCGGGCCAGCTTTGGGGAGGTCTCTCGCTACCTGACCATCGAGGAGGTCCGGCAGGCGCTTCCTCATCTGAGGATGAATCCGAAGGTGAAACGTCACTGGCAGGAGGCCGTGGAGTTATGGACCGCTCCTCAGAGATCCTAACCCCGCTTCACCGGCAGGTGCTGGACACTCTTTTCTCCGAGGCGGAGTTTGCCCGCATCTTCTACCTGACCGGCGGAACAGCCCTGGCTGCTTTTTACCTTCACCACCGTCACTCGGACGACCTGGGTTTCTTCACCAACGGCGCGGAGTCCGATTTCTTGTGGCCGATGCTCCAGAAGCTCTCCCCCTCGCTGGGCTTCTCCGTCGAGACCAGGACCCCGCAGTTCATCCGGATTAAGTTTGGCGGCGATCTGAAGGTGGATTTCGTGCGGGATATACCCTTCCGGGTCGGGATCCCCGTCCGGCACGGGATCTGGCTGGTGGATTCCCTCGAGAACATGATCCTCAACAAGATTGGAGCCATCCAGGGCCGATTAGACGTCAAGGACTACGTGGATCTGTATTTTCTGCTCAAGGATCGGCCAACAGATATCCTGAAGCTGCTGGAGGAGGCCAAGCAGAAGGACTCCTCCATTGAGCCCTTCCTCTGGTCACGGCTGATCGGGGATGTGGAAACCTTCGGGGTTCTGCCGAGGATGATCCTTCCCCTGGAACTCAATGATCTGGTGGATTTCTACAAGGGATTGCGAAAGCTGATCCTGGCTTCGCTCAAGCCCCCTCGCTGATGATAGAATAGGAGATTAGGAGATCATCATGGGGAATCCGAGCAAGCCCCCGCGGGCGAGGGACCCGAGGATCGTGGCGGTCGTCAACCAGCAGGGATGCACCGGCTGCGAGGCCTGCCTCACCGTCTGCCCGGTCGACTCCATCGAGCCGGTGCCGGGCGCGGCTCACCCGGGGCTGTTCAAGCTGGTCGAGATCGACCTGGACCGCTGCATTGGCTGCGGCCTTTGCCCCAAGATCTGCCCGTGGGACACGATCGACATGGTCGACTATAAGCAAGCCCGGGAGGTCGCACCCACCCGGACCTTCCGGAGCGTGGTGCCGGGCCATCGGGCCGGCGCCGCCTCCCCCGTGTAAGGGCTGATGGGATGGCTGGAACCTATCTGACGAGGGCCGGGGTCGAAAAGCTCGAGAAGGAGCTCAAGGAGCTGAAGGGGCAGAAGCGCCGTCTCTCGCAGGAGCTCGGCGTCGCCCGCGAGTACGGCGACTTGAGGGAGAACGCCGAGTACCACGCGGCGAAGGAGCGGCTCCAGCAGGTCCTTGAAAGGATCAGCGACCTGGAGTTCAAGCTCTCCAATGTCTATCTGGTGGATCCCACCCAGCACGAGAAGGGGATCGCCACCCTCGGCACCCGGGTGAAGGTGAAGGATCTCACCCGGGACCGGGAGGAGACCTACCTCCTCGTCGGGCCGGATGAATCGGATCCGGCTCAGTCCAAGATCTCGGTTCAATCCCCCCTGGGGAAGGCCTTCCTGGGCCGCAAGGTGAAGGAGAAGGTCACCGTCTCCCTTCCTGCAGGGTCCCGTCCCTATCTGATCCTCGCCGTCGAGCCGGCCGAATAGCCGCCCCGTGCCCAAGGACCAGCGCCTCATCTACGCGGCGGCCTTCCTGCGGGCCATGGGGGTTGGGATGCTCGGCGTCCTCTTCGCCCTGTACCTTTCTCTCGGTGGGCTGAACGCCGGCCAGATCGGGATCCTGGTCGCTGTCGGCTTGGGGGGGTCGGCCTGCGGGACCTTCGGGGTCAGCTTCTGGGCGGACCGGATCGGCCGGCGCAGGACGATCCTGATCTTGGCCGCCCTTGTCCTCGTGGGAGGCGCCGGGCTGATCGCCTTTCCGGGGTTCCTCGGGCTGGGGGCCTTCTGTTTCTTCGGGATGGTCAACGCGATGGGGCGGGAGCGGGGGGCCCTGTTCACCCTGGAGCAGACGATCCTGCCGGAAACCACCGGCAGCCGCCAGCGGACCCAGGCGCTGGCCTGGTACAACGTGACAATGGATGTGGGCCAGGCGATCGGGTCGCTCCTCGGGGGATTGCCCTTTCTTTTCAGGGCCCGCTTTTCCGTCGGGGAATTCCCCTCCTACCAGTGGACCTTCGCCCTGTACCTCGCCTTTGCCTGCGTGAGTCTCTTCCTCTATATGGGGTTGAGCCCCCGCGTGGAGATCCACGGCCCGCTCCCCCGCCACAAAGCCGGCGGGCAGGCTTGGCATCGGGTCACCCCTTCCTCACGCCGGATCATCACCCGCTTGAGCCTCCTGTTCGGGTTCGACAGCCTGGCCGGCGGTTTCCTGCCCGGCTCCCTGATCGCCTACTGGTTCTTTAAGCGGTTCGGGGTTGGGGAACAGATGCTGGCCCCTCTTTTCTTCATCGCTCACCTGGCCAACGCCCTCTCTTATCTGGTGGCCGCGTGGGTTTCCCGCCGGATCGGGCTGGTGAGGACGATGGTCTTCACGCACATCCCGGCCAACCTCTGCCTGATCGCCATCCCCTTCGCCCCCAGCCTCGGGGCCGCGGCCCTCTTTTACCTGGTGAGGGAATGCCTGGTGGAGATGGATGTCCCGACCCGGCAGTCGTACGTGATGGCGGTGGTGGAGCCGGCGGAGCGGACCCTCGCCGCCGGCGTCACCAACCTGACCCGGCTGCTGGCCTGGACCGTCGCCCCCGGCTTTGCAGGCCTCGCGATGAACTCTTTGAGTTTGAGCCTGCCCCTTTTCATGGGGGGAGGGATGAAGATCCTCTACGACGTGTTGCTGTATCGCTCCTTCCGCCACATCAGGCCTCCGGAGGAGCGATAACCGATGCTGGCCCTCATGGTCGACGGGGACAACCTGTTCCGGGCCCTGGCGGTCCGGGAGCCGGCGGCGATCGAGCGGTTCCTGCAGAGGCTCGAGATGAAGGCGGTGGACCGGGACTGGGAGGTCACCGTGGTCTTCGATGGTCCCAGCCGGTTTCTGCCGCGGGAGACCGGGCCGCTGGTGATCCGATACGCGACAGGAAAGAGCGCCGACACCCTCATTGAGCGTCTCGTGTACCAGGCCACCGACCGGGGACAGGTGGTGGTGGTGACCCAGGACCGGGCGGAGGCGAATCTGGTCCTGGGGCTCGGGGCCCGGGTCTGGTCCGCCCAGCGGCTCATGGAAGAGTTGTCCCGCCAGGTATAGAATGGAATCGATGAGCTGCCCCCGCTGCCGGACCGAATCGTTAAAGCCGATCCTTACCGCGAAAGGAGTGATGGTCGATTCCTGCCGCTCCTGCGGCGGGATCTGGCTGGACAAGGGGGAGCTGTACCTCTTCTCCGATCGGCCGGCGCGGCTAAAGGCGTTGATCGAGGAAGGCCGCCGGGAGGGGAGCCAAAGCGGGCTCAAGAGCCCGAAGACGGGACGGCCGATGCAGGAGTTTCCGGTGGCCACGACAGGGATCCGGCTGGATCAATGCGCCGAGTCCGGCGGGATCTGGCTGGACGGGGGAGAGCTGGAGAGGCTTCCGACGATCCCGGCGGGGATCGAGGGATTGAGGCGGGACTCCGCGGTAGGCCACGACGAGACGCCCCTCTCCCCGCAGGATCCCTCCGCCCGCCTTCGGATGGCGCAGGTCGCCACAGGCCTTACCCCCCTTCCGAATCTGGCGATCCGCTCCGGCGGGGTCGTCTTCAGCCTTTACGCCCTGCTGGTGTTCGGGCTTATCCTTCTCGCCGAGGTCGCGCACCTTCCCCCCAGCTTCCCCCTCGTTGCCGGGATCCTCCTGATCGTTGTGGAATTCCTGATCAGCCCCTTCCTCATGGATCTGACGCTGCGCTGGACTCAGGGGCTGCGCTGGATCGGGCTGGGGGATCTTCCCCGCGGCCTCTCGGCCGCTCTTCAGCGGATCTGCCAGGGGCAGGGGATGAGGGTCCCCCGTCTGGGGCTGATCGAGGACGGCAACCCCAACGCCTTCACCTACGGCCATACGCCGGGCGACGCCCGGCTGATCTTGACCCGCGGGATCTTAGGCCTCCTTCAGGAGGACGAGGCGGAGGCGGTGATCGCCCATGAGGTCGGGCACGCGAAGCATTGGGACATGCTGGTCATGACGGCGGCGCAGCTGGTCCCTCTCGTTTTCTACACCCTGTACCGGATCTGCATGCAGTCCCGGCCCCGCTCCTCTTCCTCCTCCGGTTCCAAGGAGGAGGGAAAGGAGGCGGCGGGCCGGCTCATCGTCGGGCTGGGGGCCTTTCTCCTGTACATCGTTTCGGAGTATCTGGTTCTCTGGCTCTCTCGGACGCGGGAGTATTTCGCCGACCGGTTCGCCGGCGAGGTGACCGGCCGCCCCAGCTCCCTTGCCTCCGCCCTCGTCAAGATCGCCTATGGGATGGCGGGCCAGCGGCTTCGGCTAGAGGAAGCCTCACCACCGGCCGCTGGCCGGCAGCCGGCCGGCCGCTCGGAGGAGTCAGCCGGCTGGACCCCCGCCGTCGAAGCGGTCAGGGCCCTGGGGCTCTTCGATCCCAGGGCGGCCCGAGCCTTGGCCATCGCCAGCGCCCCGGCGCAGCGGCCGGCGCTAGGGGAGGCGCCGCCACGCGCCCCGGCGCAGCCGGGCCTTCGGCCGCTCGGGGGAGAGATCAACAAGGAGGCCCTCAAGCAGGCGATGCGGTGGGACCGGTGGAATCCCTGGGCGAAATATTACGAGCTCCAATCGACCCATCCCCTCGTGGCCAACCGCCTCCAGTATCTGGGGGAACAGGCCGCCGCCATGAAGCAGGAGCCCTTTATCCTGTTCAACCTGTTGAAGCCGGAGTCGTACTGGGATGAGTTCGCCGTCGATCTGGGGGTCATGTGGCTTCCGCTCATCGTCGGGACGGCCGGGTTCCTGGTCGGGTGGCTCACCGGCTCGATCCTCTGGGCGCCGGCCTGGGCTCTCGTCGGCCTGGGGCTGGGGATGCTGGGGCAGGTCCCTTTCCAGTATCCGGCCGGCCCCTTCCCGGAGCTGTCGATCGCCTCGCTCCTCAAACAGGTGAAGGTCTCCGCGGTCCGGCCGGTCCCCTGCACCCTCAAGGGGACGATCATCGGCCGCGGGGTCCCCGGCCTGATCTGGTCCGAGGACTTTGTGCTTCAGGATGAGAGTGGTATCCTCTTTCTGGATTACCGGCAGCCGTTGGCGATCTGGGAATTCTTCTTCGGATTGATGCGGGGCGCTCAGCTTCAGGGGGAGTCGGTCACCGTGACC
>JACPXU010000005.1 GCA_016196375.1 Candidatus Omnitrophota bacterium | reverse complement strand
TCCTGACCTGCAGGCAGACCCCGCGCACCTGGGGCCGATTCTGCAGCGCCGGCGACTTGGAGCGCTTGACCTTCTCCTTCCTGCCCTTGCGGATCAGCTGGGAAATCGTCGGGCTCATGGCCTTTAGCCCTCCTCCCCGCCCTGCGGGTTGGTGACCGCCGGCGGTTGATCACCGGCCGGCTCCGGGACCGGGACGTTCTTCACCACCTCAATGTCCCGATGAATCGCGAATCCGGTCCCCACAGGAATGAGATGTCCCATGATCACGTTCTCTTTGAGTCCCAAGAGGTTGTCCCGCTTGCCGGCGCTGGCGGCCTCCGTCAAGACCCGGGTGGTCTCCTGGAAGCTGGCCGCCGAGATGAAGCTCTCCGTGGACAATGAAGCCTTGGTGATCCCCAGAAGGAGCTGAGTGGCGGAGGCCGGCTTGCCGTCCCGCTTCATCACCCGCTCGTTCTCCTCCTGGAACCGCCACTTGTCCACCTGGCTGCCGACCAGGAACTCGGTGTCTCCAGGATCGTCAACCCGGACCTTCCGCAGCATCTGGCGGACGATGGCTTCAATGTGCTTATCGTTGATCCGCACCCCCTGCAGCCGGTAGACCTCCTGGATCTCGTTCACAAGGTACTCCTGGAGCTGTTTGTCCCCGCCGATCCGCAGGATATCCTGAGGAACCACCGGCCCGTCGATCAGGGGCTGCCCCGCCGTCACCCAATCCCCCTTGTAGACGTTGAGGTGCTTCCCGTGCGGGATCAGGTACTCCTTTTTCATCCCGGTGGGGCTCTTGATGACGACCCGCCGCTGCCCCTTCTTGGACTCCCCGAACTCCACCACGCCATCGATCTCGCTGATGATCGCCGGATCCTTCGGGCGGCGGGCCTCGAACAGCTCCGCCACGCGGGGCAGACCGCCGGTGATGTCCTTGGTCTTGGTCAAGACCCGAGGAGTCTTGGCCAGCAGATCGCCCGCCCCCACCTTCTGGCCGTCCTTGACGACCACGTGGGCGCCGGCCGGAATCGGATAGATGGCCAGCACATCCCCCTTGGAGTCCTCCAGCACGAGCTGAGGATGGAACTCACCCTTGTGCTCGATCACGATCCGATCCGGCAGACCGGTGGCCTGGTCGATGTCGGTCCGGATCGTCACCCCCTCCTTGAGATCCTCGTGACGGACCTTGCCGGCGCTCTCTGTAAGGATCGGCACGGTGTAGGGATCCCAGCGGACGAAGATCTCATCCTTGGCCACCTTCTCCCCTTCCGCGTGCTTGAGGATGGAACCGGAGGGGACGGTGTACCGCTCCAGCTCCCGCCCGCTTTCGTCGTTGATGGAGATCTGGCCGTTTCGGTTGAGGACGATGTACTCCTTGCCCTTCTGCACCGCCCGGATGTTGTGAAACTTCAAGATCCCCTTGTTCTTCGCCTTGAAGTTGGAAACCTCCACCACCCGGAAGGCGGTCCCGCCGATGTGGAAGGTCCTCATGGTGAGCTGGGTCCCCGGCTCTCCGATCGACTGGGCGGCGATGATCCCCACCGCCTCCCCCAGCTCCACCATCCGTCCCGTGGCCAGGTTGCGGCCGTAGCAGCGGGCGCAGACGCCGCGCCTCGCCTCGCAGGTCAAGACCGACCGGATCCGGATCTTCTCAATCCCGGTCTGCTCGATCCGCAGGGCCACCTCCTCGGTGATCTCATGGCCCGCCTCGACGATGATCGTGTCGGTGATCACGTCCGCGATGTTGTCCAGGGCCACACGGCCCACGATCCGCTCCCCCAAGGGGACCACCACCTCATCCCCCTCGATGATCGCCCCGATCAAGATCCCGTTCAAGGTGCCGCAGTCCTCCTCCATGATCGAGACATCCTGCGCCACATCGACGAGCCGGCGGGTGAGATATCCGGAGTCGGCCGTCTTGAGCGCCGTGTCGGCCAATCCCTTGCGGGCCCCGTGGGTGGAGATGAAGTACTCCAGGACGGTCAGCCCCTCCCGGAAGTTGGCCGTGATGGGGCTCTCGATGATCTCGCCCGAAGGCTTGGCCATGAGGCCCCGCATCCCGGAGAGCTGACGGATCTGCTGCTTCGATCCGCGGGCGCCGGAATCGGCCATCATGTAGACCGGGTTAAAGGGGTCCATCTCCTTGAAGATCAGATCCGACACCTTGTCGGTGGCGCGCGTCCAGATGTCGATCACCTTGTTGTACCGCTCCCCATCGGTGATCAAGCCCTTCTGGTACTGGTCCTCCACCTCGGACACCTCGGCCCGGGCCTCCCGGATGATCTGCTCCTTCTCTTTGGGGATCTGGAGGTTGTCGATCGAGATCGACAGCCCTCCTCGGGTCGCCATCTCAAAACCAAGCTTCTTCAGTTCATCCAGAAGTTGGATGGTCCGGGAATGGCCGTAGCGCTTGTACACCTGGATGATCACGTCGCTCAAGGTGTTCTTGTCCATGATCTGGTTGACGAAGGCCATCCCCTGGGGAAGGAGCTCGTTCAATAGGATCCTCCCGATGGTGGTCTCGATCACCTGGCCGGCCTCTCGGAGCTTCACCTTCGCGTGAAGGGCCGCCTCGCCGTCTTCATAGGCGACCAGGGCCTCCCCCCGCGAGCCGAACAGGCGGCCCGCCCCCTTGGCATCGGGGAGATCCCGCGTCAGGTAATGGCACCCGAGGACGATGTCCTGGGTTGGGCTCACGATCGGCTGGCCGTTGGCGGGAGAGAAAATGTTGTTGGTGGCGAGCATCAAAAGACGGGACTCCATCTGAGCCTCGATGGAGAGCGGGATGTGGACCGCCATCTGGTCTCCGTCGAAATCGGCGTTGAAGGCGGTGCAGACCAGGGGATGGATCTTAAGCGCCTTGCCCTCGATCAGGATCGGCTCAAAGGCCTGGATCCCCAGACGGTGAAGGGTCGGGGCCCGGTTCAAGAGGACCGGGTGGTCCCGGATCACCTCCTCCAGGATGTCCCATACCTCCAGCCGGGCCCGTTCCACCATCCGCTTCGCCGACTTGATGGTGTGGACGAAGCCCCGCTCCCTCAGCTTCTTGATGATGAACGGCTCGAACAGCTCCAGCGCCATCTTCTTGGGCAGGCCGCACTGATGGAGCTTGAGCTCCGGGCCAATGACGATGACCGACCGCCCGGAGTAGTCCACCCGCTTTCCCAGAAGGTTCTGCCGGAAGCGTCCCTGCTTTCCCTTGAGCATGTCGGCGAGCGATTTGAGCGGCCGGTTCCCCACCCCCAGGACGGGCCGCCCGTGACGGCCGTTGTCAAAGAGGGCGTCCACCGCTTCCTGGAGCATCCGCTTCTCGTTCCGGACGATCACGTCGGGCGCCTTCAGCTCGATCAGCTTCTTCAACCGGTTGTTCCGGTTGATCACCCGCCGGTACAGGTCGTTCAGGTCGCTCGTGGCGAAGCGGCCGCCGTCCAGCGGAACCAGCGGACGCAGATCCGGCGGGATCACCGGGATCACCGACAGGACCATCCAGTCCGGCCGGTTGCCCGATTTCCGGTAGGCATCCACGATCCGCAGGGTCTTGACCAGCTTCTTCTGAAGCTGCTCCCCCTTGACCGATTTGATGTCCCGCTTGAGCTTCTCGACCAGCTTATCCAGGTCGATCTCCTTGAGGAGCATCCTCACCGCCTCCGCCCCCATGGCGGCCTCGAATCCGTGGCCGTACTTCTTCAAGGCCTCCTGGTAGCGTTCCTCCGACAGGAGATCCTTTTTCTTCAGAGGGGTATCCCCCGGGTCGATGACGACGTACTCCTCATAGTAGATCACCCGTTCCAGGTCCCGGAGGTTCATATCCAGCATCGTCCCCAGGCGGCTGGGGATCGCCTTGAAGAACCAGATGTGGGTCACCGGAGCGGCCAGGTCGATGTGACCCATCCTCTCCCGACGAACGTTGGAACGGGTCACCTCCACGCCGCACCGGTCGCAGGTGATCCCCTTGTACTTGATCCGCTTGTACTTGCCGCAGTTGCACTCCCAGTCCTTCGTGGGCCCGAAGATCCGCTCGCAGAAAAGCCCGTCCTTCTCCGGCTTGAGGGTCCGGTAATTGATCGTTTCCGGCTTCTTCACCTCACCCTTGGACCAGGAGCGGATCACCTCCGGAGAGGCCAGCCGAATCAGGATGGCGTCGAAAGCGGCAGGAGCCTCCGCGGCCGCCCCCTCAGGCGGGAGCCCAAGCTCCCGGACAGCCTTCTCCACCCGGGCCGACCGGGCCATCTGCTCCCGTCCCAACTCCAGTTCCTTCATCCTCTCCGCCATCACCCCGCCCCTCCGGAATAGCGAAGGCGATGCGCCTTCGCTGTGCCGAAGGCACGGATGCCCTCAATCGATCTACCCAATGACTGCAGCATCATCCTCTCCTCATCATGCAACACTCAGTTCTAGCTCCCAGGGCATCCATTCCGGAGGGGCGGGGTCAGCCCCTCCGCTCCTGCCGGATATCCAGGCACAGGCTCTGCAGCTCCTTGACCAAGACGTTGAACGATTCGGGAGTGCCGGGCTGCAGGGCATGCTCCCCCTTCACGATCGCCTCGTAGATCCGGGTCCGTCCCACGACGTCGTCCGATTTCACCGTGAGAAGCTCCTGCAGGGTGTAGGCGGCCCCGTAGGCCTCCAGCGCCCAGACCTCCATCTCTCCGAACCGCTGGCCGCCGAACTGGGCCTTGCCCCCCAACGGCTGCTGGGTGACCAAGGAGTACGGTCCGATGGAGCGGGCGTGGATCTTGTCATCCACCAGGTGGGCCAGCTTCATCATATAGATGTAGCCGACGGTGATCTTCTGATCAAACGGCTGCCCGGTGAGGCCATCCCTCAAGGTCATCTGGCCGTCCTCCGGAAGGCCCGCCTCCTTCAGAAACTCCTTGATCTCCGATTCCCTGGCTCCGTCGAAAACAGGAGAGGAGATCTCCAGCCCCAAGGCCCTGGCGGCCCACCCCAGGTGGGTCTCCAGGATCTGCCCGACGTTCATCCGGGAAGGAACCCCCAACGGGTTGAGGACGATCTCGGCAGGGGTTCCGTCCGGCAGAAACGGCATCTCCTCTTCAGGGAGGATCTTGGCGATGACCCCCTTGTTCCCGTGGCGGCCCGCCGCCTTGTCGCCCACCTGGATCTTCCGCTTGGAGGCCACGTAGACGACCACCTTCTTCAGGACCCCCGGCGGCAGCTCGTCGCCCCGCTTGAACTGATCGATCTCCCGCTGTTCCTCATAGGAGAGCTCCTCGATCTGATCGTTCAGGATCTTCAGGCCCTTGCGGATCTCCTGCTCCCGCTCCTTGTCGACCAGGTGGATCTCGTCCAGGTCGGCCCTCTCCAGCTTGGCGACATCGCTGGAGCGGACCGTCCGGCCCTGGGCCATGAGCGGCTCTCCGGAGATCTCATCAAGGAGGGAATGCTCCAGCTTCTGCCCCACCAGGAGGCGGCTCAACACCCTCTGCCGCTCCCGCTTGATCCCCTTGAGCTGGGCCTGGTACTCCTTGTGGATCACCTCAATCCGGCCCTGCTCCTCGGCGACCTCCTCCTGGGTCTTGGGCTTCCCCTTCTTCCGGGTGAAGACCCGCACGTCCACCACGATCCCCTCGATCCCCGGCGGAACGATCAGGCTCGCATCCCGGACATCGCCGGCCTTCTCCCCGAAGATGGCCCTCAGGAGCCGCTCCTCCGGGGACTGCTCCGTCTCCGACTTGGGGATCACCTTCCCCACGAGGATGTCGCCCGGATGGACCTCGGCCCCGACGCGGACGATCCCATGCTCGTCCAGATCCTTCAGGGTATCCTCCCCCACGTTGGGGATGTCCCGCGTGATCTCCTCGTTCCCCAAGCGAGTGTCCCGCGCCTCAATCTCAAATTCCTCGATGTGGACGGAGGTGAAGATATCCTCCTTCACCAGCCGCTCGCTGATCAGGATGGCGTCCTCGAAGTTGTAGCCCCGCCACGGCATGAAGGCAACCAGGAGGTCTCTTCCCAAGGCCAGCCTCCCGCCTCGGGTGCTGGGGCCGTCGGCGATCACCTGACCGGCCCTCACCTTCTGCCCCTCCCGGACGATGGGCCGGTGGTTGATGCAGGTGTTGGAATTGGAGCGCTGGAATTTCCTCAGGGGGTAGGCGATCCGGTCGACGACGATCCGGTCGGCCTGAACCTCCTTGATCTCGCCGGCCTCCTTCGCCACCACCACCGCGCCGGAATCCTTGGCGGCCCGCCCCTCCATCCCGGTCCCGATCAACGGGGGCTCCGGGAACAGCAGGGGCACCGCCTGGCGCTGCATATTGGATCCCATGAGGGCCCGGTTGGCGTCGTCGTGCTCGAGGAACGGAATCAGGGAGGCGGCCACGGAAACAAGCTGTTTGGGGGAGATATCTTTGAAGTGAACCTGATCGGCGGGCATCAAGGGGAAGTTCCCTCGGTAACGACAGGAGACCAGCTTCTCCGTGAAGCGGCCGTGGGCGTCCACCCGGGCGTTGGCCTGCGCGATGACGTAACGGTCCTCCACATCCCCCGAGAGGAACTTGACCGTGTCGGTGACCCGCCCCTTCTCGACCATCCAGTAGGGGGTCTCGATGAATCCAAACTCGTTGATCCTGCCATAGGTGGATAGGCTGGCGATCAGCCCGATGTTCGGGCCTTCCGGAGTCTCGATGGGGCAGATCCGCCCGTAGTGGGAGTAATGGACGTCTCGAACCTCGAATCCGGCCCGTTTCCGGGAGAGCCCGCCCGGGCCCAGAGCGGAGAGACGGCGCTTGTGGGTCAGTTCCGCCAGGGGGTTGGTTTGATCAAGGAATTGGGAGAGCTGGGAGCGGCCGAAGAAATCGCGGATCAGGCTGGAGACGAGCTTCGCGTTGATGAGCTGATGGGGCATGGTGTTGTCCAGGTCGTAGATGCTCATCCGCTCCCGGACGGAACGCTCCACCCGGGCCAGCGCGATCCGGAACTGGTTCTGAAGGAGCTCCGCCACCGACCGGACCCGCCGGGAACCGAGATGGTCGATGTCGTCCACCTCTCCCTGCCCCCCTTTAAGCTCCAGCAGGTACTTCAGCACCGCAAGGATCGTCTCCGCGTCCAGGACCCGATCGTTCAGGTCCCGGTTCATCCCGAGCTTCCGGTTCAGGATGTAACGACCCACCCTTCCCAAGTCGTAGCGACGGGGGTCGAAGTACAGCCGGGTCAGGAGGGTCTGGGCCGAGGTCAAGGTCGCCGGATCCCCCGGCCGGAGCTTCCGGAAGATGTCCATCACAGAATCCTCGCCGGTCTTCAACCGGTCCTTCTCGTAGGTCCTGAGGATCTCGGGGACGGCCTTCTGAAGGACCTTGAACTCGCGGATCTCCGAGCTCCAGACCATGGTGAGATGCTCTTTGGTCAGCTTCTCGAACCGATGGACCAGCACTCCCTGGGTCTGGGGGTCCACGATGTCGGAGGCCATGATCCGCCCCACCGCATCCTTGAGATCCGACTGCTCCTGCGGCTTGATCGTCTCCACCCCGCAGAAGAAGTTCAGGATCTCCTCGTCGGACCCGGCCCCGATCGCCCTCAAGAAGGTGGTCGCCAGGACCTTGCGCCGCCGGTCGATGAGGGCGTGGAGGGTGTCGGTCAGGTCGAACTCGAACTCCAGCCAGGCCCCCCGGTAAGGGATGATCCGCGCGGTGTACATCCGTTTGCCGTTGGGGTGGGTCTCCTCCTCGAAGAAGACGCCGGGGCTGCGGTGGAGCTGCGAAACCACCACCCGCTCATCCCCGTTCACGATGAAGGTGCCGGTGGGGGTCATGAGGGGGATATCGCCGAGGTACACCTCCTGCTCCTTCATCTCCTTGGAGGTCCTCAGGCGCAACCGGATGCTCAAGGAGGCGGCGTAGGTCAGACCCCGACGCTGGGCCTCCAGGAGATCGTACTTCGGTTTTCCAATCGAATAGGAGAGGAATTCCAGGCGACACTTCCCATCCGGGCTCTCCATCGGGAAGACCTCGGTGAACACCTCCTGCAGGCCCTGATTCTCCCGGCGCGTCTTGGGGAGGTCAAGCTGCAGGAAGTCGGCGAACGGCTTGGTCTGGATCTCCAGCAGATCCGGCAGCTCAAACCGCTCAGGGATCCGGCCGAAATGACGCTGCTTGGTCATCACTCCTCCACTACTGTCATTCCCGCGAAAGCGGGAATCTGATCCTCACTTCCGTGAGGATGACCTTGCCCGGGCAAGGTCATTTCAGCTCAACCTTCGCTCCCACCGCCTCCAGTTTCTGCTTGATCGTCTGTGCCTCTTCTTTCGTCGCGCCGCTCTTCACCGGCTTGGGCGCCGAATCAACGAGATCCTTAGCCTCCTTCAATCCCAGGGTGGTCACGGCGCGCAGCTCCTTGATCACCTGGATCTTATTCGCGCCGACCTCCGTCAGGATCACATCGAAGGCCGTCTTCTCCTCGGCGGCCGCAGCCGCAGCGCCGCCGGCGGCACCGGCCGACCCAGGGGCAGCCGCCACAGGGGCCATCGCCGCGGCGGAGACGCCGAACTTATCCTCGATCCCCCTGACCAGCTTGTTCAGGTCGAGGACCGTCCAACCCTCAATGGATTCCAGCACGTCATCTACCGTGACCTTCGACATCTTTCATTCCCCCTTCTTTTGCTTGACGGCCGCCAGGGCCAACATCAGGGAACGGATCGGTCCCTGAAATAAGAACGCAAGATTCCTCAGCGGTGACTGCGCCACTCCGGCCAGCCAGCTCAACAGCACCTCACGGCCGGGCAGCCTGGCCAGGAGCGCCAGCTCCTCCGCCTGAAGAAGCTGACCCTTCAGGATGCCGCCCCTCAAGGCAAAACCCTCATGCTCCTTGGAGAAGAGGGCCAGCAGCCTGCAAGCGGCGGCGACGTCGCCGCGGATCGCGCCGATCCCGCAGGTTCCTTCCAGGCCCTTCTCCAATCCGGCCCAACCGATCCCCTGAAAGACCCGCCGGCTCAGAGAATTCTTGGTGATGAGAAGATTGGACTCCAGGCCCTGCAGGGATTGCCGAAGCCGGTTCAGCTCCCGCGTCGCCACCCGGTCGATCCTGACCACCACCACCGCATCGGTGCCGGACAAGGAACTCTGGAGGTCACGGATCAGGCCGGCTCGGACCTGCCGCCCCAGCCGCCCGCTCGCCCGTTCATCCGCCGCCGACTCGTTCGCTGTCTTCGTCGTCGTCATGCGGACGGTTTGCACTCCGTCGGATCCAACCGCACCCCGGGCCCCATGGTGCTGGCGAGGCAGGCCGTTCGCAGGTATCGGCCCTTCGCCGAAGCCGGCCTGGCCCTCCAGATCGCCTCCAGGAGGGCGCGGGCGTTGGCCTCCAGCGCCTCGGCGGGGAAGGATCTCTTGCCGATCCCCAAATGGATGTCCCCCTGCTTATCCAGCTTGAACTCCACCTTCCCCTGCTTGATCTCCTTGATCGCCCTGGCGACGTCGGCGGTGACGGTGCCCGCCTTGGGGCTGGGCATCAGGCCCCGGGGACCGAGGAATTTCCCCAGCCTTCCGACATCCTTCATCAGATCCGGAGTGGCGATTACCACGTCGAAGTCGAGCCACCCCCCCTGGATCTTCTCCACCAGCTCCTCCGCCCCCACGACGTCGGCCCCGGCCTCCTTGGCCTTCCGCTCCGCATCCCCCTTGGCAAACACCAGGACCCGCACCGATTTTCCGGTGCCGTGGGGAAGGACCACCGTGCCCCGGACCATCTGATCCGACTGCTTGGGGTCCACGTCCAGATCCAGGGCCACCTCCACCGTCTCATCAAACTTCGGCGCGGGGGCCTGCCGGAGGATCTCCAAGGCCTCTTTCAGGCGGTACCGCTTGCCCGGCTCCACCAGCTTGCGAGCGGCCTCCATCCTCTTGCCCACCCCCTAACCCTCCACGACCTCGATGCCCATCGAGCGGGCGGTCCCCTCCACCATCTTCACCGCCTCATCCAGCGAGGGGGTGTTGAGGTCCTTCAGCTTGGCCTGGGCGATCTCCCGCACCTTCGACCTCGGCACCTTGCCCACCTTCTCCTTATTGGGAGTCCCGGAGGCCTTGGCCACGCCGCAGGCCTGCTTGAGAAGGACCGACGCCGGCGGGCTCTTGATAATGAAGGTGAAGCTCTTATCCTCGTAGGCGGTGATCACGACCGGCAGGAGAAGCCCTTCCTGAGATTTGGTCTGGGCGTTGAAGGTCTTGCAGAACTCCATGATGTTCAGGCCATGAGAGCCCAAGGCCGGACCCACCGGCGGAGCCGGGTTGGCCGCCCCCGCCGGACAGTACAGCTTGATCGTCGCCGTGACCTTTTTCGCCATCTAAGAGATTCTCAAACCTTCTCGACCTGCCAGTATTCCAACTCCACCGGCGTGGAACGCCCGAAGATCGTGACCATCACCTTGAGCCTTCCCTTCTCCGGGTTCAGCTCCTCCACCACCCCGTTGAAGTTGTTGAAGGGGCCTTCCGTGATCCGGATCGCCTCCCCCTTCTCGAAGATCACCTTGGGAGTCGGCTTCTCCATCTTCTCCTGGGTCGCCTGGAGAATCTGGGCCACCTCCTCCTCTTTCAAGGGAATCGGCCTGGTTCCGGACCCCACGAAGCCGGCGACGCCGGGCACGTTGCGGATCGTGTACCAGGTGTCGTCCGTCAAGTTCATCTGAATCAGCACGTAGCCGGGGAAGACGCGCCGCTCGGAGATCTTCTTCTTGCCGCCCTTGACCTCCGACACCTTCTCCATCGGCACCAGAACCTGGCCAATGGAGTCGGCCAGCTGCCCCGCCTCCACCGCGCGCTGGAGCGCCGAGCGAACCTTCTCTTCCTGACCGGTCAGGGTATGGATCACGTACCACTGCATATTCAGGATTAACGAATCATCCAATGAGGGGCATGCCTTTAGGCTCGTGCCGCTTGAACCGCCTAAAGGGATGCCCCTTTAGGGCTCCTGTTTTACCTATCTCCCTCGAGCCGCTCCCGCCATCTCCAAAACAGGAGCGGCAGGAATCGAACCTGCAGTCCCGGTTTTGGAGACCGGTGGTTTACCGTTAACCGACGCTCCTTCTGCAGGCAAAGCTACTTCGTTTCTTTGTGCTGGGTGTGAACCCGACAAAACCGGCAGTACTTCTTCAGCTCGAGCCGATCCGGATGCAGGCTCTTATTCCGGCTGACGGAGTAATTGCGCCGGTGACACTGGCTGCATTCCAATGTGATCAGCTCTCGCACGTGGGAAGGTCCAAACTGGACAAAGAGGCCTGGCGCTCTTAAGCGATGATATCCGAGACCACCCCTGCTCCCACCGTCCTGCCTCCCTCGCGGATCGCGAAGCGAAGCGCCTTCTCCATGGCGATCGGGGAGATCAGCTCGACCTCGATGTTCGCGTTGTCCCCCGGCATCACCATCTCAACACCCTTGGAAAGCGTCACCACCCCCGTCACGTCCGTGGTGCGGAAGTAGAACTGAGGGCGATAGCCGGTGAAGAACGGCGTGTGGCGGCCCCCCTCTTCCTTCGTCAAGGCGTACACCTCGGCCTTGAACTTGGTGTGGGGCGTGATGGAACCGGGCTTGGCCAACACCATCCCCCGCTCCAGATCCTTCTTGTCGATGCCCCTCAGGAGGACCCCCACGTTGTTGCCGGCCTGGCCGTCGTCCAGGAGCTTCCGGAACATCTCAATCCCGGTGACCACCGTCTTGGTCGGCTTGGGCCGCAAGCCGACGATCTCCACCTCGTCATTGAGCTTGACGCTCCCGCGCTCGATGCGGCCGGTCCCCACGGTGCCGCGGCCCGTGATGGAGAAAACATCCTCCACCGCCATGAGGAACGGCTTGTCCACCTCCCGCTTCGGCGTCGGGATGAAATCGTCCACCGCCTTGATCAGGTCGAGGATCGTCTTCTCCGAGTCGGGGTCGCCCGACGCGGCCTTGCTGGCGGAACCCTTGACGATCGGGGTCTTGTCTCCAGGGAAGCCGTACTTGGTCAAGAGATCCCGAACCTCCAGCTCCACCAGATCCAACAGCTCCTTGTCCTCCACCAGGTCCACCTTGTTGAGGAAAACGACAATGGCCGGCACACCCACCTGGCGGGCCAGCAGGATATGCTCTCGGGTCTGTGGCATCGGCCCGTCAGGAGCGCTGACCACCAGGATGGCGCCGTCCAT
>JACPXU010000014.1 GCA_016196375.1 Candidatus Omnitrophota bacterium | reverse complement strand
GCGGCAGGCGGCCATCTCCATCGTCGCTCCTCCTCGACGTACTCCAGGGAGTACGCCATCGTCGTCGCTCCTTGGATCTGGCCGCCTGGCGCTCGCAACGCGGCTCACGCGAGGTTTTGCAACCGGCTCTTAAGTCAGTTTCGAAGCCCCGTCTGTCATCCTCGCGAAAAACCTGACCTCGACCTGATCGAGGGCGAGGATCAGCTTTCCCTATCAGATTCCCGCTTTCGCGGGAATGACTGCCTCTGGTGCCAGGCACTGTAGTGCCTGGCACCAGAGGGTCTGGCACCGTTCCATAGAAGCCAACTATAACGTCACTACTAAATTTTACAGATACCTTGTTTTTTTTAAAAGAATGAGCCATGCTTAAAAGTGTTGAAGGGTGATTAAATCTGTTCAAGGCTGTTGACGATCTCAAAGGGGAAAGGGGTTTCAAGGAGATGCCTCCAGAACTTTTGACCATTGATCAGGTGGCCGAATTCCTGCACCTGCACGTGATGACGGTCTATCGGCTGGTCAAGGATGGGAAGCTCCCTGGGTTTAAGGTGGGCGGCCGCTGGCGCTTTCACCAGGAGGCGCTGGACAGTTGGATGGCGGACCGGGCTCAGGCGGCCCGCCTGGAGGCGGAGAACAAGCGGCTGGCCAAGAAGGCGGGCAATGAGCGAGTCTGAGAAGAAGAGGATCCTTTTTGTGGATGATGAGCCGGATCTGATTCATCTGGTTTCCATGCGGCTTCAGGCCGCCGGCTACGAGGTGGATACCGCCTCCGACGGGCAGGCGGCGCTCGATTACGTCAAGAAGGGGAAGCCGGATCTGATTATCCTGGATCTGATGCTGCCGAAGCTGGACGGATACAAGGTCTGCCGCCTGCTCAAGTTCGACGAGCGGTACCGGGGGATCCCGGTCCTGATCTTCACCGCGCGAGCGGAGGTGCAGGATATCCATCTGGCGATGGAGTGCGGGGCGGACGGGTATCTGACGAAACCGTTCGAGGTGGCGGCGCTCCTGGGGAAACTGAAGGAGCTGCTGGCCCTCTCAGGAGGGGAGGTGAAGGGATGAACCGGCTGAAGATGAAGGATCTGGAGGCCCACCTGGATCTGGACCAGCTCATCCAGGAAAGCTGCCGGGCCCTCTTGGAGCTGACGAAAGCCCAGCGCTGCTCGATCATGGTGTTGGACGGTGAGACGGAGGAGCTGGCCGTCCGCTGGGCCCAGGGGATCCGGGTGAAGCCGTACGGGCGGATGAGGTTCCGGGTGGGAGAAGGGCTCTGCGGGTGGGCGGCCCGGCTGCAAAGGCCGTTCTTCAGCTTCGACCCGGCCAAGGAGGTCCGGTACCTCCCCTCCGCCATGTCCAACGGGGATAGACGCCGCCTGAAACCGGTGAGGAACCTTTGCTGCCTGCCGCTGGTGACTGAGGGGCGGACCGTCGGCGTCATCAACCTCTCCACCTTCGGGGAGAGCCGCCGGTTCCGGGAGGCGGTGAAGAGGCGGTTGAGCCCCGGCTTCCTCGACCGGCTGGCCAAGATCATCGCGCAGGCGATGCTCCTCAAGGAGGCGGAAGCGGCGTCGGGCCGGTGGCGGCGCCTCACCAAGGGCCTCTCTGAAATGGTCCGTCAGGTCGGGCACGAGGTGCGGGCTCCCCTCAGCCTGATCAAGGAGGCGGCCCAGCAGACCCTGGAGGGCCTCGGGGAGAAGGTATCTTCCCCCCGGCAGCGGGAAAATCTCGAGCTGATCAAGAGGCAGGCGGACCGGACGCTGAAGCTGGTCGGCGACCTGCTGGACCTTTCCCGGATCGAGGCGGGACGGCTGATCCTGCACCGCCATCCGATGAATCCGGCCGAGCTGATCCGGGAAGTGGTCGCGGAGTACGCCCCCTTGATCTCGCCGCGGCGGCTTCATCTGAAGTTTGAGTCGGAGCCGCTCATCTACGGGGATCGGATCCGCCTCACCCAGGTGCTGGAGAACCTGCTGACCAACGCCGTGAAATTCACCCCGCCCGAAGGGGCCATCACCTTCGCCCTGCGCCCCAGGGGAAACTCCGTCCAGATGGAGGTGACCGACACCGGCGTGGGAATCTCGCAGCGGGAGCAGCGGCGCCTCTTCGAGAGGTTCTTCCAGACAAGGATCCCCGCCCGGCTGGGCAGCCGCGGGACCGGGCTGGGGCTGGCGATCGTGAAGGATCTGGTGCAGCTGCATGGAGGGACGTTGCGGGTGGCGTCGGCGCCGGGGAAAGGAACCACCTTCACGGTGAGCTTCCCTCTATACACCCCTGCCTTTGCCTTGACGGAGGAGTTCCGGGTGATGCGGGAGCAGGCGGCCCGGGAAGGATCGGCCTTGGGCCTCCTGACGCTCACCTCACCGCCGGAGGGTCCGGAGCAGCGGCAGGCCGTTCATTTTCTGGAGCAGGAGATCTCCCGCCAGGACCGGGTCCTGATCAATCCGGCCGGCGCTGGCGGGCTGGTGGTGCTTGCCCTGTTGGATCCGAAAGGGTTCAAGGCGTTCGCCCGGCGCCTGATCGGCCTCGCCCGATCAGCGCCATCTCCTCTCAAGGGGATGGCGCTGCGCTGGGGTTGGGCGCTGGTCCCTCAGGAGGAGACGTAGCTGGCGGCGGTGATGAGGCTGGCCCGAAAAAGGGAGGGCGAGGAGAAGCCGGTGGAGGCGATCCTGGAGAAAAGATGAAAAAGAAGAGAGCGATCCTGATCGTATCGGATGAGTCGGGAACCCGAACGGCCTTGAGGAAGCGCCTCGCCGCCGAAGGCTTTCAGGTCCTGGAGGCGGGCGGCGGACCTGACGCCATCAACTTGGCCAAGCGGCAGAAGCCGGATCTCGTGATCCTGGATCTGGTGATGACCGGCCAGGGGGGAATCGAGAGCTACCATGCCTTCCGGCGGGATCCGGAGCTGAAGGGAATCCCGATCCTCTTCTTGACGGCCCTGACCCCCAGCAACACCGTCGCGGTGAAGAACCTGAAGCTCCTTGCCTCCACCAAACGGGGCCTGGAGATGGAGGAGAGCGGCATGATCATCACCAAGCCGTACCGGCCGCAGAATCTCCTTGAGGAGATCCGCAAGATCTTTGGTGACGGGAAGGGATAGGGGAGGGGCGGGATGAAGCAGGAGCAGGCCAAGAGGCTCGAGGAGGAACTGGTGGAGGAGGGGCTCCTGACCGTTGAGCAGATCGCCCAGGCCCAGCAGGAGGCGGCCCGCTCCGGCGAGACCCTGCGCCAGGCCTTGAGCCGCCTGAAGCTGATCGAGCCGGGAGCCCTGGCCGATTGGCTGAGCCGGCGGCTGGGGATCCCCCGGGTGGAGCTGAAGTCGTATCTGATCGATCCGAAGGTGCTGGAGACGGTCCCGGAGGCGCTGTCGCGCAAGCATCGGATGATCCCCCTGTTCAAGGTGGGGCGAACCTTGACGGTGGCCACCTCCGACCCGCTGAACCTCCCTGGGCTGGATGAGCTGCGGCTGCGCACCGGCATGGCGGTGGAACCGGTCGTCGCCACCGAGGGGGAGATCCTCCAGGCGCTGGAGGAATGCTACGGGGCGAAGGGGCGCGTGGAGGAGCTGGTCGGCGACCTCACCGAGGAGAAGCTCGGCCTGAAGCAGGGGGAGGCCCCGGAGGCGAAGCGGCTCGAGGGGATCGTGTCCGACCCGCCCCTGGTCCGGCTGGTCAACCTGTTCCTCTCCGACGCCATCCGGAACCGGGCCTCGGACGTCCACCTGGACCCGTCGCAGGAGCAGCTCAAGGTCCGGTTCAGGATCGACGGGATCCTTCATGAATCGACCGCCCTGCCCAAGCACCTGGAGCCGGCGGTGGTCTCCAGGATCAAGATCCTGGCGAGTCTCGACATCGCGGAGCGGCGCAAGCCGCAGGACGGGCGGTTTCGGATCATGATGGACGGACACGAGGTGGATGTGAGGGTCTCGGTGATGCCGGCCATCGACGGGGAGGCGGTGGTCTTGAGGCTGCTCGATACCACGGGGATCCGGATCGGCCTTCACGAGCTGGGAATGGCCACGGAGTTCCTCCCCAAGTATCAGGCCCTCCTGAAACGGCCCTGGGGGATCCTTCTCGTCACCGGCCCGACCGGCTCAGGGAAGACCACCACCCTGTACGCCTCCCTCGCCTCCCTGAACGCCGCCGAGCGGAATATCATCACCATTGAGGACCCGGTGGAGTATCGCCTGGCCGGGATCCGGCAGATCCCGGTCAACCCGACGGTCGGCCTGACCTTCGCCACCGGCCTGCGCTCGATCCTCCGGCAGGACCCCGACGTCATCATGGTGGGGGAGATCCGGGACCGGGAGACGGCGGAGATCGCCATCCAGGCCGCCCTCACCGGCCATCTCGTCTTCTCGACGCTGCACACCAACGACGCCCCCACCGCGATCACCCGGCTCCTCGACATGGGGATAGAGCCGTTCCTCGTGGCCTCCAGCCTGATCGGCGTGGCGGCGCAGCGGCTCGTCCGCACGATCTGCCCCGATTGCAAGGCCCCGGCCCCGAACCCCGCGCCCCTGCCGCTTCCCTCGAAGACCCTCTTCCACGGGAAGGGCTGCAGGAAATGCGGGAACAGCGGGTACCGGGGGCGGCTCGGCATCTTTGAGCTGATGGCGATGGATGAGGAGATGGGGCGGCTCACGATCGCCAAGGCCTCCACGGCCGGCTTAAGGGAGCACGCCGTCCAAAAGGGGATGCGGACGCTGCGAGACGACGGGATCTCGAAGGCGGCCGATGGGGTCACCACACTCGATGAGGTCCTGCGGGTCACGCAGGAGCAGTGAGGGAGCCTGCGGATGCCCACCTTCACGTATCAAGCCCGGGACGAAGCGGGCCGCCTGATCAAGGGGGTGTTCGAGGCCGACTCCAGAGCGGCCCTCGCCCACTCCTTGAAAAAGATGGGATACCTGGTGACCCGGGTCGAGGAGGCGGCGCGAGGGGAGGGGATGAAGGCCCTGGTGAGGGGCCGGGCCGTCTCGGAGGAGGCGCTGCTCATGACGGCGATCCAATTGTCCAACCTGCTGGAAGCGGGAGTGCCGCTGGTCTCGGCGCTCGATACCGTGGCCTCCCAGACTCCCCCCTGCGCCCTGAAGGGAGCGCTGGAGGTGACGCGGCGGGAGATCGAGGGAGGGACCTCTTTCTCCCAGAGCCTCAGCCACCAGCCGTCGGTCTTCCCAACGCCGCTGGTCCGCCTGGTCGCCGTCGGAGAGGAGAGCGGTCATCTCGACACGGTCCTGAACCGCTTCGCGATCTCCGCGGAGAGAGACCTGGCCCTGAGACGGGCGGTCATGGGGGCGCTGCTTTACCCCTGCATCCTTCTGGCGGCGGCCACCCTCCTGATCCTGGTGGTCGTGACCCTGGTGGTCCCGCAGTTCGCCTCCCTCTTCGCCAAGGCGGGGATCTCCCTTCCCTTGCCCACCCGGATCCTGCAGGCGGTGGGAGGGATGATCCGGAGCCGCTGGTGGCTCCTGGGGCTGTTGGCCGGCGCCGCCTCTCTGGGATGGGGAATCCTCTATCGAATCCCCTCGGTGCGGCTGGAAACCGACCGGCTGCTCCTCAAGGTCCCGTTCCTGGGCCAAGTGATCGACCAGACGAACATCGCCCGCTTCACCCGGACGCTGGGGACGCTGGTGGGAAGCGGGGTCCCGATCTTAAGCTCGCTGGAGACGGCGAGCGGCCTGGTCGAAAACAGGGTGATCCTCGAGGAGATCAAGCGGGTCGGCGCCGGCGTCGAGCAGGGCCAAGGGATCGCCGCCCTCCTTTCCAAGGGGAAGGTGTTCCCGCTTGACGCCGTCCAGATGATCCGGGTGGGAGAGGAGACCGGCAGGCTCGACCTGCTCCTGGCCAAGATCGCCGACTTCTACGAGATGAGGGTCAATTACAGCCTGAAGCAGATGACCACCCTCTTCGAGCCGGTCCTCCTGGCCGTCCTGGG
>JACPXU010000013.1 GCA_016196375.1 Candidatus Omnitrophota bacterium | reverse complement strand
GGATCCGAGACCCCGAGTACTTGAAGCTCAAAGTGCTCACCTCTTTCATCCCAGATCCTTGAAAAACCGTGAAAATCACCCACAGGAAACGGTGAAGAGCCTCATTTGATGATGGACGATTTAATCCGGCGAAGGGTTCAAAGGCCGCTGCTGCGGAAGGTGGCGCCGGCGGAATATTTCCGCGATTTGTCGAAGCTTCTGGAACATGAACTCTCGCAGCCCCAGGTCCTCTTTATTGCGGACGCGCTCCAGGGGATCCTCAGGGATTCCGGCGACATGCGCTCTGCGGAACAGAGGCGGATGGCTTGGGAGCTGTTGTCGCAGGTCTTGGCTCGGACCGCCGGGGGACCTGCAATGTTCGCGTGGGCGACGCCTTGGGCGGAAAGGATGGGAGGGATCGGGGCTCAGGTTTATGACGGCATGATCAACGTCACCCGTCCTGATCGGCCGGTCTTGGCGGAATCCGCCGAGCTGACGCGCTTCCTGGGGGGCAACGGCCGGGCATTGGTGGTTCCGGCGGCGCCGTCCCCGGAGGGGCACTTCACTCAACCTGCCACGGTCTGGGTGCACCGCGGGATTCGGGTTCCTGAGGCTTGGAGGAAATCCTTCCAAGTGAGGGAGTTGATCGCCGAAGCGGCAGCGGAGGCGGGCGAAGCGCTTGCGGAGGCGCGGCCGGGCGACCTGGTTCTCTTGAATGGCGTTTTCGCTACCGAGGAAACCCGAGAGGACTGGCTCAACCTGCTGAAGGAGAAGGGGATCGTCGGACTTCGGGTGATGGAAGGGGATGACCTTGGGGCTTACTCTCAGAGGGAGCTGGTGACAGTTGTGGCGATCCTGCAGCGCGCGGGAATCCTCCTCTACGACCTGTCTTCGGTACGGGCGACGGAGATAGAGCGCCAGCGGCAACTGATCTTTTACCTTTAGCATGTTTCTCGACACCGTCCGATCCACGATTGAAAGGCACCGGATGCTCAGGGCCGGCGACCGGGTCCTCATCGGAGTTTCCGGCGGGCCGGATTCCCTCGCCCTCCTGGCCGCGTTGGTTTCGCTCAGGGATCGGTTCCGGGTTGCGCTTCAGGCCGCCTATGTGGATCATGGCCTTCGTCCCGCGGCGGCCCGCCGCGAGGCGGCCCTCGTTCAGGCCACCTGCCGCCGGTGGGGCGTTCCTGCCCATCGGATCCGGCGGTCGGTCAGAAAGAGGGGTGGTGAATCGCCGGAGGCGGCGGCGCGGGAGGCCCGGTACGAGGCGTTGACGCTGCTGGCCCGACGCCACCGATGCGGGACGATCGCCCTGGGTCATACCCGGGACGACCAGGCGGAGACGGTCCTCATGTGGCTGATTCGCGGGGCCGGCACGACCGGTTTGGCCGGCATCCCGCCGGTTCGGCGCATGGAGGGGATGAAGATCGTCCGCCCCCTGATCCGCTCCTCGCGGGCGGAGGGGATCGCCTACCTGAAGGGGCACGGGATCCGGCCGCTCAAGGATCGGACAAATAATTCCCCCCGGTACCTGCGCAACCGGATCCGGCATGAGCTGATCCCTCTTTTGGAGAGCCGGTACAATCCCCAGGTGCGGGAGCGCTTGAGCGGGCTGGCCGAGATCCTTCGGGAGGACCTGGACTGGATGAGCGGCCAGCTCCAGGCCAGGTTCCGGCAGGTGGCCCGCCTGGGAAAGGGCTGGGTGCGGATCGACCGCAGGCGGCTCCGTCGGGATCCGACGGCCCTGCGTCGAGGGGTCTTGAGATTGGCCCTTGCCCGTCTTCAAGGGAATCTCCAAGGATTCTCTTCGCGTCATTGGGGAACCCTGGAGGCCCTCCTCTGCGATTCCAATGGAGGCCCGACGGGCGTTGACCTCCCGCACCGGGTGCGTGCCGAGCTGCTGGAGGAACGCTGGCTCTTGGTCCGACAATCTGGTACACTAAGAACCGGTGAATCTTGATGCCGACCCTAGAGAGCGGGAGAACGCCGGTTTCAACGCCTCCGCCGCCTAAGCCGACCTTTCGGTGGTTTTGGTGGACCGTCTGGTTTTTGCTGGGGCTGGCCATCCTCTATATGTCCCGGTTTGGAGCCGGGACGATGGAGGGGATCCCTCAGAAGATCTCCTATGGGGAGTTCTACCACACCCTCTCCTCCGATCAGCCCGGCCATCGAGTCCGCACCGCGGTCCAGACGGAGAACCTCATTCAGGGCGACATGGAGGATGGCCGCCGTTATCTGGTCACGATCCCGGACCAGGACCCGGATCTGATCCGTCTCTTGAGGGATAAGGTTCCCACCTTCCAGGTGGATGCGCCCCGGACCCTGTGGCTGAGCTTCCTCTTCAATCTGTTGGGTCCGTTCCTGCTGCTGGGCGCCTTCTGGATGCTGCTGTATCGCGGGGCCCAGGGAGGAGGGCGGCTTCTCTCCTTCGGGAAACACTCATGGCCAAGGCGGTGGCGGGCGAGGCGGCGGTCCCCTTCTTCTCGATCAGCGGCTCGGATGTCGCCGAGATGTTCGTCGGGGTGGGGGCCTCCCGGGTGCGGGACCTGTTCGATCAGGCGAAGAAGTCCGCCAAGACCTCCGGCCGGGGATGCATCATCTTCATCGACGAGATCGACGCGGTGGGGCGCCAGCGGTTCGCCGGGATCGGCGGGGGCCACGACGAGCGGGAACAGACCTTGAACGCCCTCCTCGTCGAGATGGACGGCTTCAACACCCAGGAGGGGGTGATCCTGGTGGCCGCCACCAACCGGCCCGATGTCCTGGATCCGGCCCTCTTGAGGCCGGGGCGGTTCGACCGGCAGATCGTGATCGACCGGCCGGACCTGAAGGGGCGCGAGGAGATCCTGAAGGTCCACACCCGGAAGATCAAGCTGGCCAAGGAGGTGGACTTGAGGTCGATCGCCCGGCAGACCCCCGGTTTCTCAGGGGCGGACCTGGCCAACCTGGCCAACGAGGCGGCCCTCCTGGCGGCCCGCCGCGGGAAGGAGGGGGTCGGGATGCAGGAGCTGGAGGCGGCGATTGAGCGGGTCATGGCCGGGCCGGAGCGGAAGTCCCGGGTCATCTCCCCCTATGAGAAGTCGATCGTCGCCTGCCACGAGGCGGGGCACGCCCTGGTCTCCATCATGATCCCGGGGACCGATCCGGTTCACAAGGTCTCGATCATCCCCCGGGGGACCGCGGCCCTCGGCTACACGATGCAGATGCCGCTGGAGGACCGCTACATCATGACCCGCAGGGAGCTTCTGGCGAAGCTCGCCGTCCTGTTGGGAGGCCGGGCGGCGGAGGAGATGACCTTCGATGAGATCACCACCGGCGCCCAGAACGACCTGGAGATGGCCACCGAGATCGCCCGCCGGATGGTCTGCGAGTACGGGATGAGCGACCGCCTCGGCTCCCTCACCTACGGCAAGAGGGAGGGGATGATCTTCCTCGGCCGGGACATCGCGGAGGAGCGGAACTACTCCGACCAGACGGCGGTCATCATTGACCAGGAGATCCGGCGGATCATCGAGGAATGCCACCAGCGGGCGAAGGGGATCCTCAACCAGCACAAGGATCGCCTGAAGCGGCTCTCCGACACCCTGTTGGAGAAGGAGGTGCTGGATGGAGATGAGGCGAAGCGGATCGTCATGGCCGAGGAGACCCCGAAGCCGATGGAGCCTCCCTCCGGCGCTTCCCAACCGATGCCCGCCTGAGAGCTCTAAGTTGGGGTTGACCTGTGGTTCCTTCCAACTCCCCCTTGGGGAACGAACCCTCCTGATGGGGATCTTGAACGTGACACCCGATTCCTTCAGCGACGGCGGCCTCTACCTCAATCCCCGCCGGGCCGTTTCCCATGCCTTGAGGCTTCAGGAGGAGGGGGCGGACCTGATCGACGTGGGGGGAGAGTCAACGAGGCCCGGGGCCAGGCCCGTTTCCGCTGAGGAGGAGATGAGGAGGATCCTGCCGGTCATTGAGCGGCTGGCCGGGCGGCTCAAGGTTCCGATCTCGGTGGACACCTGGAAGGCGAAGGTGGCCGGCGCGGCGATCCGGGCCGGGGCCGCCCTGGTGAACGACGTGACCGCCCTGAGGGATCCCCGGATGCCTGAGCTGGTGGCGCGGGCCGAGGTGCCTGTGATCCTGATGCACATGCGCGGGACCCCGCGGACCATGCAGAGAAGGCCCCGCTACCGGCGGCTGATCCCGGAGATCATCGCTGAGCTGAAGGCCTCCTTGGCCAAGGCCCGGGCCGCCGGGATCCGGAAGAATCGGATCCTCCTGGATCCGGGGATCGGTTTCGGCAAGGGGCTTCGGGAAAACTTGCTCCTGTTGAAGAATCTCTCCGCCTTCAAGAGGCTGGGCTACCCGCTGGTGATCGGCCCCTCTCGGAAGTCGTTCATCGGGCATCTCCTCGGCACCCCTCCCCACGCGGCAGGAGGGCCTAGTGGTGCCGCCTCCGATAGCGGCAGCCATGATCGGCTCATGGGGACCACCGCCGCCGTGGCCCTGGGGGTGGCCCATGGAGCGGACATCGTCCGGGTTCACGACGTGGCGGCGATGCGCCGGGTGGCCGGTGTCGCCGACGCCATCCTTAGAGCCGCGGGATGAGCCTCCTTCATTCGCTCCTTGAGTTCCTCCGGGTCCTTCTCGAGATCGGGATCCTCTGGGTCTTCTACTACTGGTTCCTCGTCTTCTTCCAGGGGACGATGGCGGTCCAGGTGCTGGGCGGGATCGTCGTCCTGGCCCTGATCTTCATGGTGTCGGCCCTCCTTCATCTTCAAGTCCTGACCTGGCTCTTCACCAAGGTGGCCACCGTGGTGGCGGTGGCCTTCATCGTCATCTTTCATCCGGAGCTCAGGCGCGGCCTGGCCCGGATCGGGGGTGAGGCGATCTTTCGGCTCAATCCCCGCCAGGAGCAGGTGGTCGAGGAGATCGTCAAGGGGGTCCTCGCCCTTTCCCGGCAGAGGATCGGGGCGATCCTGGCCATCGAGCGGCAGACCCCCCTGCGTCCCTATATGGAGACCGGGGTGATGATGGAGGCGGCGATCTCGAGCGAGCTGCTGCAGACGATCTTCATGCCGAACACCCCTCTCCACGACGGCGGCGTGGTGATCTCGCAGGGGCGGTTGACGGCCGCCGCCTGCCTCTTCCCCTTGAGCGAGAACACCCGCCTTTCGAAAACGCTGGGGACCCGGCATCGGGCGGCGGTCGGCTTGAGCGAGGAGACCGACGCGGCGGTGATTGTGGTGTCCGAGGAGACCGGGATCGTTTCGCTCGCCGCCAAGGGGGAGCTGACGCGCGGGATCGACCGGGAGAAGCTGGCCCAGCTTCTCTATGAAGTGGCCGGCACCAAGCCCCGCATGACGCATGCCGCCCCTTCGGCCCCGCAGGCGGGGGTGCCCGGCTGATGTTTCAGATCCGTTCCTCAGGGGAGGGATGGTTCCCTCACCGCTTCTGGCTGAAGCTGATCGCTCTGGCCCTTGCCGTCGGCACGTGGCTCGCCGTCCGCCAGGGGCTTCATTTGTGAGCGATGCCTCGGCTGGGAGTCAACGTGGACCATGTGGCGACGCTGCGCCAGGCCAGGGGGGGCCCGGTCCCCAGCCCACTCTGGGCTGCGAGGGTGGCGGAGCGGGCCGGCTGCGATGGGATCGTCTGCCATCTCAGAGAGGATCGCCGGCACATCCAGGAGGAGGATCTCCGGTTCCTCAGGCGCGCGGTCCGGACCTCCCTCAATCTGGAGATGGCCGCGGATCCTGGGATCGTCCGGATCGCCTGCCGGGTGAAGCCGGACCAGGCCACCCTCGTCCCGGAGCGGCGGCGGGAGCTGACGACGGAGGGGGGCCTTGATCTCCGGCTTGCCGGGATGCGGGTCCGCCGGGCGATCCGCCGGCTCAAGGAGGCCGGGGTCCGGGTGAGCCTCTTCATCGATCCGAATCGGACGCAGATCGGCCTGGCCCATCGGCTCGGGGTCCCGATGGTGGAGCTTCACACCGGCCGCTATGCCGAGGCCCGGTCCGGCCCTGAGCGCCGCCGGGCGCTGGAGGATCTCAAGGCGGCCGCCCGGCAGGCCCGGTCCCTCGGCCTCGCGGTGGCGGCCGGCCACGGGCTCGACACTCGCAACGTCCGGCCGGTGGCCCGGATCCCGGAGGTCGAGGAGCTCAACATCGGCTTTTCCATCGTGGCCCGTTCGCTGGAGGTCGGCCTCGAGCAGGCGGTGCGCGAGATGGTCCGGCTGACGCGATGAAGATTGTCGGAACAGGGATTGATCTCGTCGAGGTTCCCCGCTTCCATCAGGCCGTCCAGCGGTGGGGCGATCGCCTGCTGGGCCGGCTCTTCACCGAATCGGAGCTCCGGTACGCGCGGGCCCATCGGACGATGGCGCAGCATCTGGCCGCCCGGTTCGCGGCCAAGGAGGCGGTGGTCAAGGCGCTCGGGGCGCCCAAGGGGCTGGCGCTGGAGTGGAAGGATCTGGAGATCGTCCGCTCCAAGTCGGGACAGCCGTCGGTGCGTCTCGCGGGAACGATGAAGCGCTGGTCGAGGCTGAAGATCCACGTGTCCCTTACTCACACCCACGCCTACGCGATGGCCACGGCCGTCGTGGTCTCCCCGTGACCGTGAACACCCGGTTCCTCCTGCGCCGCGCCGACTCCCACAAAGGGGACTACGGCCATGTTCTGGTGGTGGCCGGATCCATCGGTCTCACCGGGGCGCCGGTCCTCTGCGCGTTGGCGGCTCTGCGGGCGGGGGCCGGCCTGGTGACGGTCGGCGTGCCGGAATCGGTCTACTTCATCATCGCCTCCAAATTAAACGAGGCGATGGTCTATCCCTTGCCGGAGAGCCCGGCGGGGACGTTGAGCCCCCACTCGGTGGAGCGGCTGGCCCCTCTTCTGGCCAGGGCGGATGTCGTCGCGCTGGGGCCCGGCCTGTCGCAGGAGCCGCCGGCGATGAGGGCGGTCCAGCGGCTGGTGGCGGAGACGGAGCTGCCGGTGGTGCTGGATGCCGACGGGGTGAACGCCTTCTCCGGCGCGGCCCGGAGGCGGCTGTCGAAGGCCCGCGTCCCGGTCGTGATCACTCCGCATCCGGGCGAGATGGCCCGTCTCTTGGGGACGACGATCCAGGCGGTGCAAAGGAGCCGCCTCCGGATCGCGGCGAAGACCGCGCGGGAGCTGCGGGCGGTCGTCGTGCTGGAAGGCCACCGGAGCGTGGTGGCCTCTGCGACCGGGAGAACCTACGTCAACTCCACCGGAAATCCGGGGATGGCGACGGCCGGGATGGGGGATATGTTGACCGGGATCATCGCCGCCTTCATCGGCCAGGGGAGCGACCCGTTCGAGGCGGCCAGGGCAGGGGTGCATCTCCACGGCCTGGCCGGGGACATCGCGGCCCGCCGGGTGGGCCAGCCGAGCCTCATCGCCTCCGACCTTCTCGCCGCCTTGCCCGAGGCCTTCAAGAAAGCCGGGGCGGAATAGTTCGCTGGCGTAGCTCAATGGCAGAGCAGCTGTTTTGTAAACAGCAGGTTGGAGGTTCAATTCCTCTCGCCAGCTTGTCTTCAGTTTAATCTCTTCGTACAATACGGAGTCGCCGATTTTGATCGGGCAGGTACCAAAGTGGCTAAATGGGTCAGCCTGTAAAGCTGATGGTCGAGAGGCCTACAGAGGTTCGAATCCTCTCCTGCCCACCACCATTGATGGGGTCTGACCCCATTAGGGTTTGAAACCAGCTCCGGATAACACGCGGGCGTAGTTCAATGGTAGAACGGGAGTTTTCCAAACTCCTCACGGCGGTTCGATTCCGCTCGCCCGCTGTAACATTCCCGTGATATTTTTCTTGACACCTCCTTATCTCTCCATATAATAAGGGGTTTTGCACCTCCTTTAAAGAAACGAGCCGTTCTACTTAAGACCAGCGAGTGAACCTTGCTGGAGTAGCTCAGTCGGTAGAGCACGTCCTTGGTAAGGACGGGGTCACGGGTTCAATTCCCGTCTCCAGCTGAAAGGGATAAGGAGGTTTATTGCCATTTTCAGGTTGAGGAAGCCTTCAAGGAGAATGCACAATGGCTAAGGAGAAGTTCGAGCGAAAGAAGCCTCATGTCAACGTCGGGACCATCGGCCACGTCGATCATGGGAAGACCACGCTGACCAGCGCCATCACGAAGGTGCTGGCGAAGAAGGGTCAGTCCACCGTCCGGGAATACGCCGACATCGCCAAGGGAGGCGTCGTTCGGGACGCCAGCAAGATCCTCACGGTGAACATCGCCCACGTCGAGTACGAGACGGACGGCCGCCATTACGCCCACGTGGACTGCCCCGGCCACGCGGACTACGTGAAGAACATGATCACCGGCCCGGCGCAGATGGACGGCGCCATC
>JACPXU010000021.1 GCA_016196375.1 Candidatus Omnitrophota bacterium | reverse complement strand
TCGAAGTAGCGCTGGGCCGCGGCACGGCACCGGGCCGGACAGGCCGGATCATTCAGCAGGCCCTTTACCTTTCCCAGGCTCCCTTCAAAATCCTCACGGCTCAAATCCTGCAATAAGACACCCGCGTCCTCCTCCCGAACAATCCGGTCGGAATCTCCGACCCCGGCGTTGATCACGACCGGCACCCCCGTGGCGAGGAATTCGCCCAGCTTGGTGGCGGCCGAACCTTTCTTGGAGAAGTCGGCTCGGATAAAGAAGACGCCCAGATCCATCCAGCGCAAGTGCTCCGGCATCTCGGAAAAGTGGACCCCGACGATCCGGAGCCGTCGGGACGGGATCCCGGCCCGGATCGCGTCAGACCTTAAGAGGGGGTGATCCTCCCGGGTGACGAACAGCGCCTGGGATCCCTCCAGCCTTTCCATCAGGAAGGCCATGCAGCGAAGCGTTTCATCCCGCAGGTACCAGCCGGAGAGGTTCCCCACGCAGCCCAGGACAGGACCTCCGTTCATCCCCAGGGCCTTTCCCAGCCGCTGATCCCTTGGGCCCGGGCAAAACCGCTCCAGATCCACGCAGGTTGGAATCACCTCGATGATCGTCGTGGAGGGGATGGAATAGCCCAGCGCGGGAAAGACACGGACCCCGGCCCGGGTGAGAGAGACGATGGCATCGGCCTTCTCAAAGAAACGTTGCTCCCATCCCTTCGCCGCCCGGTACATCCAATCCCGATCGGTCCAGTGACCGGCACCCACCTTCTCCTCCGGCCAGAACCCACGCATGTCGAACAGGAACTTCAGATGGAACATCCTCTTTAAGGCGAGGGCGATCGCCGAGGCCAGATACCCTCGAGCATGAACGAGGCGGACCCTCCTGCCCCGGCAGGCAAAGGCCCCCGCCGCGATCCCCTGAAGCAGATCCCAACCCTTGGCCAAGAAAAGGGGCCTCTTGTGGTAGCGGAGCCGGATCCAATGGATCCCGGCTTCCCTCATCTGCCGGGCGCACTCCTTGAGCCTCCCGGAATCGATCAGGTCGCTCCCCTTCTCGAATGAGAGTAGGCTGATGGAATGTCTCCCGGCAAGCCGGGTGAGGGTGTTCACCACCTGGGATTGTCCCAGCGGCTCCAACATGCCGTCGTAAGAGATGTAGAGGACCTCCATGACTACCCGGTCCTCATGGAATCGATCATCAACCGGGCCACGTACCGCTGCCGGTTCAGCCACCCGGCGGACCGGGCCGCCGCCCGCCCCACCGCCGAGAAGAAGAGAGGGGAGAGGAGAAAGCAAAACGGATAGATGAGGAGCGGCGGATAGGAGAGGATCCCCCACCCCGCCCGAAGCGCCTGCCGGTAGGCGGCCAGGCTCTGACGCTGTTTCTTCAAGATCGCCAGGAACGCGGCGCGGGCGATCCAGCAGGAAATCCTCAGTCTCAAATGAGCGAGTTCCTGTCGGTTCAACTGAAACCTCGTCGAGATCGCGAGGAGGATCTGCTCCAACGCTTCGCAGACCGCCGCCACCTCTTTTGAAGAAGGGTGCGCGGCCCAAAAGGAACTCTCCATCCTGAGCAGGGAGGCCACCTCTTCCCCCCGGCCGCCGTTCAAGAAGGCGGAGATCAGACGAAGGTGGGCCCGCTTGGCCTGCTCCTGCTGGAGGGTGAGCTTCGTGGCGCTCTGCTGGCGGTCATGGAGCCGAAGCATCAAGAGCGGCCGGGGAATCATCCCCGCCCGATACCGGCGCAGGGCGATGCGGCACCAAAGCTCATAATCCTCGCAGGGAGCGAAGGCGGGGTCATACGTTCCCACCGCCGCGAAGACCTCCCGCCGGAACATCGCCGTGGGATGCCCCACCGGAGTCGCCTGCCCGAGCAGGATCCCCAAGAAGGAGCCGAAATCTTCAATCCGCAGGCCGGTGACGCCGGTCTTGCGGCCGTTTGAATCGACCCAGTAGAGCCAGCTTCCCGCCGCGGCCAGGTCCGGATGGGCGTCGAGGAACGACACCTGGGCGGCGAGCCGGTCAGGAAGAGAGACGTCATCCTGGTCCATCCGGGCGATGTAAGGGCTTGAGGCCAAGGAGAGGCCCTGATTCAGTGAGTCGGCCTGGCCCCGGTTCTGCCGGCTCCGGACCAGACGGATCCGGGGATCCCGGAACGACTCGATGCAGGCCGAGGAGCCATCGGTGCTGGCGTCGTCAATGATGAGGAGCTCAAAGTCGCTGAAGGTCTGGCCGAGGAGGCTCTGGATCGCCTCTTTCAGATAGGGCATCCCGTTGTAGACCGTCATCAGGACCGTGACCCGCGGTGGGCTGTTCGGCATCTCTAGCGCCCCGCCAGGATAGGAACCAACTCCGCCTGGACGTACTCCCGAAGGGCCTCCCTCCAAGGGCGCATCGGCTCCAACCCGAGGAGCTCGGCCTTCAGGTTCCGGATCGCCTCCGAACGGCCGCGCGGGGCCGGCAGCGGGAAACAATCGGAGGAGACAGGAGCCACGGAGATCTCTTTTCTGCCCAGGATCTCCCGGATCGCGCAGGCGATGTCGTACCGGGTGCAGGAGCCTTGATTGGCCATGTGGTACAGGCCGTAGTAGCCGGTGCCGAGGAGGGCGCGAATCCCCTTGAGGAGGTCCTTGGCGTAGGTGGGGCTGCCCCACTTGTCATTGACCGCCTGAATCGGGTTCTTCCCATCCAGGATCAACCGGGTGATCTTTCCCACGAACTTCTTGTCCTTGGACCCTCCCCCGATCATCCAGCCGGCCCGGACGATGTAGGAGCGGGGGAGGAGGGAGGTGACGATCTGCTCGCCGATCCACTTGGAGCGGCCGTACAGATTGGCGGGGCGAGGGTCGTCGAATTCAATGTAGGGCTCCGGCTTGTCTCCAGGGAAGACGGCCGCCGTGCTGACATAGACGAGGGCCGCCCCCTGGGCGAGGCAGGCCAGGGCGACGTTCTGCGTCCCGACGGCGTTGGTCTGATAGGCCCATTCCGGCTCCTGCTGGCAACGATCCACGTCGGTGGCGGCGCCCAGGTGAAGCACCGCCTCCGGATCGACCGAGCGGATTATCTCCATCACCGCTCGAGGATCCCTCAGGTCCAAGGGGGTGAAGCCCCCGACGATGTCGGTGAGCGTCAGCTCCATGTCCGAGAAAACCTCGGGGAGGTAGCTGCCGACCATCCCCCCTGCCCCGGTCACCAGCATCCGGCGGATCTTCACCCCGCCCCCTGTGAAACCTTGGCGAAGAAATCGACCAGGTTTTGAGCGCAGCGAAGCTCCATCGCGGCCCGTGACGCCCGGGTCAAGGTGGAGACATGCGGCGTCGCCACCACCTGGGGCAGCCGGGCCAGCGGGCCGCTGTACGGCTCCGACTCGAAGACATCCAGGGCGGCCCCGGCGATCCAGCCTCCCTGAAGGGCATCGAGCAGGGCCGCCTCATCCACCAGGAAACCCCGCGCGGTGTTGACGAGGAAAGCGCCTCGCCTCATCAGGGCGAGCTCCCCGGCGCCGATCAGCGGCCCTTCCTCTCGATCCCGTCCGGCGTGCAGAGAAACCAGGTCCGCCTCCCGAAGGAGGGCGGGAAGATCGCGCCCCTGAATTCCGCCGGGCAAGTCGGCCGGCCTGAGCCGGGGATCGGCCGCGAGGATCCGAGGACCGAAGGGCCCAAGGTAGCTCGCGACAGCCCTTCCGATCCGCCCGAAGCCGACCAGCCCGATCGTCCACTCAGAAAGGAGAAAACCGGTTCTTTTCTTCCAGAATCCCTGCCGGAAATCGGCCAGATGAAGCGGGAGGTTTCGGGCTAAGGAGAGGATCATTGCCACCGTCATCTGCGCCACCGGCTCCACCACCTCATCCGCTGTCGCCAGGACGGCGATCCCCCTCTGGCGGGCGGCCGCCAGATCAATGGAATCGGTCCCTGCCCCGCACCGGCTGATGCACCGGAGCCGAGGGAGTGCGGCGAGGATATTGGCGTCGTACGGCTCCACTCCTGCCAGCACCGCGTCGGCGCCGCCCAAAACCTTGGCCATCTCTTCCCCCTTCAAACGGCGACCCAACCGGTTTTCCTCCAGATGGAATCCGGTCTCCTGGAGGATCCGCCGGGGGCGATCATCCCACTCGCAGAAATTCTGCAGCGCCGCATAGACCACGGGCCGGTTCATCCCGCCAGCACCTCTTCCAGAACCCTCTGCTGGGCCCGATCCAGTCGGAGAAACTCCTGGACAGTCCCCACCTCCCGCTCCTCATTGATCTCCGGGTACCCCTTGCTGAATTCCACCGTTTTCAACGGCACGTCATGCTCGATGATCCGGGACTGGTCCACCGCCTCCGCCATCTCAAGCGGCGTCCGGGGGAAAAGGCGGAAACGTTCCAGGAACTCTCGACGATATCCCAAGACCCCCAAGACCCTGCGGTACGGCTCAAACCTCTCCCCGTTGGATGGATGGGAAACCTCACGCGCGCAGAAGAGAACCCGCCCGGAAACGGAGACGGCGCACTTCACCACCGACCGGTCACGGAGCTCCGCCTCCGATTCGATCCGGGCCACGGCGTTCCAGGCGGGAATCTCCGGCTCAGACTCCATCACCTGAATCATCCTCTCCAGATCTGCGGGAAGGACCAGGATCTGGTCCCCCTGGACGTTGATCAGATGGGTGCAGTCCAACCGCATGGCGGCCTCCGCGACCCGATCGGTCGCTCCGGGGTGAGCGAGGGAGGTCATGACGGCCTTCCCGCCGTAGCCCCGGACGGCCGCGGCGATCTCCTCGTCGCAGGTGGCCACCACCACCTCTGAAAAGCGCCTGCACAAGAGGGCCCTGCGTCGGACGTGCTCCACCATCGGCAGTCCCCGCACCGAGATGAGCGGCTTGCCGGGGAAACGGCTGGAGGCCATCCTCGCCGGGATGACGGCGGCCACCCGGATGCGATTCACTGGGGAAAGGTCCCGCAATCGACGTTGATGCATTGCCCGGTGATCGCAGAGGCGGCCGGGGAGGCCAGGAAGAAGACCGTCTCGGCGACCTCTCTGGCCTCAGGCAGCCGCCCCAGCGCCGTCTGCGTGGCCGCGAACGAGGCCAGATAGGCCTCCACGCTCTGCCCTCCCGCCGGCGAGGCCGGCTCTGCGAGGGCGGAGTGGATATGGTCGGTGTCAACGTAGACGGGGCAGACGGCATTGACGCGGATCCCCCGAGGACCCAGCTCCTTGGCCAAGGCTTGAGTAATGCCGTTGACCGCAAACTTCGCCGCGCAATAGGCGCTGTTGTTGGCGCTCCCCCGCTTGCCGGCCAGGCTGGAGACATTCACGATGCAGTCACCCTGATCCATCACCTCCGCCGCCGCGGCGCATCCCCAGAGGGTTCCCAGAACATTGGTTTCAATCACCTCCGTGGCGAAGGCCTCGTCAATCTCGTCAACGGCCCGCCAGCGGGAGATGCCGGCGCAGTTGACGAGCAGGTTCAGCGCGCCGAAACGCTCCACGACCTGCCCCGCAAAATGGAGCAGCTCCTGCCTGCGCCTCACATCCAGAGAGAGATGCAGGATGTCGGGCGGCAGCGACGCCTCCCTCGGTGACCGGGAGCAGACCGCCACCCGGTAGCCCCGTTCATGAAAGAGCTCCGCCACCGCCCTGCCGATCCCTCGGGATCCCCCCGTGACGGCCATCACGCCCATCATATCGTCATGGCGGTAAACCCGCCGTCCACGGTCACGATGGAGCCTGTGACGAAGCTGGAGCTGTCGGAGGCAAGCCAGAGGACGGCTCCGATCAGCTCCTCCGGCTTGCCGAACCGGCCCATCGGCGTATGGTCCAGGATCTTGGCCTTCCGTTCCTCATCGATGAAATGCTTCATGCTCCACTGGGTCGGGAAGAAGCCGGGGCGCAACGCGTTGACGCGCACCTGGAAAGGGGCCCATTCCCGCGCCAGGTTCTGGGTCAGGTTGGCCACCCCCGCCTTCGCCGTTGAATAGACGAACGCCTTGGAGAGCGGCGGCCCCATCGAGACCGAGGCGAAGTTGATGATGCTGCCCCCCTTCCGCTGGACCATGGTCTCTCCGAAGGCCTGGCAGCCGTACAGGGTGCCGGTGAGGTTGACGCCGATGATCCGCTGGACCTCCTCATCCGAGATGTCAAGAAACGGCGTCGGAGCATTGACCCCCGCCCCGTTCAAGAGAACGTCCACGCGTCCGTGTCGCTTCAGGACCTCTTGGCGGCACTGAAGGAGACTCCCCTTCGAGGTCACATCGCAGGGAAGATGGATGGAGCCGTTCATCGAATCCTTGGAAGGGGGCGCTGCGGCGTCCAGGATCACCACCTCCATCCCCGATTCCGCCATCGCCTCAGCGAGAACGGAGCAAAGATGCCCTGCTCCTCCCACGACGACGGCCACCTTTCCCTTCAATTGAAACCGCTCGTCAATCGTCATCGGGCCGGAACCTGGCGGATGGAGCGGATGAGACTCCCCATCCGCTCAGCCCATTTCCAGAGAAGAAAGACGTCGGAGGCAAGAACCACGAAGGTGTATCCCTGCCCGAAGGCCTCTCCCACATTCTCCTCGGTCGGGTCCACCACCTGCGTCCCGCAGGCCTTTCCCTGCCGCCGGCAGGCCTCAACCACCTTGGCGCAGGCCCGGGTCATCTCCGGATGCGACAGCTGGCCCGGAATCCCCAAGGATCCTGCGCAAGCCTACAGTGTCGCCGGCAAGGTCGATGTAGGCGCATTGTTCTTGCTTCGCCGCGGAAAGGGCGCCGAGGAGGGAGGCAGGCCGCGCCGGCGGCGTGGCAGGCGGCGATGATCCGCTGCGCCTCCGCCTGGGAGATGGTGCTGTGCTCCATGTCAATCCCGACAAAATGGACTCCGGAGCGGACAAGGATCTCAGCGATGGAGGGATGCCCCAGCGAGGTCCAGGTCCCAAACAGGAGTGAACGCCGCCTCAGCCGCTGTTTCAAGGACTCTCCCCTCTCCATCAGGACCTCACCCAGATTTGGTTTGAGCTCCGGCTGGAGGGATCCCGCCACCGGAGCCGGAACCCTGCTTCCGACAGAAAGCGCGAGCTCCGCTCCCGGCCGGCCGGATCCTCCGACTCAACGAGGATCGATTTCAGCTCCCTCGAACGGAGGACCCGGGCCCCTCCCTCAAGGATCTCCCCCTCATTCCCATCCACGTCGAGCTTGATGGTGCTCGGCATCAGACCGGTTTCCTCGCAGAAGCCGTCCAGCGTCATCACGTAGATCCCCTCCCGCCAGACGACGGGAAGATGGCTGCGCGTCATCGCGAGAGGGCTCCTCGACTCGCTGTTCAGGGCAGCCCCTGGGGTGAGATCCTGGAGATGAAGGTGGCTCAATCCCCGATCCTTTCCCAGGGCCACGGCATAGATCTCCACCCGCTCCTTCAGGCCGTTCTCCACGAGGTTCTCCTTGAGAAGGTGAAGGTTGGAATACTCCGGCTCAAAGGCGACGACCCTCAACCCCGGATGCCGAAGGGCGGCATACATTGCATAGATCCCGATATTCGATCCGATATCAAAGAATACCTTTTCATCGGCCCCCCAACGATCAATCCAATCCAGCGTCTCCGGCTCCTT
>JACPXU010000020.1 GCA_016196375.1 Candidatus Omnitrophota bacterium | reverse complement strand
GGTCCGAGGTTCGAATCCTCGCGGGCCCAAATCTCACGCATCGAACCGAGGACCAAAGGGGGCTGGCGGGGGAGACCGTCCCCCGCCTCTTCTAGGAGGGTGGAATCGGTAGGGAACCTGGGTTCCCTACCGAAGGAGTGAGGGCGTTAGCCCGAACGACTGGTCCCATGGTTCGAACGACCGAGCCCGGGTACCCCGCTTCTTGCTTTCGCAAGAAAGCAGCGGGGTGGGCGAGGAAGTGCTTGAAGCGCGGCAGCGCGGAAAGCGCCAGGCGGGCCCAGTTAAGTTACAGCCAGGAGCGCTCTTCGCCGAGCGTGCCCAGCTCCAGGAAGGCGCGGAGGCGGCGGGAGCGGGTAGGGTGGCGCAGCTTCCGAAGGGCCTTCGCCTCGATCTGCCGGACCCGTTCCCGGGTCACGTTGAAGATGGCGCCCACCTCTTCGAGGGTCCGGGGATAGCCGTCCCCGATGCCGAAGCGAAGCTTCAGCACCTGGCCCTCCCGGTCGGTCAGGGTCTCCAGGACCGAGTCCATCTGCTCCTTGAGCATCGCGTAGGCGGTGGCGTTGGCCGGAGAGACGGCCCGTTTGTCCTCGATGAAATCTCCGAAGTGGGTGTCCCCGTCGTCGCCGATCGGGGTCTGCAGGGAGATCGGCTCCTGGGCGATCTTCAAGATCCCCCGGACCTTCTCCACCGGCATCCGCATCTCGTAGGCGATCTCCTCCGGGGTCGGTTCCTTGCCGTTTTCCTGAACCAGCTGGCGGGAGGTCCGGATCAGCTTGTTGATCGTCTCCGTCATGTGGACCGGGATCCGGATCGTCCGGGCCTGGTCGGCGATCGCCCGGGTGATCGCCTGGCGGATCCACCAGGTGGCGTAGGTGGAGAACTTGTAGCCCCGCTCGTACTCGAACTTGTCCACCGCCTTCATGAGGCCGATGTTCCCCTCCTGAATGAGGTCCAGGAAGGAGAGGCCGCGGTTGGTGTACTTCTTGGCGATGGAGACGACGAGCCGCAGGTTGGCCTCCACCAGGGCCCGCTTGGCCTTGATGTAGACGGCCTCCCGGCGCCGCAGGTTGGAAAGGACCTCCTCCAGCTCTTTCCGCGGCTGATCCAGCAGCCGCTCGGCTGGCGATCTCCTCCACCACCGGGCTCATCAGCCGCATCTGCAGCATCGACTGAGCCCGCTTGGCCTGCGAGCGGGTCGCGCGGGCCTTGGCCGCCAGGCGAAGGAGCTTCGGAAGGAGCCTTTCCTTGCGCCTGAAATCCTCGGTCACGTACTCTTCAGGATTGGCCTTCTTCTCCTTGATCCGGCCCACGAGATCCAGGACCTCCCGGCGGACAAGATCCGAGGAAAAGAGGACCTGACGGTACTGGACCTCCGCCTCCTTGATCTCCTTGGCCAGGCGCAGCTCATTCTCACGAGACAGAAGGGAGATCTGCCCCATCTGGCGCAGATACATCCGGACCGGATCGTCCACCGGCTCAGCCCGGGCCGGCGGTTCAGCCTCCTCCTCCGCCTTCTCCTCCTGTCCCTCGGGCGACTCCGCCTCCTCCTTTTCCTCCTTCTCTTCCTTTTCCTCCTTGGCGGAAGGGGTGCGGGCCTCTTCGGCGTCGACGATCTCGATGTTCTCGTTGCCGAGGATGGTCAGGATCTCGTCGATCTCTTCGGAAGAGGTCACATCCTCCGGAAGGAGATTGTTCACCTCCTCGTAGGTCAAGCGCCCCTTCTCCTTGCCGAGGGCAATCAGCTTCTTCAATTCATCCAATCGTCTCATCGTGCCTGTACCTGTTCCCTTTCCTCCCGTGCTCATCCTTCAAGCTGCCTTGTGGCGGCCGTGCCCGTTTTCATGAAACGGTTGTACTCCAACACCAGCTCGGTGGTCTTGGCCTCATCACCCGCCTCTTCCGCCCGGCGGATGGAGCCCTTCAAACCCTCCATGTAGGCCCGGCGTTGGTTCTCCTTGATCCGCTGGAGGACTTCATCCAAGGCCCGTTCCTTTTCCTCCACGGCGATCGCATCCGCATGGGCCAGCCATCGGGCGATGCGGCTTTCCCATTCCTCGGAACCGCGCGGGAAGCGATTGGTCATCTCCCCTTCCATCAGCCAGGTCACCAGCCGCCGAACCTGGAGATCCTGAAGATCCTGCGGATCCAGCCGCCCCTCCAACTGAACCAACCGGTCCGGCCTCTCCAACAGGAGGCCGGCGAGGAGATCCTCAGCGGTCATCGCGGCCCTCGGATGAGCCTCCTCCATCGCCGCCGGCCGCCAAGGAGCGTCCAGCTTGACCCGCTTCAGCTCCGACCAAAGGAGCGCCTCATCCACCCCCGCCAGCTCGCTCAGGCGCTTCACATATTCCCCGCGCTGGATGGGGCTCGGGACCCGCTTGATCGTCGGCAGCATCTCCTGGCAGATCTGGATGCGCCCCTCCAACTGCTTGGGATCGAACCGCTTCTTCAAGAGCCCCAGCTTGTAGTCAAACAGGTCCTGCGACTCCTGGATGGCCCGGATGAATGCCTGAACCCCCTGGCTCTTGATCATGGAGTCGGGGTCGAGGCCGCCGGGCAGGCCGGCCACCTTCACCCGCATCTCCGCCTCCAGGAACAGGTCCAGTCCCCGGAGCGTGGCCATCTCCCCGGCATAGTCCCCGTCGTAGACCATCACGACGTTCTTGGTGTGGCGCCGGATCAGCTTGACCTGGTCGATCGTCAAGCTGGTCCCCATCGAGGCCACCACATTGCGGATCCCATGCTGATAGGGACTGACCAGGTCCATGTATCCTTCCACCACGATGCAGAAGTCCCGCTCCCGGATCTGGGGGGCGGCCAGATGCAAGCCGTAAAGGACCCGCCCCTTGACGTACAGCTCCGTCTCCGGGGAGTTCATGTATTTTGGGCCCGCCGCATCCTCCAGAACGCGGCCCCCGAAGGCGATCACGCGGCCCCGCCCGTCCCAGATGGGAAAGATCACGCGGCTCCGGAACCGGTCGTACCAACCGGACCCACCCTCCCGCGGAATCGCCAGCCCCGCCTTCTCCAGGATCTGCGGCGTCAGGTCCTCCTGCTGGCCCAAGGTCAAGAGGCCATCCCACCGGTCGGGAGCGTACCCCAGGGAGAAGACCTCCCACGCGGCCGGATCCACCCCTCGGCCCTTCAAGTAGGCGCGGGCCCTCTCCCCCTCGGCGGACTTCACCAACAGCTCATGGTAATAGCGGGCCGCGACCTCATGGGCCCGATACAGATCCGGGTGTACCGCGGGGCGGTCCGCCGCCGCCTGAGGCACAGGGACGCCGGCCTTCTCAGCCAGGATCCGGACCGCCTCCGGGAATTCCAGGTGCTCGAACCGCATGACGAAGCTGATCAGGTCTCCCCCCGCATGGCATCCGTAGCAGATGAAGAACTGCTTCTGCGGGTACACCATGAAGGAGGGGCTCTTCTCCGGATGAAACGGGCACAACGCCTTGAAGTTCCTGCCCGCCTTCTTTAAGGAGATGTATCCCCCGATCACCTCGATGATGTCCAGATGCTCCTGGATCTCGTGAACCGTCTGCTCGGCGATCATCGAAGGGGCATCATCATCCTGTCTTGGGCCGAAGAGCCGCCAAGAGGTGCCTGGCCCCAACCACCGCGCCGTCGTAGACCGCCGGGGCCACCCGCGAAAGGGGCCGCCCTGAGAAAGAACGCTCCTCGATCGAGGTCTTCAGGTACTCCGAAGGAAGCTGCTCGAAGATGACCAGGATCAGGCTGATCGCCACGGCAGCCCGGGCGATCCCTCCCAAGCAGCCCCCCACCTGGTTCAATTGCGCCTGAAAGGTCACCTTCACCAGCTTCTCCATGAAACGGAGGCCACGGGTCACACAAAAGTAAACCAACACCGCCAACCCGGCCATCGCGAGAACCGCCACCCACTCGATCGGAAGCGGCAGCCACCTCCCCACGAAGTCCCCCGCCGCCTGGTAATACCGGAAGCTTACACAGAGCCCGACGCCCAGCCCGCTCAGCCTCACGAGCTCGGCAGAGAGTCCCTCCCGGAAACCAACATAACCCATTCTGAATAAAAGGATTATGGTGAGGATGTCGACCCAGTTAAACGGACTAATAGGAACCTCGTAATTATCTATTTGCGCGGGAATCTTACCTAAGTATACCTGACACCTTTGGAACTGTCAAGGGTGGATGAAAAAATAGGGGGATGTTAATCGTGATCTAATATAGATATTACAGAATTATTTTTGAAGGTCTGATCCAGCCCCTCAAGCTCCTTGACCAGCTGAAGGATCTTCTGGCGCAGGACCGGATCCCGGGATCCCTTCAGCCACGCGGCGTAGGCATCCAGGAATTCGTCCCATTTGGCCTTGAGGGGAAGCTCCCCTTCCATCCGGGCCAGGCGGTGGCTGAAGGCCCTCATCTCCTCGTTCTGGATCTGCTCTAAGAAGTGGAGGTACTCGGAACGGGCCGTGGCCAGAATGGTCAGATACCGCTTTTGCCCCTCGGCCAATTTCACCTGGATCTCTCCGACCGCCGTAGGCTTGCCGTAGATCCGTCTCTGGTACTCGGAGGCGTAGGTGTAGTAACGCCTCATCCGATCAAGCTCCGCCGCATACTCCTGCCATATGCGGCGGAAGACACCCAGTGAAACCAGAAGATCATCGGCATTGGCCTTGTAGATCCAGTAAACCTGAACCTTGTCCTGGGCCTTATCGACGGCGTGATAGAGATCCAGGTCTGATCGGGAGAGAACCTCGGAGACGGCTTGAAGATACTCCGGATCGATGTAGGAAACAAGGAGCCCGGCCAGGTAGGCATTGACATCCTCATCGTACAGCTCCCGGCGGGTCTCCAGGTGAAGCTTGAGTCGGGTCTTGAGGAGGATCTCCATGATCGCCCCGAAGGTCCCCTCGGGCCGCGACCCCGGAATAGGATAATATGGAGTGTTCAGGCGAAACGACATTCTCCTCCACCCCCCTTCCTCCAATCTCTCAGGGTAGCACGGGAAATCTTCCCTATGCCAATCGGCTCTTCATCCGGGGAGCCGGCTGAGATCGCGGGGCGATCCCTTGAGGAGGGTCCGCCGGAGGAACCTGCAGGGTCGGAGAAAACGCCTCCCCTGCCTGCTCGGTAGCGGGGTAACCGGCCGGCCTGACGGTCCCCCTTTCGATTCCAAGCATCCCCTGACGCCAACTCATCCAGAGGATCCCCACCGCCACCCCGACCCCCAACATCACCCAGGGGAAGATCCGACCCAAGAGGGAACGGCCCTTGCCCTTCCCCCCAACCTTTGGAAAACGCCAAGGAATCGCCGGATTCCAAGAATCCGAGAGGATCGGGAAATTATCCCCGTACTCGAGAGGAACTCGCACGGTTGTCCTCCATCAACTCACCGGCGAGCCGCTTGGCATCCGGGACGCCGCTGGCGAGTTTCTTCAGGAGACGATCCTCGAGATCCTGGTCCGATCTGAGCCCGTCCCCGTTGACATTGGCCTTGCGCAACAGATCAATCAGAGTCGAGATCACCCGAGTCCGCGGGAACTTCATCCCTGTGGAAAAGAGGGCATCCTTGCCCAGCTTGTCCAGGTAATCCACCTGCTGCCGATCCAGAAAGGTGACCACCCGATGAACTTGCTTTCCGCGCTCCGATTCCGCTTCTGGATTCTTCATCTCCGCCTCCATTGCCTTGACTTTTCTTACCGCCTGAATATCTTCCAAAAAGAAACGCCTGACGGGGTCCACCACGACAACACCCTCAGGCGTCTCTTTGGCCCTTTGGCAGCCCGGCTACCCCCTCCTTAGAGGGCCCGTGGCTTTGCGTCCCAGCCTTACGGCTGGTTTGCCTTTGTCAGTGGTGCCGGACCTTATGGGTCCCTTCCACCACCAAGGATGGCATACGATGTATCAATTGTCAAGGGTGGCACCGGAAAAATTTACCCTTTGGGGTTCTCGCGAAGGAGGAAAGAGAGGATGCTGACGGCCGCCACCGCCGCGGTCTCGCAGCGAAGCACCGTCTCCCCCAGGGAAACCCGATGGGCACCCGCCTGCACCGCCTGACGAATCTCCTCAGGGGTGAAGTCCCCCTCCGGTCCGATGAGAAGGAGGATCGTCCGGGCGGACCCTCGGCTGAGAAGCGCTCTGATCTCTTCGTGAGGGCCTTCTATGGCGGCGATCAGGGCCAGGTCATAGCCGCTGATGGACCGAATCAGACCGGACCAGGAGGTCACCGGGTCAATGGCCGGCAACCGGCTCACGCCGGACTGCTTGCCCGCCTCCACGGCGATCCGGGTCCAATGGGCCAGCTTCCTGCCTAAGGCCTCGGCGGAGACCTTGACCACCCCCCGGGCTGTCGAGAGGGGGATGATGCGGCTGACCCCTAACTGGGTCGCCTCGTTCACGATCTGATCCAGCTTGCCACCCTGCGGGATGGCCACCCCCAGGGTGATCTGCCATCCGGATACGGAGGCCCGGCCCTTTCCCTTCAGGCGCAGCAGGAGGTCCCGGCGCGTGACCTCGGCCACAACTCCCTCCGCCTCGTTCCCTTCCCCGTCAAAGCAGGTCACCTTGAATCCCGGGGTGACCCTCAAGACATGGAGGAGGTGATGGGCTTCACGCCCGGCGATGCGGACGGGGGACCGATCCCACCCCCCCTTGGGCAAGTAGCAACGGATCCGCGGCACGGTCGGGGTCAATCGCGGGGCGATTCCGTCGGGGGGACATCTTCCGTCCACCGGACGAGATTCTCTCCCTCGAAGAACAGATGCTTCGTCCGGGAGATGTACTCGTGATCGATGGGGAGACCCGGCAGCCATCCCTCGTAGATCCATTCCTCCCGCGTATTCCCCAGCTCATCCACCCCATGAGGAACCGCATGTTTAGGTTTTCCCCACGCCTCCAGGACTTCCGCCTTGGGGGTCCCCCGGGTGAAGGGGGCGCCGGTCCCCAGCGGATGGGTCATCGCCTCCTGCGCGGTCGGAGCCTGAATCTCACCGCACCCCGCTAAAAGGAGAGCCGAAAGAATTGCCATCTCAGGCGCTCCAAAGCTGCGCGGCCGCCGCCGATTGAGGCGGGGCAAGAACCAGTTTCCCAAATTCCGGATACCGTTCAAGGACGAGTCCCTCCTGTTCGATCGAGATCGTTACCTCGAGGAGATCCCCCGCCGATAAGCCCACAGGGGCAAGGGGTAAGCCCAACTCCACAATCCTGCGCGCCGCCACCGGGAAAGGAACCGTGAGCGGCTCCAAAGAGCCGTCGGCCTTTATCAGCGACCCTCTTCCTTTTACACCAGCCCCCCGATCAAATACAAGCTCCACCTGGAACCGGCGTTCCCGAAGCGTCATCTGACAGGACCACTCCGACAGGGGTCTGGAGGGATCCAGCCGGATGTACAGGGAGGAGCCGTCAAAACCCCACCAGAGCCGGGTCAACAGGGGCCTTGCCCGAGCCATGGCTGAGCCGGTATGGGTCAAGTCGGCCTCCCCGGCGTGAAGCCATTCAAAATAGGAGGTCACCTCACCATCGAGGAGAGGGGTGAAAAACCGGGTGGGAGCCGCGATGGGCTTGAGGAGCTCCTGTTTGAACGGCTCCTCCAAGCGGGCGGGAGGCTTGCGGCCGGCGGCCTGATAGGCCGCCTTCAGATGAGACCGGAAAAGCCGGTCAAAGATCGGATCCTCCGGGGAGTGGTGCTCAGGCCCCAACCACCAGAACCAGTCGCTCCCCTGGGCAATGGGGATGGACCGGCACTCCTCCAGTCCCACCAGCCGACGAACCCGGGCCAACTCCTCCCAGGCCTGATTCTGAGGCTCGTGCCCGATCCAAGTGGAGAACTCCCCCCGAATCCAGGAACCGGCGGCAAGGCCCTTCAGCTCCTGTTGAGGGGGGTAGGCCTTGAGATACTCCGAGACCGTTGAACACCGGATCCACGGGGTCTCGCGGAGCCCCTTGTAAAGGGCCCTTAAGAAAGGCTCTCCATCGCCCGGATACGATTCCCATGCGTTCTCCCCATCCAGGGCGACAAGAACGATGGGAGGCGGGGCCTTGGGATCGGCCTTCGCCTCGATGGATTTCAACCGCTGCAGGAAATCGGCCGACGCCTGCTCCGCCGGCCAACCGCTGTAGACGAAGCCGATCAGGTCGGAGAGGGTGTGGTCTCTAAAGAGGAGGGCGAGGGAACCCTCCCCCGCCCGCACCCGGTACGGCTGGTACAGGGCGGGGAACAGGGCCTGTTGGCCCAACGACTTCCAAAGGATCTCCTCGTCCGTGGCCAGCCACCGAAAGCCGGCCTCTTGAACGGCCGGGAGAATCCCTTCGCTCACGCTTCCCTCGGAGGGCCACAGGCCCTCCGGAGGGCGGCCAAACCATCGGCTGTATCGCTCCTGGGCGCTCTTCAAATGCCAGCTGACATCCTCCGGGAATTGAAAGGGGTTCGCCGGCAACGGCATCCCGGGGTTGGTCTGGCGGGCAATCCCGGTGTCGAGGAGCAGGGGGAGGATCGGATGGGACCAGGGACTGGTGGTGAGCTCCGCCCGCCCTTCCTCTTGGAGGAGGCGGTAGGCCGGGATCACCCTCTTTAAGAGCTCCAACTGAACCTCAAGGAGACGGCGTTTCTCCTCCTCGCTGTAATGGGAGCCTTTGGCCGACAACCCCTTGAGGAAAGGATCCTCCCGGCACCAGCGGGGATCCATCCAGCTCAGGTTGGACCAAACCTGCAGATCCCTCAGCTCCTGAGTGGAGAGGGGCTGCCTTCTGCCTGCCTTGGCCATCAACTCGAAGTAGCGGGGATAGGGGTGAACCATCCGCTCCGGCTGCCCCATGAAGCCCGTCTCCAACAGCCGGGCGATCTCTTCGGGGGTCAGAGCATCGGCCGGCTTCTCGGACAGAAGCTGATGCTCATCCCGGACTCCCTGCCCATACAACTCAAGCTGCTCCAGGAGGGAGGGGGTCAGGTTGAAATGGACCCGAATCTCCGGGAACTCCCTCACCAGCTCCACCATGTCGAGATAATCCTTGGTGGCGTGGAGGCGGACCCAGGGAAGGGCCAACCGGCCAGAGGCCGGGTCCAGGTACCAGGGCTGGTGCATGTGCCAGAGGAGAGAAAGATGGAGCATTGTTTTGGAGCTTAAAATTTGAGCCCCCGGGAGGATCTCTCCCGGGGGCTCATGGATTTTCCAAGCGCGCCTGGTTAAGCGGCGCGTCAGAAACTAAAACTTAACGGTCGCAGACCCTCCCGTGGTCCAGGCCAGGTCCTTTCCGCGCAGGGACGAAACCGGTTGATAGTAATACCGGCCGGGGAAGAACCAGCCCCCGAAGAGCGCCAACTGAACATCGTCGGTGTAGTTGTACACCGCTTTGGCGTCCAGCTCGTACCCGGCATCATGACTGCGGCCTACCCGCGGGGGATGAGCGAACCACGCATGGGTATACCGGAGCCACAGGGTCAGGTCCTCCAGCGGCTTGACCGAGAAATCCCCGTACAGGAGATGCCGGTTGGTGGACGCAGAGGTATCCTGGCCGTCAAACGTGGTGTAGAGCCCTCCGGCGTCGTTTCCAGCCAAGAAGTCCTGGATGAACGTCGTGAAGGAACCACGGTACATCGCATCCCAAGCACCGAACGACTTGGTACGATCAAAAACGGCGACGCTATTGCTCGTGGTGCTTCCCTCCCCGGTGGTTCCGGTCCCGGAGAAGTAAACGTATCCGCCTCCGGTCGTGGGAGTCCAGCGAACATGCGCCCAGTTGTACCTCGCCTCCAGATTGGCCGCCCAACCATGCCGCTTCCGCTCGAAGATGTTGGAAACCGCAGGCGCAGATCCGGCGCCGGTGGTGTCCTTGATCTCTCCCGCCTGGGCCGCTATCTCGGCATTGACCCACAGGTTCTGCATGGGATTGCCGGCCGTCCGCACGCCAAAGGTGTGGACACGGTTCACCTCGAAGAGCCGGCGGGTGAAGGCGATCAGGCTGGAATCGCTCGCGGTGAGGGCGGCGCTTTCGTTGTTCTTGAAGAACCAGTACGGCTCGATGACGCCATCCTTCCACCAGGCGAAGTCCGGGGTCTTGTAGCTGACGTACACCCCGTACAGGTCCTCGTCATCGTCGGTCACGCCGGTCTCGTTCACCTTGGCGATCAACCCCTCGATGGTCACCGGCGAGTAATCCAGGATCAGCCGGATCGCATCAAAGGCGTTGTAGGCGCTGTACTCCCGGCCGATGCCGGTCAAGGTAGAGGCCCCGGTCCCGATGGAGGTGAAGATCCCATTGGGGTCGCCCAGCAATCCATCCCCCACGATGAACCCGGTTCCATACTTCAGGTTCTGCCGGCCAACCATGACCGTCAGGGGCGAATAGAGGAACTCCTTCAGGACCACATAGGCGTTGTCAATGTTGACGTTGTTGGTGTTGGCCCCGTCGGCGTCCCAGAACCGCTGGTTGACCAGCCGGACGTGAGCGGCGACGTTGTCGGTCAGATCCGCGTCCACCGTCACGTGAACCGTGGAGAGATAGAAGTTGGCGTTGTCGTCGTTGGTGACAACCGGCGTGGTTCCGCCCGTCGTCCCCGGCTCGTTCTTCTGCTTGAGCTTGAGGTCGTAGTTGTTGTGCATGGCCGCCTTCATGTCGATGTCGCCACCGACCTTGATGTTCTGGACCTCAGCGTAAGCAGCGGTTCCCATAAGGGCCACGGCGAACGCCAGAAGTCCCACGAGCATCAGTCTACCCATCGTGTTTTAACCCTCCCTAATTAAATTCAGATGTCGTCTGCTGTACACCCTGTCTAACCTTCAAGCAGTCGGGGGAGCTAACGACTTCCCGATGTCACCGTTCCCCTTCGGGTTCCGCTCTTGATGGTCGACATGGCTCACCTTGAGAAGGGGCATACCGAAATTGGCAAGATGTTAATATGTAACCTTCGGCCTTGTCAAGTTTTTTTTTCAACGAGGCGCATCGCCTGCTGGTAAAGCCGCTCCACCTGCTTCCCGCTTAACCCGGCCCCCAGGACGATCCTCTTGGCCTCCTCAAAGGTCAACAGGTCCTCCGGGGCGTGCGCGTCGCTGTTCAACACCAAGGAGGCCCCTGTCTCCAGAGCCATCCGGGCCACATGGCCGTTGGTGTAGCAATGCCCACGGCGGGCGGAAAGCTCCAGGGCGATCCCCCGCTTGGCGGCCAAGGCGGCCTCCTGCCGGGTGATCAGCCCCGGGTGGGCCAGGACATCGATCTCCAGCTCCAAGGCCCGCCGGTTGGTCCCCGGCGCCACCGGCTCAACCAGGGTCTCTCCGTGGACCACCACCATCCGGGCTCCGGCGGACCGGGCGGCCTCCACCACCGCCCCCAGATCATCCGGCGGGACATGGGTAATCTCCACCCCGGGGATCACGGTCAGCCTCCCCTTGCCGCTCAGCCGCTCGCACACCTGAACCAGCCGGGGGACCAGGAACTCGACATTCGAGGCATCCACATGGTCGGTGATGGCCAAGGCCCGGTAGCCCTTGACCTGGGCCCGCCGGACCAGCTCGGAGGGAATCAGCACCCCATCGCTCAGGAAGGTGTGCATGTGAAGGTCAATCATGAAGAGCCTCTCCTTATACTGGTCTGGTCAGGGTATAATAGCGGATACCGCTGCAATCCCTGTCGCGCCTGTAGCTCAGATGGATAGAGCACCTCACTCCTAAGGAGGGGGCCGGCCGTTCGAATCGGCCCAGGCGCACTTCCTTATGTTTCATGGCTGGCTGTACTGCAGCAGAGAGAAGATCTCGACACCGTGCGGGGCCAGCCGCTGCCGCCCCCTAAGAAAGCTCAGCTCCACCAGGAAGGCGAGCCCCACCATATCCCCTTGAAGCTGCTGGACCAGCTTGACCGCCGCCTCCGCGGTTCCCCCCGTCGCCAACAGATCATCCACCACCAACACCCGGGCACCCGGCTTGAAGGCGTCGGTGTGGAGCTCGGAGGTGGCGGAGCCGTACTCCAGGGAGTAGGAGGCCTTGACCGTGTTCCAGGGAAGCTTGCCGGCCTTCCGGACCGGGACCAGGCCTGTGTTTAACAGGAAGGCCATCGCGGAGCCGAGGATCAGTCCCCGAGACTCGACGGCTGCGATCGTCTCCACGCGGAAGGAGCGAAAGTGGCCCGCCAGCTCCTCCACCATGAAACGGAAAGCGGCCGGGTCCTGCCAGAGGGGGGTCAGATCCTTGAAGATAATCCCGGGCTTCGGGTAGCCGGGGACATCACGGACATACTTCCTGAGCTCCTCTGAAGTCACGAGGAGGTGGCCTTCTGTTCCTGGGCGGCCAGGAAGGTGTGGAGCTTCCGCTCGGCGGAACTCTGGATCTGCCGGACCCTCTCCCGGGTGATCCCCAAGCGCTTGGCCGTCTCCCCCAAGGTATAGGCCACTCCATCCTTCAGGCCGTACCGGAAGGTCAAGACCTCCCGCTCCCGGTCCCCCAGCCGGCTCAGGAGATCCTCCACCTGTTCCTTTTTCAAGAATTCCGCCAGCTCATCCTTGGCGGAGGGGGCCTGGCTCCGCTCCACGAGGTCGATGAACTGGGAGGTTCCCTCTTCCCCTAATGGGGCATCGAGGGAAGCCGGCTGAAGCAGCATCCCTTCGATATCCTGGACCTTCTTGACCGGCATCTTCATGGAGCGGGAGATCTCCTGGGGGGTCGGCTTGCGGCCCATCCGCTGGCTCAACCGTTCGTTCACCTTCCGGTACTTGGAGATGATGTCCACCATGTACACCGGGATTCGGATCGTCTTCGCCTGGTTGGCGATCGCCCTCAAGACATACTGCTTGATCCACCAGGCGGCATAGGTGGAGAACCGGAATCCCTTGCTCGGGTTGAACTTGGCCACGGCCCGCATCAATCCGAGGTTCCCCTCCTCAATCAGGTCGGAGATCGGCAGCCCCAGGTAGCTGTACTGCTTGGCGATCGAGATCACCAGCCTCAGATTGGCCTGGATCATCAGGCGCCTGGCCTCGGGGTCTCCCTTCCTCACCTTGCGGGAGAGGGCCACCTCCTCCGCCGCCGTCAAGAGGGGGATGTCCTTGATATCCTTGAGATACAGCTTGAGCGGATCAGGCATTCTTCTCCTTAAGAGCAGCTTGGGCGGCGGCCAGCCGGGCCACAGGGACTCGGAATGGAGAGCAGCTCACGTAATCCAGATCGAGCTGGTGGCAAAACTCGACGCTGGAGGGGTCCCCTCCATGCTCGCCGCAGATCCCCACCTTCAGGTTCGGCCGAACCGATCGCCCTCCCTCAACAGCCAGCTTCATCAGCTTGCCCACACCGGTCTGGTCCACGGAGGCAAAGGGGTTCGTCCGAATGATCTCATGTTCCAGATAAGTCGGCAAGAAGGATCCGCTGTCGTCCCGGCTCATCCCCAACACCGTCTGGGTCAGATCGTTGGTCCCGAAGCTGAAGAACTCCGCATCGGCGGCGATCTGGTCGGCCACCAGAGCGGCCCGCGGGATCTCGATCATCGTGCCGACCGTGTACTCGACCTTTTGCCTGGTCCTGGCCTGGACCTCCGCCGCCATCCGGTGGATGATCTCCAGCTGGAGCTTCAGCTCCGTGGGGAAACCGACCAGAGGGATCATGATCTCCGGATGGACCCGGATCCCTTCCTTCCGCACCTGGGCGGCCGCTTCAAAGATCGCCCGCGCCTGCATCTGGGTGATCTCCGGATAGGAGACGCCCAAGCGGCAGCCCCGGTGGCCCAGCATCGGGTTGGCCTCATGGAGCTGCGCCACCCGCGCCGCGATCTTCTGGTAAGGGATCTTGAGCTTCTCCGCCAGCTCCCGCATCACCTCTCCGTCGTTGGGGAGAAACTCGTGCAGCGGCGGATCCAGCGTCCGGATGGTGACGGGCAGGCCCTTCATCACGCGGAAGATCCCGACGAAGTCCTCCCGCTGATAAGGGAGGAGCTTCTCCAGGGCCTTGCGACGGGCCTCGCCGGTCTCGGCCAGGATCATCTCCCGCACGGCGTCGATCCGGTCGCCGCCGAAGAACATGTGCTCGGTCCGGCAGAGGCCGATCCCCTCGGCGCCGAAGGCGATGGCGTTGGCCGCCTGATCCGGCTGATCCGCGTTCGTCCGGACCTTGAGCCGGCGCAGGCGATCCGCCCAGCCCATGAGGGTGGTAAACTGCCGATAGGTGTCGCTCCTCTTGGGATCGAGGGTCTTGTGGATGAGGACCTGAACCACCTCGCTGGGGGCGGTCTTGACCGATCCCAGGAAGACCTCCCCGGAGGTCCCGTCAATCGAGATCGACTCCCCTTCACGGACGGTGTGGCCCTTGACCCGCATCAGGCGCTCCCCGACATCGATGTGGAGATCCTGCGCCCCGCAGACGCAGACCTTGCCCATCTGCCGGGCGACAAGCGCCGCGTGGGAGCTGACCCCGCCGCGGGCGGTCAGGATCCCCTCCGCCGCGATCATCCCCCGCAGGTCCTCCGGGGTGGTCTCGATCCGGACCAGGAGCACCCGCTCACCCCGGTTGGCCATGGAGGCGGCATCCTCCGCGTTAAAGACCACCTTGCCGCTGGCCGCCCCCGGCCCCGCGGCCAATCCGCGGCAGAGCAACCGCCCCGCCCCCTCCGCCTCCTGGCGGTCCTTCCGATCGAACACCGGGGCCAACAGATGGGAAAGGGAATCGGCCGGCACCCGGGCGACCGCCTTCTTCCAGTCGATCAGCTTCTCCTCCACCATATCGACCGCGATCCGGACGGCGGCCAGCCCGGTCCGCTTGGCGGTCCGGGTCTGGAGCATGTACACCTTGTTGTCCTCGATGGTGAACTCGAAGTCCTGCATCTCCTTGAAATGCCGCTCCAGGAGCCGCCGGACCCGCTCCAGCTCGGCGTGCGCCTTAGGGATCTGCCGACGAAGATCCGCGATCGGGGTGGGGGTGCGCACGCCGGAGACCACATCCTCCCCCTGGGCGTTGATCAGGTACTCGCCGTAGAATTCCTTCCTGCCGGTCGCCGGGTCCCGCGTGAAGGCCACCCCGGTGCCGCTGGTGTCGCCCAGGTTGCCGAAGACCATCGTCTGGACGTTGACCGCCGTCCCCCATTCGTGGGGGATGTTGTACTTTCGGCGGTAGACGATCGCCCGGTCGTTGTTCCAGGACTCGAAGACCGCCCCGATGGCGCCCCAGAGCTGCTTCCGGGGATCCTGGGGGAACTCCACGGCCCTCGGGCCTGTCCGGCGCTTGATCAGCTGCTTATAGCGGGCCACCAGCTCCGCCAGGTTCCCCTCGGTCAAGTCGGTGTCCCTCTCGACCCGGGCCTCTCTCTTCAAAGCGCCGAGGATCTCCTCGAAAGGCTCATGGGCGTCCCTCCCCTCGGCCTGCACCCCCATCACCACATCACCGTACATCTGGATGAAGCGCCGGTAGCTGTCCCAGGCGAAACGGGGATTCCCGGAACGCCTCGCCAGCGCCTGGACCGTCTGATCGTTGAGCCCCAGGTTGAGGATCGTGTCCATCATCCCCGGCATCGACTCCCGGGCGCCGGAGCGGACGCTGACCAAGAGGGGATTCCGGACGTCGCCGAACCTCTTGCCTGTCATCGACTCCAACCGGGCGATCGCCTCCTTCACCTGAGGGAGAAGCTCCTTCGGGTAGCTCTTCTTGCGGCGGACATAAGTGGCGCAGACCTCGGTGGTGATCGTGAACCCCGGCGGCACCGGGAGCCCGATCCGGGTCATCTCGGCGAGATTCGCCCCCTTGCCGCCCAGGAGATCCCGCATCTGAGCGGACCCGTCCGCCTTCCCCGCCCCGAAGAAATAGACCCATTTCTTCGCCATCACGCGCCGACCTTTTGCCTCTCTTCCGCCAAGGGCAGCCTCGACAGGTCCGCGAAGCTGCCGCCCAGAGCCTGGAAGATCTCCTTCATGAAGGCCAGGCGGTTGCGCCGAAGATCGGGATTCTCATCCATGACAAACACCTTCTCGAAAAACTCGTGAACCTGAGGATAGAGAGAGCCGTAGGCCTCCACCGCCTCGACCCACCGCCCGCCGGCGATCTGTTCCTGAATCATCGGCGCCACCCGGCTCCAGGCCTCCCACAGCTTTCTCTCGGAGGATTCGGTGAACCGCTGAGGATCCACCCGCCCCACCCCGTCCGTCTCTTTGGCCGCCCGGACGATCCGGCCGGTCCGCTCCGCCACCTTCGCCGCCCTGAGCAGGGTCTGCTTCTTCCGCTGATCGTTCCAGAAGGAGCTCAGGATCTTGAGCCGCTCCCAGGCGCCGGCCAGATCGTCGGCGCCGGCCGCCAGAACGGCCTCCGCCTGCTCCCGCTCGAACCGGCCGGCGACAAGAGCCAGCCACTCAAACCTCTCACGCAGGAAAGCACGAAGGTCCTTCTTGAGCTCGGCGGGATCGGCCTTCAACCTGGAGCCCCATGATTGTATCCCCTCGTCGGAGAGCCTGTCAATCGAGAGGCCCGCGAACGAGAGAGGGGGCGGCGGCTCGATCAGGATCCGGACGAACCCGAGGGCCTGGCGCCTCAAGCCGTACGGGTCCACCGAGCCGGTCGGCTTCAACCCGACCCCGAAATAGCCGATCAGCGTATCCAGCCGATCCGCGAGGCTCAGCATCGCCCCCAGCGGGGTGGGCGGGACCGGATCGTTCGCCGTCCGGGGCCGGTACTGTTCGGCGATGGCCCTCACCACCTCCGCCGGCTCCCCATCGTGCCCGGCATAATGGGCCCCGATCGTCCCCTGCAGGGATGGAAACTCCCGGACCATCTGAGTCACCAGATCCGCCTTGCACAGGTGGGCCGCCCGTTCCAGCTCCCATGGAGTGGGATCCGACACGGAAAGGCGTTGGGCGAGGGCCTTGAGCAGGCGCTGAAGCCGAGGGATCCGATCGCCGACCGCTCCCAGCTTCTCATGGAAGACCACCTTCGCCAGGTCCGGAACCTTCCCCTCCAACCGGCCCTTCGTGTCCTCCTGGTAGAAGAACCGGGCGTCGGTGAACCGGGCCTCGATGATCCGCTCGATGTTGGCCATGACCCGGGCGGAATCCTTCGGCTTGCCTTCCAGCACCGCGAGGAACTTGGGAAGAAGCTTCTTCCCGTCCGCCGCGTACACGCTGAACAGCTTCAGGTGTTTCGCCATGGAGGTGGACAACACCTCCGGCGGCAGGGCCAGATACTCCGGGCGAAAAGAGCCCGCCGCCACCACCGGCTCCTCCGCCAGGAAGGTGACGGTGTCGAGCAGCCACTTGAATTCATCGGTCCTCTCATCCTGCAACCGCCCCTTCAGCTTCCGGGCGGCCGCCCGCAGCAGCTTCAGCAGCCGTTCCCGCTTCCTCCTCCGGAGGGGGATCAGCTCCCACGCCTCAGCGGTCCGCCTCACGTGCTGACCTTCCTCCAGATCCACACGGAGCCGTTTCAACGCGGCAAAATAGGAGGGAACACTCTTGATGAGAACCGGCCTGGATCCCTGGCGACGGCTCCCATAGGTCACACTCCCTCCGCGCACCTGAGCGTAGGCGCAGGGAACCGGCCTGGAGCCGTAAAGGGCCAGCAGCCAACGGATGGGACGGGCAAATCGGGCGCCGGAGGCGTCCCAACGCATCATCTTGGGGAACGGGACTCCCCGCAGGATCGCCGGAATCGCCTCCCGGAGGAGATCGGCGGCAGGGATCCGCCGCTTAAGGACCAGGCGTTCCCCTCGGGCGGTCCGCTTCCGGACAAGCTTCGAGACCGGAACCCCGTACCGCCCCGCAAAGGATTCAGCGGCCCGAGTGGGTCTTCCCTGCGGGTCGAAGGCGACCTGGACCGGCGGCCCCTCCTCCGTTCTCTCCACGACCGGCGGGACACCTTGAACGAGCAGAACGAGCCGGCGGGGGGTGCCGAACAACCGGATCTCCGACCAGGGGAGGCCGCCCTCCTCGAAGGCGGCGCGGGCGGCGGAGGCCAACCCCCCCTGCTCATCCCAGTTCAGGACGGCCGGCAGATAGTCGGCGGGAAGCTCCTCGCAGCCGATCTCCAAGAGAAAGCTCTGAACCATCAAGAACCTGAGGGGGTCAGACCCCTCGGGGTCTGACCCCTTTTAAGGTATCCCTCCGCGCACTGCTTGGCGAGGGCCCTGACCCCCGCGATCAGGGTGGGCCGCTCGTTCACGCTCACCGCCCCCCGGGCGTCGAGCAGGTTGAAGGCGTGGGAGCTCTTCAAGAGCTGCTCATATGCCGGCAGGATCAAGCCGGCCTTCAAGAGCTCCCTCGACTTCTCGTAGGCCCTGTCAAAGGACTCCCGCTGGAACCGGACGTCGGCATGCTCAAAGTTATAGGTCGAGCTCTCGACCTCGTCCCGCCGATGGATCTGGCCATAGGTGAACTCCTCGTTCCATTGAAGCGCGTACAGATCGAGCTTCCCTTGAAGGAACATGGCGATCCGCTCGAGGCCGTAGGTCAGCTCCGCCGAGATCACCTCCGGGTCAACGCCGCCGACCTGCTGGAAGTAGGTGAACTGGGTCACCTCCAGGCCGTCGAGCCAAACCTCCCAGCCCAAGCCCCAGGCCCCGAGGGTCGGAGATTCCCAGTCGTCCTGAACGAAGCGCAGATCGTGGGCCTTGAGATCGATGCCGAGACACTCAAGGCTCTTCAAGTAAACGGCCTGCACATCCGCGGGGGCCGGCTTCAAGATCACCTGGTACTGGTAATAGCGCTGCGCCCGCAAGGGGTTCTGTCCGTACCGGCCGTCGGTGGGCCGGCGGGAGGGCTGCACGAAGGCGACCTTCCAGGGATCCGGCCCCAGGGCCTTGAAGAAGGTCAGCGGATGGAAGGTCCCGGCCCCCATCTCCATGTCGTAGGGCTGGGCGATGAGGCATCCCTGATCGGCCCAGAACCGTTCCAGCCGGAGGATCAACTGTTGGAACGTCAACCCGCTACGCCGCTTCTTCATGGACGCTGCGAACCCCTTCCAGGCCGAGGGCCCTCAAGAAGATCCGGCTGCGAAGCTCCTTCTCCAGGGCGCGGTGGAGGAGCCCCTGCAGGATTCCCCGGAGCTCCTCCGCGATTCCATAAGTGAGGCGCAACCTCCCGAGCCTCTCGAAGGGGGTAGCGAGGATCTGTTGGAGAGAAAGCCGTCCACCCGGCGAAAGGGCCAAAGACTCCCACGCCGGCAAGAGGCCGGTCATCCTCAAGAGATGGACCTCCAGGAATCTGGCCATGGAACGGGGATCGGCCCCCTCCTTGAGAGCCGACAAGACCGCCAAGAGCAGATGGAAGATCTCCGGGTGAGGATCGCTCTGCTCCGTCATCGAGTCGACCAGGTCCAGGCAGAAGCCGGCGTAGGCCGTCCGGACCAGATCCCGCCGGATCGGGTCGAAGGCGTCGATCAGGTCGCAGGCGCTGATCAGGGAGAGGGAGGAGCGCCGCCGCTCGTACAGGACCATCGACTGGAGGGTGAGCGGCTCCAGGTACCAGGGGACCGCGGCCCGGGCGCCGCGCGCTCCCTTGACCAACCCGTGGATCTTCCCCAGATCCGGGCTGAAGGCCACCAGGATCAGGCTCGTCTCCCGGATCTCCTGCCGTCTAAGGATGATCGCCTCAGTCTTTTGGATCACCCATTCCCCCGCTCCCTTTCGGGGCCTTGATTTCCGGGCCCACCATCCCGCCGGAGATCACCAGCCTCATGCCATCCTCCACCGACATCTCCAGCGGAATCAGCGCCTCGCTGGAGGCCAGGATCAGATAGCCGGAAGTCGGGTTGGGGGTGGTCGGCACGAAGACGTTGACCACATGCTCCGGCGTCTTCTCCTGAACCTCCCCCTTCCCTTCGGAGGTGACGAACCCCAGGGCGTAGAGACCCTTCCGGGGCCATTCCAGCAAGACCACCCGGCTGAAGGCCCCCCGACGGCCGCCTCCGAAGGCGTTGGCGATCTCCCGGATCGCCCCGTAGATCTTCCCCACCATCGGCAGGCGCCGGAAGAGCGCCTCCCCCACGCTGAAGAATCTCCGGACGACCAGCACCCGGGTTCCCACCCCCAGGAGCGCCACGAACAGGACGAAACCGGCCGCCACCGCCACGCGGGCCACCGCCAACGCCCATCCGGGCGCCGTGAAGGGAGTGATCAGGTCCGCCACCGGATTGATCACCAAGCGAACGGCCCACCCGAACAGGAACTGAAGGATCAACAAGGTGAGCGCCGCCGGCAGGATCACCAGCAGGCCGGTCAGGAAATTTCCCCAAAGGCCCCGCATCATCGACTCATCTCCCCCGGAAAAGGGCGCACAGGCGCGGGCCGAAGAGAAGGATCCCGACCGCCACGGACCCGGCCACCGCCATCAACACAGCCCCGGCGGCGACATCCTTGGTGGCCCGGACCACCGGATGATCCCTCGCCTCCATGAGATTCAGCAGGAACTCCAGCGCCGTGTTCAGCAGCTCCGCCGAGATCACCAGCGCGATCGTGACGGTAAGAAGAATGAACTCCATCCGGGTCAGCTGGAGGAGCGCCCCGACGAGGAGAGCCGCCGCCGCCGCCAGCAGGTGGATCTGGAAATTCCGCTGCGAGCGGGCCGCCAGGAGGACCCCCCGGGCCGCGATCCAGCAGCTTCTCAGGACCTCACTGATCATTCAAGCATCCATCCTTCACCACTCATGCCAATACAGCCCTCGCCTCCGGGCCCCCCTCGGGGGCGGGGATTCGCAGGACGCTTGCCGGCCCCGGCGAGGCCGGCTGCGCTATTTGAAAGCCCTCGCTCCCCCCGCCGGGGTGGCGGGGGGCGGGCGCCCATCGACGCCAGCAGGGCCGCCGAATGAGGGGGTGCCCCATTGAATGGAAACCCAAGCTGTACTGAACGCATTCCATGGAGATCACTGTTGGTTTTGGCCTCTCAACGGTGTTCTTCACCAAAGAAAGTGAGAATGAGACATCCCTCTAGGCCCGATGCCGGCGATGGGCTGCCCACCGACAGGACCCCGGCGGGGTACCGTGCCCGCTCGGGCTTTCAGGATCCTGCTCACCCCGCACCCCTGCGGGTGGCCCGTTTGCACGACTCGTGCATCCATCACCATCCTCTGGAGCCGCCGGGCCTGCTGATTCATCCGCCGGCGGTCCCTCAGCCGGACATGGTCATGCCCGATGAGATGGAGCAGGCCGTGAATCAGATACCGGCCGGCCTCCTCAAACACCCTCGGGCCGGCCCTGCGAGCCGCCGTCTCCACCGAGATCGCGACGTCCCCCAGGATCACCGGGCCGGCAAGCCGTTTCTTCCCCTGATCCATCGGGAAACTTAAGACGTCCGTCGGCCCCGCCTCCCCCATCCACCGTTCGTTCAGCCGCGCCATCTGCCGATCGTCGGCGAGGAGGATGCTCAAGGTGCCGTCCGGCCGATCCAGGGCGACGAGCAACCCTTGGGCCAACCGCTTCAACCGCCGGGAATCGAACCGGATCCGCCTCTGGGCGTTCCGAAGGTCAACCCCGCCCCTCCGCTCTCGCGAAGAGGCCTTTGCATCTTCGCCGTGCCGAGTATCTACTCGGCACTGGCGCCGTCGAGTTCTCAGGGATCGCTTCACCCCGCTGTTAGACGGCGCCGAGAGCGGAGGGGCGGGGTCAACCGGCATGAGCGAGGGGCTGTTCCTCCTCACCGGGCGCCTTCGGATATTCGATCCTGGAATGGTAGATCCCCGCCAACACCCTCAGGAAGGCCCCGGCGATCTGATGGAGGTTCCTCAGGGTCAGGTCGCATTCATCCAGCTGGCCGTCGATGAACTTGTTGTTGATGATCCGGCGCACGACCTCCTCGATGCGGGCGGGGCTCTTCTCCCGGAGGGCCCGTGTGGCGGCCTCCGAGGAATCGGCCAGCAGCGCGACGGCGGTCTCCCGGGTATGCGGCTTGGGGCCGGGATAGCGGAAGCGCTCCTCCTTGAGGAGGCTCTCATCCTCCACCTCCTCCAGGGCCCGCCGATAGAAATAGTAGATCAGCCCCGTCCCATGATGGCCCGGGATGAAATCGATGATCGCCTGATTCAACCGATACCGCTGGGCCAGCTTGATCCCCTCCTTCACGTGGCTCAGGATGACGAGGCTGGACATGGAGGGGGTCAGGGGATCGTGCCGGGAGGCGTCCGGCGGCTGGTTCTCCACGAAGTACTCCGGATGGACAAGCTTGCCGATGTCGTGGAAGTAGCAGCCGACCCGGGCCAAGAGGGAGTCGGCCCCCACCACCTCGCAGGCCGCCTCGGCCAGGTTCGCCACAATGAGGCTGTGGTGATAGGTCCCGGGCGCCTTGACGCTCAGCTCCTTGAGAAGCGGATGGTTCAGATCGGAAAGCTCCAGGAGGGTCACGTCGGTGATCAGGCCGAACAGAGACTCGCACAAAGGAAGGAGACAAAAGGCGATGAGGCTCGAGAGGAACCCGCCGCCCAAGGCCGCCAGGCTGTGGGCCGCCACCGCCTCCGTCGGCCACTGGAGGCTCAGGTACCCTCCGAAGATGGCCACGGCCTGGACGAGGCCGATGATGAGCCCGGCCCGGAGGAAATGGATCCGCCGGCGGACGCCGCGGACCAGATGCCCCGCCGCGAAACAGCCGGTACCGACTCAGGTAGAGGGAGCCGATCCCGGCAAAAAGAACGGCCAGCAGGAGGGCCCCCAGCCCGTGGTACCGGCCCCTCGCCCCGCCGGGCGTCTGGGCCAAGGCCTGAAGGAGCGGCAGATGCCGGGAGGTGACCCGCTCTCCCCGGCTGATCACCAGCTCGCCCCGGTCCACCTGGACCTTCCCCTCCTGATTCTGAAAGGTGAAGCCGTAAGGAGAGTAGAGGGTGTAGGGGGCCACCTCCCCTTCCCGCCAGGTCCTCGGATGGGAACCGGAAGGGCCGGCCAAAGACCAGGCCAGACCGATCACGATCAGGATGCCCAGGGCGGCCCGGGCCGCCAGGGTGATCCAGTCCGAGGGCCTTTTACCCAGCCGAGGGCTTGTCGTTCTTCCCGTTGCTTCGCTCATAGGCCTTGATGATCTCCTGGACCAGCTCGTGGCGGACCACGTCGGTCCCGGAGAATTCAATGAACCGGATCCCCTCGACCCCCTTCAGGATCCCGGCGGCATGGACCAGCCCGGAGACCTTCCCCTGGGGCAGATCCGATTGGGTGACGTCCCCGGTGATCACCGTCTTGGAATCGAACCCCAACCGGGTCAGGAACATCTTCATCTGCTCCGGGGTGCAGTTCTGGGCCTCGTCCAGGATGACGAAGGAGTCGTTCAAGGTCCGGCCCCGCATGTAAGCCAGAGGAGCCACCTCCAGGATCCCCCGCTCCAGGGAGCGCTGGATCCGGTCCACGTCCATCATGTCGTACAGGGCGTCGTAGAGAGGGCGAAGGTACGGGGCGACCTTCTCCTCGTAGGTGCCCGGCAGGTACCCCAGAGATTCCCCCGCCTCCACCGCCGGCCGGGTCAGGATCACCCGGGAAACCTCCTGCTTCTTCAGCGCGTTCACCGCCATCGCCACCGCCAAATAGCTTTTCCCGGTGCCGGCCGGACCGATGGCGAAGACGATGTCGTGGTTGCGGATCGCGTCGACGTAGGCCTTCTGCCCCAGCGTCTTGGGGCTGATGAACTGCCGCTTGGAGAGGACCTCGATCTTGTCCATGTAGACGGTGTGGAGATCCAGCGTCCCGTCTTCCTCCAGGGCCCGGATCGCGTAGACCAGCTCATGGCGGCGGAGGTACCGCCCCGAGCGGATGATGTCGAGGAGCTGCTCGATCAGCCGGTTCACCCTCTGGACGGGGCCTTCCTGGCCGGAGACGGTCATCTCCCGCCCCCGGGCCAGGATCTTGACGCCGAACTCCGCCTCGATGAGCTTCAGATGCTCATCGTGCAGCCCGTAGAGGGTGGCCGCCTCCTGATCGGACAGCAGGTGAAAGATCCGCTCCATGGAGCTATTTCAGGTCGCTCTGCGGCGCGGAGTGTCTGTGCCTGCGGCTGTGGCTTGTCCCTTGTCCCTTGGGCGGGATCACCAGCTTCTGGCCGGGATAGATCCGGTTCGGGCCCTTGAGCTTGTCCTGGTTCGCCTTGTAGATCCGGCGCCACTGGCTGCTGTCGCCGTACACCTTGGCGGCGATCTTCTCCAGGGTGTCTCCTCTCTGCACGGTGTAGGGGGTCGCTTCCGGCGCCGGGGCCGCATGCGAGGGGACAGCCACCTCCTCCTCTTCCATCGGAGCCGAGGGGGCCTCCTCCGGCGAACCGGCCCAGGCAGGAGAAGGGGCCGCAGGAGGAGCCGCCGGGGCAGAGGCCAGCCGCGGGGAAGATTCCTTCGCGGGGACCTTCCAGGGATTCAGCTCCCGGAGGGTGGGCATCTCGATGTCGGTCTGCACGATCTGCCGGGTCTGCTTCCGAGCGGGAGCCGCTCCCGCCGATCCAGCGAGATAGCCCCGGTTCCCTTTCAACTCCTGATCAACCCGCGGCTTCTCAACCACCTGCGAGGTAATCCGCGCACAGCCGGTCACGCCAACCATCAAGCCGACGAAGATGAAGGACACGAACTCAACACGTTTCATCGCGATCCACTCCTTTGATTTTTCATCCGGATTTCACCACCGGAACCGCCCCGCGAACCGAAATCCCAACCTCCCTCAACTGGGCCTCATTGACCTGCGACGGGGCGCCGGTCATCAGGTCCACCGCCTTCTGCGTCTTCGGGAAGGCGATCACCTCCCGAATGGAGCTCGCCCCCGTCATCAAGGCGACCAAGCGGTCGATGCCGGGAGCGATCCCTCCATGGGGCGGGGCCCCGAACCGGAAGGCCTCCAGAAGGAAGCCGAACCGCTCCCGCACCTCCTCGTCCGGAATCCCCAAGACCCGGAAGACCGCCTCCTGAACTTCACGCTGGTGGATCCGGATGGAGCCGGAGCCCAGCTCGGTCCCGTTTAAGACCAGGTCATAGGAACGGGCCCGAACCTTTCCCGGATCGGACTCCAGCCGTTTCAGATCCTCCGGGTGGGGGGCCGTGAAGGGATGGTGCTCCGAATCCCACCGTTTCAACTCTGAATTATATCGGAACAGGGGGAAATCGCTCACCCAAACAAAAGAGAAGAGCCCCTCCGGGATCAGCTTCAGCTCCTGGGCCAGTAGGCTCCGCAAGGCCCCGAGGACGGCGGCGGCCGGATCCGGGAGATCGGCCACGAGGAGGATCAGGTCCCCCACCCGGGCCTGGGAGTCGGCCACGACCCGCCGGAGGGTCGGCTCCCCGAGATGCTTCGCCATGGGGCAGATCAGCTCACGCTCGGCGACACGGATGCTCACCAGCCCGTGGGCCCCCAGCCGCTTGGCCGCCTCGGTGAAAGAGTCGACCGCCTTGGCGCTCAAAACCGCCCCGCCCGTGGCGACGAACCCCTTGACCACCCCCCCCTTCTCGATCACCTCCCGGAACCGCTGGAAGCCGGTTTCCCCGAAGGAGCGGGTCAGGTCCACCAGCTCCATCCCGTACCGAAGGTCCGGCTTGTCGGTCCCGAAACGGTCCATGCATTCCCGGTAGGAGAGCCGGGGGAACGGCGTCTCCAGGGGCTGGCGGAGGGCCTCCTTCCAGACGGCGGCGAGGAGCCGCTCCATCAGGGAGAAGATCATCTCCTCATCGGTGAAGGAGATCTCCAGATCGAGCTGGGTGAACTCCGGCTGGCGGTCGGCCCGGAGGTCCTCGTCCCGGAAACAGTGGGCGATCTGGTAGTACCGGTCGAAGCCGGCCACCATCAAGAGCTGCTTGAAAAGCTGGGGCGACTGCGGGAGGGCGTAGAACTGCCCCGGATTCAACCGGCTGGGAACAAGGTAGTCCCGGGCTCCCTCCGGCGTCGATTTGGTCAGGATCGGGGTCTCCACCTCGATGAAATCCTCCTCCTCCAGGAGGCGCCGGATCGCCTTGAGGACCCGGTGGCGGAGGATCAGCCGCTCCCTGAGATCGGGCCGGCGCAGGTCGAGGAACCGGTAGGTGTACCGCAGCTCCTCCGAAACCTCGCCGGGATCGGCGATCTCAAAGGGAGGGGTGAGGCTGGGGTTGAGGATCTCGAGCTGCTCGGCGACCACCTCGATCCGGCCGGTGGCGATCTTCGGGTTCTCGGTCCCGGCGGGGCGGACGCTGACCTTGCCCCCGACCGCCACGCAGAACTCCGGCCGCAGCTCCTTCGCCTTGGCGTGGAGGGCCGGATCGCTCTTCGGGTTGAAGACCACCTGGGTCAAGCCCCACCGGTCCCGCAGGTCGATGAAGGTCAGCCCTCCATGATCCCGCCGGCGATGGACCCATCCGCAGAGGCGCACCTTCTGGCCGACGTCGGTCTCCCTCAAGCCCCCGCAGCTGTGCGTCCGCATGAGCCCCACGCGCTATTCCCCCTTCACCCCGCGCCGGAGCTCCTGCAGAAGATCCCCCTTCGGCACCTGCCGCTGCTGGCCGGTCGCCATCTCCTTGACCGTGACAAACCCATCCTTCAGCTCATCCGGCCCGAGGATCAGAGTAAACCGAACCCCCAACTTGTCCGCCTGCTCAAACTGCCGCTTGAGCGGCCGGTCCTCCAGGTTGGCGATCGAGGAAATTTTTCCAGTCCGAAGATCCCGCGCCAGTTCCATGCCTTGAGGAATTTCCTGGGAGGAAAAGGTCGCCACGAACACTTCTGCAGAGCCGGGTGGCGCTAAAGAGGGGGCCGCCTTTTCTTGAACCATCAGGATCCGCTCCAGCCCGACGGCGAACCCCACGGCCGGCGTTGCAACCCCTCCCATCTCCCGAACCAGGTCATCATACCGGCCGCCGGCGGCGATTGCGCTCTGGGCCTTCTCTCCCAACCCCGTATGGATCACCTCGAACACCGTTCCGGTGTAATAATCCAGACCCCGCACCAGCCAGTTGTCCCAATCGAAGTAAACCTTCCTCTTAGAGCTCGTTTCACAACTGTCATCCTTCGGCCAAAGGGTCTCCTTCACCTGATCCGCATGCCTCCGGCAAGAGTCACAGAGCCGGTGGGAAGGGGCGATTCTCTCTCGAGCGATGTTGTGGCACCGTTCCTTTTTGCAGTCCAGAATCCGGAGGGGATTGGTCCTAAACCGTACCTTGCAGTCCTCGCACAGGACGCCGAGACGTTCTTTAAAATACTCCTTCAGATTCTTCAGCCACTCGGGGCGGCATTTCAGGCATCCCAGATGATTCAGTTTCAAGACCGCCGCTTTTTCATCTCCCGGCCCGCCAGCCACCTTCACTCCCAGCTCGCGGAGCATCTCCATCAAGAGGGCGATCACCTCCACGTCCTGATAGGGGCTGGCCGACCCGAACATCTCCACTCCGAGCTGGTGGAACTGCCGGCGGCGGCCCGCCTGCGGCCGCTCCGCCCGGAACATCGGCCCCAGGTAATAGAGGCGGGAGAGCCCGGCGGTCTTGTCCAGCCCATGCTCGATGAAGGCCCGGACCACCGAGGCCGTTCCCTCCGGCCGCAGCGCGACCGACCGGCCTCCCCGATCCTGGAACAGGTACATCTGCTTGGTGACGATCTCCGCCGCCTCCCCCAAGGAGCGGGTGAAGACCGCCGCCTCCTCGATCAGGGGGGTGCGGATCTCCTCGTACCCGTAAAGCTCCAGGACCTGGCGGGCCTCGTTTTCCAGCCGCTGCCACGTCCGGCTTTCAGGGGCAAGGATGTCGCTGGTGCCGCCCAGCGCCTTCAAGACCGCCATAAAAAACCGTCCCGCCTTATCGGATATCCCGCTTCATCACCAGGCCCGGCTTGAAGGTGACCACCCGCTTCGGCGGCACCGGAACCTTCTCGCCGGTCCGGGGGTTGCGGCCGGTCCGGCCCTTGCGCTGCTTCACCTTGAAGATGCCGAAATTCCTCAGCTCCACGGTCTGGCCCTGGGCCAGCGCGGCGGTGATCGCGTCCAGCGTCTTCTGGACCACCTTCTTCACTTCCAACTGCTTTAACTTGCTCTCCGACGCCACCTTCAGGACAATCTCCTTCTTCGTCATGGTTTCCTCAAAATCCTCCAGTGGGCTTTAGAGCTGGGCTCCTTCTCGTAACGCCTGGAAAGACTCGATGATACGGAATTCTGATCGATACAAAATTTTATTGTCGGACATCCGGGCGGGAAAGTCAACCCTCGCGAGGCGGACGATAGGGGGTCTGACCCCGCGGG
>JACPXU010000016.1 GCA_016196375.1 Candidatus Omnitrophota bacterium | reverse complement strand
GATGAGCCGCCGGTTCTGGGGGAGCCTGGCGCTGACGGTCCCCCTTCTCACGGCATCCCTTTCCGGACCGGTCCAGCTCGCGCTGGCCAGCCCTGTGGTCCTGTGGGGAGGGTGGCCGCTCCTCAAGCGGGGCTGGGAATCGATCGTCCGCCGGAGCTTCAACATGTTCACCCTGATCGCTCTCGGGATCGGAACGGCGTACGGCTACAGCCTGATGGCGGTCCTCAGCCCTCCTCAGGAGGTGCCGGTCTATTTCGAGGCGGCCGCCGTCATCACCACGCTGGTCCTGTTGGGCCAGCTCCTGGAGCTGCGGGCCCGCAGCCAGACCTCCAGCGCCATCCAGGGGCTGCTGGGGCTGGCTCCCAAGACCGCCCGCCTGGTGGGCCAGGATCAAGCGGAGCGGGAGGTTCCTCTGAGCGAGTTGAGGCCGGGAGATCGCCTCCGGGTCCGGCCGGGGGAGAGGATCCCGGCGGACGGGGTGGTCCTGGAGGGAACCGGTTCTGTGGATGAATCGATGGTCTCGGGAGAGCCGATCCCGGTCGAGAAAGGGCCGGGCGCGCGGGTCACAGGGGGAACCTTAAACGGGACCGGGTCTCTCTTGATACAGGCCGACCGGGTCGGAGAGGAGTCGCTCCTGGCCCAGATGGCGCGGCTGGTGAGCGAGGCGCAGGGCGGCCGCGTTCCGATCCAGCGGGTGGCCGACACCGTCTGCGCCTACTTTGTACCGGCGGTCCTGATGATCGCCCTCCTCACCTTCGCCGTCTGGGCCTCCATCGGCCCTTCCCCCCGAATGGCCTATGCCCTGCTCAATGCCGTGGCGGTGCTGATCATCGCCTGCCCTTGCGCCCTGGGGCTGGCCACCCCGATGTCGATCATGGTGGGGGTGGGGCGCGGCGCCCGGGCCGGGATCCTGATCAGGGAAGCGGAGGCGATTCAGCTCCTGGAGCGGGTGGATACCTTGATCGTCGACAAGACCGGCACCCTCACCGAGGGAAGGCCGAGATTGATCTCCGTAGTTCCATCGGCGGGGGTGCCGCAGCGGCAGCTCCTTCAGATCGCCGCAAGCCTCGAGCGGGGGAGCGAGCATCCATTGGCCGCCGCCATCGTGGCGGGAGCGCAGGAAAAAGGGGCGGCGCTGGCCGAGGTCCGGGATTTCCGGTCGGTCACAGGCCAGGGGGTCCTGGGGACGGTGGAGGGACGACCGGCGGCCCTGGGCAATCCCAGCCTCATGGATTCCCTGGGTGTGGCGACGAACGGGCTGGCCGGCGTCGCCGAGGGGTTGCGCCATGAGGGGCAGACGGTGGTCTTTGTCGCCGAGGAGGGCCGGCTGATCGGCCTGATCGGCGTGGCCGACCCCCTCAAGCCCTCCGCCGCCGAGGCGATGGCTTCCCTCCGCCGCCAAGGGATCGATCTGGTGATGGTGACCGGGGACCACCTCACCACCGCTCAAGCGGTGGGAAGGCGGCTGGGGCTGGACCGCCTCTATGCCGGAGTGACCCCCGGGGAGAAAGGGGAGATCGTCAAGCGGCTCCAGGCCGAAGGGCGCCGGGTCGCCATGGCCGGGGACGGGATCAACGACGCCCCGGCGCTGGCCCAGGCCGATGTGGGGATTGCCATGGGAAACGGCACCGACGTGGCGGTGGAAAGCGCCCGGGTGATCCTGGTGAAGGGAGACCTGCGGGGCGTGGCAAAGGCGATACGGCTGAGCCGAGCGGTGATGCGCAACATCCGCCAGAATCTGTTCTTCGCCTTCGCCTACAACGGCCTGGGGATCCCGATCGCCGCCGGGGCCCTGTATCCTTTCTTCGGCCTCCTCCTCAACCCTATGATCGCCAGCGCCGCGATGAGCCTGAGCTCCCTCTCGGTGATCGGGAACGCCTTGCGGCTGCGCACGGAGGCGCTGTCCGATGGCTGAGAAGCCGGCGGCGAGGATCCTTCAGGTGACCCTCAGCGAGATCGTTGATCTTGGCAACGAGACGCGCCACTTTCAGCTCTCCCTCGGCGCCGGGGAGGAGATCGACTTCATCGCGGGCCAGTTCGTGGCGGTCCTCTGCCCCAAAGAGGGGAAGATCATCCGCCGGGCCTATTCGATCGCCTCCCCGCCGGAGATCAAGGACCATTTGGATCTGATCGTCAAGCAGGTGGAGGGGGGTGTCGTCACCCACTGGTTCTGGGCGCTGAAACGCGGCGACCGGTTCCAGATCCATGGGCCCCTCGGAAAGTTCCTTCTGCCCTCTCAGATTGATTTCGACATCGGGTTCGTGGCGGTCGGCACCGGGATCGCCCCTTTCAGAAGCATGATCCGGCATCTGCTGGCCACCGGCTTTCACAGAAGGCTCTGGCTTCTGTTCGGGACCCGCTACGACCGGATGATCCCGTACCACGAGGAGTGGCTCCGGCTCGCCCAAGAGCATCCGAACCTCACCTACATCCCCACGATCAGCCGCCCGAGCCCCGCCTGGAAGGGAGAGGCCGGCTACGTGCAGACCAAGATCGAGAAGCTGTTCCCCCGGCCGGAGGGGAAGCGGATCTACATCTGCGGGCTCAACGAGATGATCCAGGCGGTCCAGGAGGCGGCCCTCAAGCAAGGATTTAAGAGGGACCAGATTGCCTACGAGAAATACGACTAGCGCCGACTCTTAGTACGAGATCTCGAGCTTGCGTATCCAGCGCATCAGGCAGTAGCGGCTGATCCCCAGCAGGGTGGCCGCCTTCACCTGATTCCAGTTCGTCTTCCGAAGAGCGGAGAGGATGAGCTTGCGATAGAGGGTGTCCCTGCCTTCCCGCAGCGACAGGTTGGTCAGGACGAACGGGATCCGCTCCTGCCGCTCGACGGCCCGCCCAATCGCATCGAGCAGCCTCTCCGGGGTGAACGGCTTGTTGAGGACCTCGAAGGCCCCCAGCGAAAGACAGTAGCTTCGGCTTGTCTCGTCGCAATAGCCGGAGGCGATAATCACCGGCAGGTCCGGGCAGACCTTCTTCATGAGCGGCAAAAGATCGGTCCCTTCAATCCCGGGCATTCGAATATCCAGAAGGACCGCGTCATACGATCCCTCCTTCAAGAGGGGGATCGCCCGGGTGCTCTCTGAGCAGATCTCCACGGAGAAACCCCGCTGGGTGAGCAGCTCCTTGCAGCTTTCAAGAAGAGGCTGATCGTCATCTACCATCAGGATCCGATGTGGCCGTTTCTCAGCATCCATGCTCATTCTCCGTTACTATTTAAAAGTATAACATATCTGTTCAAATATGAGACATCTCCTGGGTGATCTGTTGTTAAATCGCACACCACCCAAAAAAATTCTCATCGCACGAGTTACACCATCATCCAGCCGGTCTGTGGCAGATCCGCTACAGATCGGCGGAGATCTGTTGCGGATATTCACTTAACCCTTTTATTTAAAATGGGTTATGGTTGACAATCCCGAGGGGATAGGGTATAGTTCGATCGGAGGAATAAAGATGAAACATCGGTGGCAGATGAACCTGGATGAAACCCGGACAAAACAGTTGGATCTTCTGGCTGCCTGGAACCAGTGCGGAGGAACCTGTAAAACGCAGAAGTTCCATCTGGGAAACCTCCTGGCGACCTTCCATACGATCGCCCAGCAGATCATCAGGACCCTCCCCCAGGCCCTTCTTGTCTTCGATCAAACAGGGGTGGTCCATCTGGCCAATCCGGCGGCCGCCCGGTTGTTCAAGCTTCCGGAGGAGGAGCTGATCGGCAGAGCGATCTGGGCGGTGGGCACCGGCCTTGTTCCCCGGGAAAATATAGAGGCGCTGATCTGGACCGGGAACGCCCAACGTTACGAAAGGACCTACCTGACCCGGGAGGGAACGGCGGCCACGCTGGAGGTGTCCCTTTCCGTCCTCCAGGATCAATCCGGCCGGCCGATCGGCGTCGTCTGGATGGCGCAGGAGCTGGCCGACCGCCAGCATCATGAAGAGGAGTCCTTCTCCCTTGCCGCCTCCCATGATCTGAACGCCCCCTTGAGGCGGATCGAGGGCCTCAGCCAGGCCCTGTGGGAGGAGTGCGGCGACCGCCTCGGCAAGGAGGGGCAGGATTATCTGAGACGCCTCCGCCAAGAGAGCCGGCGGATGGAGCAGCTGGTCGCCGGCATGCTGGATCTCTACGGCGTGGCGCACAGCGAGCCGCGCCCGGAGAGGGTTGACTTGAGCGATCTGTCCCGATCCATCGCCGCAGAGCTCCGGGAGAGGGAGCCCCAGCGCCAGGTTGAATTCGCCATCACCCCGGGCCTCGTGGTGCAGGCGGATGGAAGGCTGCTCAGGATCATGCTGGGGAATCTCCTCGGCAACGCCTGGAAATTCACCGGCAAACATCCCCGGGCGCTGATCGAGTTCGGGTTCATTCGCCAGGACGGCAAACCGATCTATTTCGTGCGGGATGACGGCGCCGGATTCGACATGGCCTACGTCGAGAGGCTGTTCGCTCCCTTTCAGCGCCTGCATTCAGAAACGGAATTCCCCGGCACCGGCATCGGCCTGGAGACGGTGGCCCGGATCGTCCGCCGCCACGGGGGGCGCATCTGGGCCGAGGGGAAGGTGGAAGAGGGGGCGACGTTTTATTTCACCCTGCCTTAAAACATCTCCGCTCGGATCGTGTAAAATAGGACCGTTAATAACGCCAGAGAGATGTCTTCCGGACTGCTGTTCGTCGTTTCCATCGTTGCGGGGCTGGCGGGGGCCTTGAGCGGAATGGGGGGCGGGATGGTGCTCATCCCGGTTCTCACCCTCTTCGGGACCGATATCAAAGAGGCCATCGCCATCTTGGGGGCGTTCCTCGGGGCCTTGCTCACCCTGGTGTCGCACCCGCGCCTTCTCTTCCTCCTGTGCGGAGGGAATCGCCAGGCTCCTGAGCGATGCGGAACTTGCCCGCCGCCTTGGACAAGAGGCCCGGCAGAGGGCGCGGGAAACCTTCGGCCTCGACCGGATGGCCGCTGAGGTGGAAGCGGTCTATCGGGAGGCCCTGGCCCATGGATGAAGTGGCGATACGCCCTTATGAGCCGGGCGATCGAGGGGAGATCCGGCGGATCTGCTGCGACACCGCGGACAAGGGAGAACCTTTGGAGCGGCTCTTCCCGGACCGGGAGGTGTTCGCTGATTGGGTGACCCGTTACTACACCGACTTCGAGCCTTCCTCCACCTGGGTGGCCGATCACCGGGGAGGCGTCGTCGGATACCTGACCGGATGCCTGAATCCCTCCCGGTACCGCCGGATCACGCTCTGGCGGATCGCCCCCCAGGCGCTGATCCGGGCCATGGTCCGGGGGGCCTTTCTGCACCCGCAGACCTGGGGACTCCTCGGGGCGGGCCTGAAGATCTGGCGGCGCGGCGGATTCCGACCCGCCGCCCCCCTGGAGGGATATCCGGCCCATCTGCACATCAATCTGATGCAACAGTTCCGAGGCCGCCGGATCGGGGAGAGGCTGATCCAGCGGTTCATCGAGCAGGCCCAGAGGGAGGGTTTGAAGGGGATCCATCTCGTCACCCGGGAGGACAACCTGCCTGCCCGACGGTTCTTCCAACAGGTTGGATTTCTCGAGCTGGGGCGCCGGCTGGCCCCTCCCAAAGGAGGAGAAAGCCGGTTGCTGTCTCGGGCCGTGATCTACGGAAAACGGCTGGCCTTCCTGCTGCTCTTTTTCCTCTCCTGTTGCTGCGCCCAAGCCGAGGAGCCGCCATCTCCGGAGATCCAATTCGCGCCGAAGGACCGGATCCTGGTCCTGGCCCCCCACCCGGACGACGAGGTGCTCGGCGCCAGCGGCATCGTTCAGCGGGCGGCGGCGCTGGGGCTGCCCTTGAAGATCCTCTTCTTGACCTACGGGGACAGCAACCAATGGTCGTTTCTCCTCTATCGCAAACACCCCGTCTGGAGGCCGGAGGCGGTGCGGCAGATGGGAATGGTCCGCTGTGGGGAGGCCTGCGAGGCGGCGAGGCTCTCCGGGGTGCCGCCGGAGCAGTTGATCTTCCTGGGCTATCCGGATTTCGGGACGTTCCCGATCTGGAACATGCACTGGGGCGACCGGCCCCCCCTGCGCAGCCTCCTCGCTCGGGTGACGGCGGTTCCTTACGACAACGCCTTTCGGCCGGGGGCGTTGTATAAAGGAGAGGAGATCCTCCAGGATCTGGAGACGGTGCTGCGCCAGTTTCACCCCACGAAGATCTTCGTCTCTCATCCGGCCGATCACCATCCGGATCACCGGGCCCTGTATCTGTTCACCCGGGTCGCCCTCTGGGACCTGGAAGGCGAGATGCGTCCGGAGCTTTACCCCTACCTGGTTCACTTTGAGAAGTGGCCCCGACCCGTCGGCCTCCATCCTACACAACCTCTTCAGCCGCCGCAGGCCCTCGAGGCCCAGATCCCCTGGAAGATCTATCCGCTCAAACCGGAGGAGGTGGAGCGGAAACGGGCCGCCCTCAAGGCCCATCGGACGCAGGTGAACTCCGGCGCCCGGCCGCTTCTCTCCTTCGTCCGGGCCAACGAGCTGTTCGGCGACTTCCCCGTGGTGAGATTGCACCCGAACTCGACGGAAACTCCCCTCTTCCCGGCCGGCGCGGAAGGCCTAAGGGAGGCCCCCGAGGAGTTAACGGACGAGGAGCGGGCCGCCTTCATCGGCTTGGAATGGCGCTCTGTCCGCCTGGAAGGGGAAACGTTGGTTTTTTCCATCGAGCTCTCGAGGCCCTTGGCGAAGGCGGTGGAGGTCTCCCTGGATATCTTTGGTTATCGGAACGACCGGCCCTTCGCCCGGATGCCGAAGATCCATGTCCGGTTGGGAGAGTTCCGGGATCAAATCCTCGACCAGGATCAGGGCCTTCCCAGACAGGCCATCCAGGTGACGCGGGGGGTGAAGCAGTTGACCCTCCGGATCCCCCTGGAGCTGCTGGGGAACCCCCAGCGGATCCTTACCAGCGCGAGGACCTACCTGGGGGAGATTCCGTTGGACTGGATCTCCTGGCGCGTGATAGAATACGCTTTCTAATGCCTTCCGTTGACCCCTGGATAGTTCGCGCAGGCTGCTGGTTGACCAAACGCCGCTCGGTTCTGCTGGCTCCTTTGTTTACGGTCACCCTGCTGGCAGCCCGGACAGCTCCTTCAGCCTGGATTGAGTGGGCCAAGGACCTCGCGGGGATCTCTTGTCTCCTGGCAGGAACCTGGCTCCGACTGGTGGCGGCCAGTTATCACGAGAGCGGCCACCAATCCTATCCGATCACGGCAGGCCCGTACGCTTGGGTCCGCCACCCTCTCTACGTGGCCAACTTCCTGTTGGGATTGGGAATCGCCCTCGTGGCGGGATGGTGGCCGATGGTGGCAGTCTACCTCCTGGTCTTCCTGCCGATCCACGCCCTGATCATGCGCTCGGAGGAGGTTCACCTCACCAATCTCTACGGAGAGCGGTACGCGGCCTATCAGCGGGCTGTGCCGGGGGTGATCCCCTTTCGAATGTACCGTGGCCCTCGATACGGAAGCCGAAGCAGCTTCAAGCTTCGAAAGGGGAAGGAATGGCTGAAGGTCGCCGGCTATCTCGCCGGCATGGCGGCGATCCTTGCCTTCAAGCGGCTCCGCGGGATGATCGAGGCCCCGGGTGCGCTGCGGCAGCTTCCTTGGGAATTCTGGGTGGCCGGGCTCGCCATCACGGCGGCCGCGGTGAACTTTCGCCCCCAGACACGCCTCTCTTGGGTGCGGGTCTCCCAGACAGCAGCGGTGATCGTTATCGTGGCGCTCCTGGCGATCCAAGTCCCATCGGTGATCCCATCCCCTGCGGCTCCTTTGCGGACGGCTTCACCGCCGACGGCATCGGTCCAGCCGATCAGGCCGACTGATGAAGCGCCTCCGGTGAAGGACCAGGTCCAGCCCTGGGGTGCTCTTGCAGACCTCAAGGCGGTCTCTCCGGCAAAACCGAATCCTCTCTTCGGCGCCCTCTGGTCTCATCTGGATCTGGTGGCGGGGATCACGACCTTCTTGGCGGCAGGCCTATCCGAGGGGGCCTTCGAGACCAGCGGCGGCTCCCGCGATCATGAGCTCCAGGAAGCCAGCCAAACCGCTCTCCTCGCCGCGGTGGGGACTGCCCTCTGCAAGCAGTGGATCCAGTCCCATCCGGCCCTTGCCCTCTGGGACCCTCATGGGGATGCCGTGCAGTTCAAGGTTCATCCCATCATTCACGAAGAGGGAGTGGGTTTCAGGGCGGCCTTCAAAAGAAGATTCTAACAGAGTCTCTCCGCGGCCTGGCGGAGCCGCTTGAGGGTTCTCTCTTTCCCCGCTATCCCCAGGAGGTGAAAAAGGCTGGGCCCGACCGAGCGGCCGGTCACGGCGACTCGAGTCGGATGGATCAGATCCGCCGCCTTGATCTTCAGCTCCTCGGCCAAAGCGCGGCAGGCTCCCTCGATCGAGGTGGAATCCCAGAGGGGAAGCCTCTCCAGCCGGTCGGCGAAGGCCTCCAGGTGAGCCCCCGCCTGCGGCTCTTTCAAGCGAAGCTGAACCGCCTCCGGATCGAACGGGAACTCCTCGGTGAACAGCCCCTGCGCCTGACGGCAGAAATCCTCCAGGGTTTCCACCCGGCCTTTGTAGAGCTCGATCACCTTCCCCACCCAGGCGGGGTCTGAGGCGTCGTTCCACCAACCCCGGGCTTGAAGGGCCTGCTGAATCAGGGGGAGCCAGGTCTCGAGCGGGGCCTGCTTGAGGTACTGGCTGTTCATCCAGGAGAGCTTCGCCAGATCGAAGACAGCCCCGGTCTTCCCCACCCGGCTCAAATCGAACTCCCGGACCAGGTCCTGCACGGAGAGGATCTCCCGATCCCCGCCCGGCGACCAGCCGAGCAGCGCCAGGAAGTTGACGATCGCCTCGGGGAGATATCCGATCCTGCGATATTCGTTCAGGTTGGTCGCGCCGTGCCGCTTGGAGAGGCGGGAGCGGTCGGTCCCAAGGATCAGCGGGATGTGGACGAAGTGGGGCGGGGTCCGTTGAAGCGCACGGTAAAGGAGAAGCTGCTTCGGGGTGTTGGAGAGATGGTCGTCCCCGCGGATCACATGCGTGATCTTGAACTCGGAGTCGTCCACCACGCAGGCGAAATTGTAGGCGGGGGTCCCGTCGGACTTGATCAGGACCTGGTCCTTGATCTCCAGGGTGTTGACCTGGTTCGTGCCGTGGACCAAGTCCTCGAACTGAACCACCTGACCGGGGGTGACGGGGAAGAGGATCGCCTTCCCGTCGAGACGGGCCAGGCCCCGGGAGAGCAGTCCCTCGGCGGCCTCCCGATAGACCTTGAGCCGCTTGCTCTGGAAGGTCGGCTCCCCATCCCAGTTCAGGCCCAGCCAGCGGAGGGAATCCAGGATCTCCTCGAGAAACTCCTCTCTCGAGCGGACCGAGTCGGTATCCTCAATCCGAAGGAGAAACTCCCCCTGGTGATGCCGGGCGAATAGCCAGTTAAAGAGGGCCGTCCGGGCGGAGCCGACGTGGAGGGTCCCGGTGGGGCTCGGCGCGAACCGGACCCGGACCGTCACTCCTTCTCCCCCTCCACCTCGTAGTCGCCGGAACTGGTCTCCTTGAGACGCTGGCGGACCTCCTCGAAGAGCCGGGTCTCCGCCTTCCCGCCGGAGGACTTGACCAGCACCTCCACCTTCTTGGAGGCCTCCTCCAGAGCCCTCTTGCATTCCCGGACCAGCACAACCCCCTCCTCGAACCGCTTGAGGCGGGTCTCCAGGGTCAGGTCCCCGGCCTGCATCTCCTCGACGATCTCCTCCAGGCGCTTCAGCGCCGCCTCAAAAGATCCTTTCGGTTTGGTCGCCATCCTCTTTTCCTTTTCCCTCTCAACCCTGCGTCGATTCCACGCGGCTGGTGAACCGGCCCTGGTGAAGCCGGGTCTCCATCCGGTCGCCGACCTCAAGCTCGGCGGCCGCCTTCACGATCTTCCCCTTCTCGTCAAAGGTGATCGAGTAGCCCCGCTCCAGAACGGCCAGCGGGCTCAAGGCGTTCAAGCGCCCCCCCAAGCCGTCCACCCGGCCCTCCCATTTCTCCAACGAGCGGCGCGTCTCAGACACCAGGATTTCCCTGAGGCCCTGAAGACGCTGGGCCTTCTGAAGGATGAAGGTCTGCGGCGAGCCGGCCAGGAGACGCTCCTCAAACTCCCCCATCTGCTCCTCGAGCTCCTCAAGCCATTCCTCCGGCTGCGCGAAGGCCGGCTCCTCGACGATGGTGAGGAGCCGGTCGAGCGTCCCCCTTCGCTGGGCGAGGACCTGCTCCGCCGCCTTGGTCGGGGTCGGGGCCCGGAGGTCGGCCACCAGGTCGGAGATCATCACGTTGTGCTCATGCCCGACGGCGGAGATCACCGGCAGCCGGGATGAGAAGATCGCCCGGGCCACGACCTCCTCGTTGAAGGCCCAGAGATCCTCCAGGGATCCGCCGCCCCTGCCGACGATCAACAGATCGATTCCGTCCAAGGAGTTGAGGTCCCGAATCCCCTGGACGATCGCCTCCGCCGCCCCCTCTCCCTGAACCGGGACCGGCCTTAAGACCACCCCCACCTGCCCCTTAAGGATCTTCAGAATATCCTGGATGGCGGCGCCGGCCGGGGAGGTGACGATTCCGATCCGCTGCGGGAAGGCCGGAAGCGGCCGTTTCCGTTCTTCCTCGAACAGCCCCTCCTTCTTCAGCTTGTCCATCCTCTGCTCGAACGCCAACTGCAGGGCCCCGACCCCCTTGGGCTCCACCTGCTCCACGTACAGCTGATAGAGGCTGGCCTTCTTGGCGTAGAGGCCGACCCGGCCGAGGCAGACCGCCTGCATCCCGGTCTCAAGGGTAAACTTGAGCCTCTCCCGGGTCTGACGCCAGGCGACGCATTTCAGGACGTTGTGCGAATCCTTCAGGGTGAAGTACAGGTGCCCGCTGGTGTGATAGGAAACCTCGGAGACCTCCCCCTCCACCCAGACGGCGGGAAAGGCCTGCTCCAGGAGCATCTGGATCTGTCTGGTCAGCTCCGAGACGGTCAGGGCCCGGGCCGGTCGCGGCCTGAGAGAGAACGGCTCCTCCATCGAGAGGGGCTGCGCCACCCTATCCGGGTCCGCCAAGCGCCCCGGCGCAGCGGCCGGCGCTGAAGGAGGCGCCGCCACGCGCCCCGGCGCAGGGACGGTGAACGGATTGCGCAGTGAGTAGCGGCGGGTCCTCATCCCTCTCCCAGGAAACCGGCCGCCTGGAGACTGACGGCCCGAGCGCCCCCAACGATCAGGTGATCCAGGACCGGGATCCCCAGGATCTCGCCGGCCTCCTTGAGGCGGCGGGTCAGGTCCAGATCCTCGGCGCTGGGGGTCGGATCCCCGGAGGGATGGTTGTGGGCCAGGATCAAGGCGGCCGCAGAGGCGGCGATCGCTTCCTGAAAGGTTTCCCGGGGATGGACGAGGCTCGCCTCCAGCGAACCGACGGAGATCTCCGAAACCTTCATCACCCGGTGGCGCGTGTCCAGCAGCAGCACGATGAAATGTTCCTTGCGGCGCCTGGCCAGATACCGTTTGGCCAACCTCATCGCCGCATCCGGCGTTTCAAGGGGAGCGCTTAAACGACGTGGAGCCACATCGGCCCGGCGGCTCAGCTCGCAGGCGGCCTTCAGCTGCGCCGCCTTGGCCAACCCGATCCCCCGGACACCGGCCAGCTCCTCCAGCGGGGCCTGGGCGATCCGCTCCAGACCTCCAAACCGGTTCAAGAGCCGCTGCGCCACGGTGATCACCGACTCCCCGGCGCAGCCGCGCCCCAGCAGGCAGGCCAACAGCTCCTGCTGGGAGAGGGCCTCCGTCCCAAGAGCGGCCAACCGCTCCCGCGGCCGCTCCGAGGAGGGCAGGTCCCGCACGGTAAAGGGGGCCTTCCTACTCACCGAACCTCTCCCGGACCCGCTCGATCTTGAGCGCCTTTCCGGTATTCGGATCCAGCTCGACGAGCGCCCCGCAGAGCAGCACGTTCCCCTTGGCCACGTCGTAGCGGCTCGGCAGGCCGGTCAAGAACCGTCCCAGAACCGGTTCCACCTCGCGGCCGATCACCGAGTCATAAGGGCCGGTCATCCCCAGATCGGTCAGGTAGGCGGTCCCCTTCGGGAGGATCCGCTCGTCGGCCGTCTGGATATGGGTGTGGGTTCCCACCACCGCGCTCACCCGCCCGTCCAGGTACCAGCCCATGGCGACCTTCTCGGAGGTGGCCTCCGCGTGCATGTCCACGAGGATCACCGGGGTCTTCTTGCGAAGCTCCTCGACCCAGCGATCCGCGGCCCGGAACGGATCATCCACCGGCTCCATGAAGACGCGCCCCAGCAGATTCAGGACCCCGACGGGGGCGCCGTGTCGGCTGTTGTAGACGTAGGCCCCAAAGCCGGGGGCGGCCGGCGGATAATTGGCCGGCCTCAAGAGCCGCGGCTCCTGGCCGAGGAAAGGGATGATCTCCCTGTATCTCCAGATGTGCTGGCCGCTGGTCAACATATCGGCCCCTGCGGAAAGGAGCTCCTCGGCGGTCTTCGGCGTCACCCCCGCTCCGGCGGCGATGTTCTCGCAGTTGACGATGACGAAGTCGATCCGGTGCCTGGCCTTCAGGATCGGAACCAGGGCCTTCACGGCATCCCGGCCGGGGGCCCCGACGACATCTCCAATCAAAAGTATCTTCATGATCGGCTGCAGTGAATGATCACTCTCTCCGTGACGATGCTGGAAACCGGCTCATCGTGAGGCTCCGAAGGCAGCTCCCTCACCACCTGGAAGCCAAAGGCCAGGCCCACCCGAGAAACAGCCGGGGGCAACCGGCTCAGAAAGCGATCAAAGTACCCGCCCCCCCGACCCAGTCGGCGCCCCTTCCTGTCGAACGCGACCGCCGGGACAATCACGAGCCCCAGCCTCCTCGGATCCAGCCGCCGCTCGCGCGCCCTGACCGGATGGGGAATCCCAAAGGGACCTTTCCGTCTCAGATCCCGCTCAGGGTCCAGGATCTCTACGGCCAAAAGGCGCCGCGGCCTCCTTGCGATCGCCGGAACGGCCACCCGCTTCCCGTCGGAAAGGGCCTGAGCCAGGATCGCCCGGGTTTCCACCTCCCCGTCAAAGGCGACATAGCACATGAGAACCTTCGCCCTCCGGTAGAGGCTCAGGCGCCGCAGCT
>JACPXU010000015.1 GCA_016196375.1 Candidatus Omnitrophota bacterium | reverse complement strand
CAAAACCTCGCGTGAGCCGCGTTGCGAGCGCCAGGCGGCCAGATCCAAGGAGCGACGACGATGGCGTACTCCCTGGAGTACGTCGAGGAGGAGCGACGATGGAGATGGCCGCCTGCCGCCGCAACCCGAAGGGCCGGGCGGATTTGCTTCGCCCTGCGGCGTTGCTCGTCGTCGGCGTATCTTGACCCTCATGATACGCCTCCTCCTCGCGCCTTGCAGGGCTGGCAATTCCGCCCAGCGCGGCCACGGGAGGTTTTGCAACCGGCTCTAAGATGGGGCGCCCAAGGCCGCTTCCCGGACCTCGGCGGCGCTCCCCACCGAGAAGACCACGGCCTCCGGGGCGATCCGCCGGCAGAGCCCCTTCAGGACGGTCCCCGGCCCCACCTCCAGGAAGGCCCGGATCCCCATCTCGAGGAGGGCCCGGACGCAGGCCTCCCACCGGACCGGCCGGGTCAGCTGCTCCACCAGGAGCCGCCGGATCTGATCCGGGGCCGAATGAGGAAGGCCGGTCACGTTGCTCATCACCGGAAACCGGGGCGGATCGATCTGGACCCTCTGGAGGGCCCCCTCGAGCCGGCCGGCGGCCGGCTCCATGAGCCGGGAGTGGAAGGCGCCTCCCACCTCCAAGGGAACCACCCGCTTGGCCCCCTGTTCCTTCGCCTTGGCGGAGGCCGCCTGGACCGCCTCCGGCGATCCGGAGATGACGATCTGGCCTGGGGCGTTGATGTTGGCCACCTGCGCGCCGCTCTGGCCGCAGATCGGCTCCAAGACCTCCAGCTCCATTCCCAAGACGCTCGCCATCGTCCCTGGAGAGAGGCGGGCCGCCTCCTCCATCGCCTGCCCTCTGAGCTGCACCAGCCGCAGGCCTTCCTCGAACGACAGGGCGCCTCCCGCCGCCAGGGCGGTGTATTCGCCCAGACTCAATCCGGCCGCGGCGGCCGGATTGAACGGCGAATTCCGAGTTCGGAATTCCGAATCCAAGGCGGCCAACGCCGCCATGGAGGCCGCGTAGAGGGCCGGCTGGCAGATCTCGGTCCGGGTCAGCTCTCCCAAAGGCCCCTCAAAGCAGATCCGGCTCAAGGAGAACCCGAGGATCGAATCGGCCTGCTCGAAGATCCGGCGGGATTCAGGGAAGGCCCCGGCCAGATCCTTGCCCATCCCGACGAACTGCGCCCCCTGGCCCGGGAACAAAAGGGCGTAGGGCATCGCCTTAACCTCTCACCACCGGATCACGCAGGAGCCCCAGGTCAAACCGGCCCCGAAGGCCACCAGGAGGGCGTAATCCCCCTTCTTCACCCGGCCGTCCCGAACCGCCTCGCAGAAGGCGACGATGGTGGAGGCGGCCGACATGTTGCCGTACCGATCCACGTTCAGGTACACCTTGGAAAGGGGGATCCCGGCCCGCTCCACCACCGCCTCGATGATCCGGATGTTCGCCTGGTGAGGGACCACGCAGGCGACCTGCTCCGGCCGGATCCCGGCCTTGTCGATCGCCTGATGGCAGGCATCCGCCATCGCCCGGACGGCGTGCTTGAACACCTCGGTGCCGTTCATCTTCAGGTAATGGGCCCGCGCCCTGACCGATTCCTCCGAGGCCGGCTGGGCCGCCCCTCCAGCCGGGACCTTCAAGAGGCCGGCCCCTCTTCCATCAGAGCCGAGGTGCGTCGAGAGGATCTCCCCCTGGGTCGTCGGCCCCAGCAGCGCGGCCCCAGCCCCGTCCCCGAACAGGACGCAGGTGGACCGGTCGGTCCAATCGACCACCCGGGAGAGCACCTCCGCCCCGATCACCAGCACGTGCCGGTACGTTCCGCTGGCGACGAACTGCTTGCCTATCACCAGCCCGTAGAGGAATCCGGAGCAGGCGGCGGCCACGTCGGTGGCGGCGGCCTGGGGCGCCCCCAGCTTCTCCTGGACGATGCAGGCGGTGGCCGGGCAGGGCATGTCCGGCGTCATCGTGGCCACAAGGATCAGGTCCAGATCGGTCGGCTTGAGCCCCGCCTGGGCGAGGGCCCCCTTCGCCGCCGCCGCGGCCAGGTCGCTGGTCACCTCTCCATCGGCGGCGATCCGGCGCTGCGAGATCCCGGTCCGGCTCCGGATCCACTCGTCGGTCGTCTCGACGATCTTCTCCAGGTCGAGGTTGGTGAGGACCTTGGAAGGGAGGTGGTAGCCCAGCCCCAGTATCCCGACCGGCAAGGGGGACGGCATCGCTAGACCGACCCCGAGGGGATCCGGCGCATGGCCTCGATGATGGAGCGGTTCACCCCGTGGCTGACGAAGGTGGAGGCGGCCCGGATCGCGTTGCGGATCGCCTTCGGCGAGGAGGACCCGTGGCAGATGAAGCAGGCCCCATCCACCCCCAAAAGGGGGGCTCCCCCGTACTCCGCGTAATCCATCCGGCGGCGGAGGCGATTGAAGGCCGGCAGGAGCAGCATCGCCCCGAGGCGGTTGAGGAGGGTCCGCTTCAGCTCCAGCTTCAACAGCTCCCTCAGGGCGAAGGCCATCCCCTCCGAGACCTTCAGCGCCACGTTGCCCACAAAGCCGTCGCAGACGATCACGTCAAACCGCCCCGTGAAGATGTCCCGGCCCTCGGCGTTCCCGATGAAGTGAAGCGAGGATTCCTCCAGGAGCTTGAAGGCCTCCCGGGTGAAATCGGTCCCCTTCGTCTCCTCCTCCCCGATGTTGAGCAGGCCGACCGCCGGCCTCTTCTTCCCCAGCACCCGCTCCATGTAAACCGAGCCCATGACCCCGTACTGGAACAGATGCCCCGGCTTCGTATCCACGTTGGCCCCGACGTCGATCACCATCACCGGCCCGCCGAGGCTGGGAAGGAGGATCGCGATCCCGGGCCGCTCGATCCCCTCGAGGAGCCTTAAGCCCAGGGTCGCCGCGCAGACCATGGCGCCGGTGTTGCCGGCGCTGACGACGGCGTCGGCTTGGGCCCCCTTGGCCAGCTCGACGATCCGGCAGATGGAGGAATCCCTCTTTTTGCGGACGCTGATCGCCGGGGACTCCGCCATCTCGATCACCTCGGAGGCGTGGATGACCTTCAGATTGGACGGGACCGGCCTGAAGCGGCTCAGCTCCTTCCCCAGACGATCCTCCTGCCCGACGAGGAGCAGCTCCACCGGCAAGGTCCGGGCCGCCTGGACCGCCCCATCCACAATGGCCCCGGGGGCCCGGTCCCCTCCCATCCCGTCGAGGGCGATCCGGGTCATCTACTTCTGCTCGCCTTTCTCCGCTTCGACAGGAACAACCTGGCGGCCCCGATAGTAACCGCACAGGGGGCAGACCCGATGCGACACGATGGAGGCCCCGCAGTGGCCGCATCGGGTGAAGGACGGCAGCTTCAGGTTGTCCTGGAGCCGCCTCTTGTCCCGGCGGGCCCGGGAGAATCTACGCTTCGGTAACGGCATGGATGACTCCTTTTATCGCGGGCAGCTGCACGCCCCTGTGTTTAGATTCTTTCCGCAGGCCGGGCACAAGCCCAGGCAGCTCTCCTTGCAGAGGAACACCACGGGGTAGGTCAACAGGATCTCCTGCCGGATGTCGTCGGTCAGATCCAGGACGACCAGCCCTTTCACCGAGTAGCCGAGGTCGAACCGGCCCTCGTAGGGATCCGAGTAGCTCTCCAGGCAGCGCCCGCACACCATCGTCCGCTCCCCCTGGGCCTCCACCCGGACAAAGAGGGTGTCCCTCTCCTTCTGAAACAGGGCCGTCACCTTCAAGGGGGCCGGGAAGGTGATCTCCGGCGTCTGAAGGTTCATCGCCGCCGGATCGAACGGCTCCGAGAGGGTCAGCCCCTCCGAGGGGATCTCGCTCAGCCTGACCTTCACTGACTCCCTAATTTTTCCCGCAGGCGCTTCGCCACAAAGGCCGGCACGAAGGAGCGGACGTCGGCCCCCAGCCCGGCCACCTCCTTGATCAACCGGGAGGAGATGTACGAATGCTCTTCGGAGGGCATCATGAAGGCCGTCTCGATCCGGGGGGCCAGCTTCCGGTTGGTCAAGGCCATCTGGAACTCGTATTCGAAGTCCGAGAGCATCCTCAACCCCCGAATGATCACCCCGGCCTTCTGGGCCCGGGCGAAGTTCACCACCAGATCGTCGAACGGCTCCACCCTCGCCCGGAGGCGGCCGGCGGCCGCGGCCATCCTCAGCATCTCCACCCGTTCCTGAACCGAGAAGAGGGTCCCCTTGTCCGGATTCACGGCGACCCCGACGACCAGATCATCGAAGATCTCCAGGGCCCGTCGGATCAGATCGATGTGGCCGTTCGTGACCGGATCAAAGGTGCCCGGGTAAACCGCCCGGCGCCCCGCTCCGCCTCTCTTGCCTCTCTCCACCTCAAGGTCCCTTCTCATACGGAACGGTGCCAGGCACTACAGTGCCTGGCACCGCTGGCAGAAGTAGATCGTCAGCGCGGTATCCCCATACCGTTCACGTCGTTGGAGAATCAGCCGACCTGCCTTTGACTCGACCTTCGGAGGAAGGGGATGCCGCTTGTCGTGCTCGGTAACGACGAGCCCTGAAGGCAGAAGGATAGCACAGTCGGCGAGGGCGTTCAAGGATTTTATGGCCAGAGGGCCGCCGTACGGCGGATCGAGGAGGACCAGGTCGAAAAGGGCCCCCCTCTTTGCCAGGTTCCGGATCCCGGTCAGGGCGTCGCTGCGCAAGACGGCGCAACGGTCATCCTCCTCAAGATTCCGGAGGTTGGCCTGGAGGGTCCGGATGCAGAAGAGGGAGCGGTCCAGGAAGGTCACGTGGGAAGCCCCCCGGCTCAGGGCCTCGATCCCCAAGGCGCCGGACCCGCTGAACAGGTCCAGCACCCTCGCCCCCTCCACCCGTTCCCCCAACAGATTGAAGATCGCCTGCCGGACATGGTCCAGAGTGGTCCGGACGGCGGGGCCTTTCGGGGAGAGAAGCTGCCGGCCCAGGAACCGGCCGCCGGTCACGCGCATCCTACGCGCATCCGGCCATCAACTGAGGGAAGCGGACCGCCACCTCCCTCTTGAGGGGAATCCCCTCGGCGGAGGTGAGTGTCCTGTCCCGCCCGAGCAGATCCTCCGCCTCCTGGCGGGTCACCTCCAGCCAGGGCCCCTGAGTCGCCCATTGGAGGCAGATCAGGTCCGGCAGGCCGGCCTGGCGCTTGCCCAAAAGCTGCCCGGGCCCCCGCAGCTTCAGATCCTGCTCGGCGATCTGGAAGGCGTCCCCCACCTCAACGACGGTGCGGAGCCGCTCCGCCCCGAGCGGGTGCTGCGGGTCCGCCATCAGGATGCAGGTCGCCTCGTGCCGGCCCCGGCCCACCCGGCCCCGGAGCTGGTGGAGCTGGCTCAACCCGAACCGATGGGCCCCCTCGACCACCATCACCGTGGCGTTCGCCACATCCACCCCCACCTCGATGATCTGGGTCGCCACAAGGAGCTGGATCTCCCCCCGTTTGAAGGCGGCGAAGACCCCCTTCTGCTGGGCCGGGGCGATCCTCCCATGAAGAAGGGCCACCCGGTAGCCGGCGAAGACCCGCTGGTACTCCTCGAACAGCTCCGTCGCCGACTGGGACTGCGGGCCGAACAGCTCAGACCTCATCTCTTTCCCGATCCTGGGGCAGACCACGTACGCCTGCCGGCCGTCGTCCAGCTCCTTCTTGAGGAAGCCGTAGAGCTGATCCCGACGGGTGGAATCCATCCAGAGGGTCTGAACCGGCTGCCGGCCCGCGGGCCGCTCGGTGATCGTCGAGATCTCCATCTCCCCGTAGAGGGTCAGGGCGAGCGTCCTGGGGATCGGGGTCGCCGTCAGGATCAACAGGTCCGGGTTCTTCCCCTTGGCAACCACCCGGTCCCGCTGATCCACCCCGAATTTCTGCTGCTCGTCAATCACCACCAGGCCCAGCCGGGCGAAGTTGACCTCCGGCTCCAGCAGGGCATGCGTGCCGACCACGACCGGTATCGCCCCTTGAGCCAGATCCTGAAGGATCGGCCGCCGCGCGGCCGGATCGGTGGAACTGGTCAACAGGGCCACCTGGAGGTCGAGGGGGGAGAGGAGCTGCGACAGGGTCAGCGCGTGCTGCCTGGCCAGCACCTCGGTCGGGGCCAGCACCGCCGCCTGGAATCCGCTCTGGATCGCGACCACGATCGCGGTGGCCGCCACCACCGTCTTGCCGGAGCCGACCTCTCCCTGGAGCAGCCGGTGCATCGGCCGGGGAGCCGCCATATCCCCGGTGATCTCCTCGATCGCCTTCTCCTGCCCGGGGGTCAGCTTAAAAGGAAGACCGCTCTTGAAACGGGCGGCCAGATCGCCGGTCACCGCGTGGGCGATCCCGGGCCGCCCCTGAAGGGTCCTTCGCCTCAACCCCAGGGCCAGCTGGAAGCAGAACAGCTCATCGAAGGTCAACCGGTCCTGGGCGGGGGCGACCGCCTCCGGCGCCGGAGGGAAATGGATCCTCTTCAACGCCGTCGGGAAATCGAGGAGGCCGTGGCGCAGGCGGATCTGCTCCGGCAGCGGATCCGAGAGGGCGGGAAGCAGCCCCTTCAGGGCCTGGGCCACGGCGGACCGCAGCTCCCGCTGGTGAAGGCCGGAGGTGGCCGGATAGATCGGGACGACCCGCCCCATGTGCAGCGACCGGTACGCCGATCCTTCAGGGGTCGGGCCCTGCTCCGGAATCAGCTCAAACTCCGGCACCAGCATCTGCAGGCGCCTCCCGATCCGCTCCACCATCCCGAACAGGATCAGCTCCTGGCCCGCGGGGAACCATCGCCGCATGTACGGCTGGTTGAACCAGAGGGCGGTGAGCGTGCCGGTGGCGTCCTTGACGACGACCTGGAGGATCACCGTGCCGGTCTTGGCCCGGAAGATGCTGGATCCGCCGATCCGTCCCCGGACGGTCACCTTCTGCCCCGGGGTGAGCT
>JACPXU010000006.1 GCA_016196375.1 Candidatus Omnitrophota bacterium | reverse complement strand
CGAGCGCCAGGCCGCCGGATGCAAGGAGCGACGACGAGGGCGTACCCACTGCGGTACGCCGAGGAGGAGCGACGCTGGAGACGGCGGCCTGCCGCCGCAACCTAAAAGGGCTGGGCGGATTTGCTTCGCTGGGCTTCGTTGCTCGTCGTCGGCGTATCTTGACCCTCATGATACGCCTCCTCCTCGCGCCTTGCCCGGCTGGCAACTCCGCCCAGCGCGGCCACGGGAGGTTTTGCAACCGGCTCTTAAGCTCCAGGTGACCAGCAGAGCCAGCAGGAAGAAGACGATCGAGGTAGGATGGGGCAGGGGGCCATGGGTCAGGTCCTTGCTGGCTGAGATGAAGGTGACTACCCAGAGAAAGCTGAGGAATAAGGTCCTTAACTGGGCTGGGGACCAGGAGATCACGAAGGTTCGACCCCGGCGGATCTCTGCCCAGCCCCAGAGGGCCAGTCCCACAAGGATCAGGGAAAGCGCTCCCCAGGCCGCCTTTCCCACCCAGACCGGCAGCAGCGCCTGCTCCACCACCCAGAAGTCGAGGTTGTTGGCGATCAGCCAACAGGGAAGAAGCCACAGGAGCCAGACCGTCGCCAGCCAACGTTCCAGAGGGCGGACCGCCAGAGGCAGCGTCCAACTTGGCTCCAGCGTAACGGCCGCTATCCCTAAGGCGGATCCCCCACACAGGCCGATCAGGTGCTCCGCGACCTTCCACCAGTCCACAGGGATGCCGGTGGTCTGCCCGACTCCCTGGATCCAGGCGGCCAGCGGGAACCCCAGCCCGAAGCCGGCGGCCCCGGCGATCGCCAGCCGCAGCGAGGCTCGATCCCGCCGCCAAACCCCCACATAGGCGCAGAGGAAGGCCCAGCTTCCCAGCAGGACCAGCGCCATCATCTGACGGGTGGCAAGATCCTGCGGGCCGGTCAGCCGGCCCCAGAGGAGGTGGTCCACCAGAAACCAGACCACGAGGAGCCCCCCGGCAATGGTCCCCCGCTCCCAGAGGCGATACTGGGACAAGGTCAGCCCCAGCCCGAGCCCGAGAGAACCTAGGCCCCCCCAGGCCACTCCAATCAGGGCCAGCGAGAGGATAGCCTCCCAGGAGCCGGCGTAGGCGAGTGAGACGAATCGTCCGTAGCTGAGGGAGCCGCCGATGGCGAAGGTCATGGAGCCGATGACCGCCGCCCCGATCCAACGGGGGCCGCCGGTCACCGCGGCGAAGCTCAAGCCGGCCATCGCCCCGGCGATAGCGGCGCCCCGTTCATGCCCGTGCTGGCCCCGGAATCCCCAGGCCAGGGCCATGCTCAGGGTGATCACGGCCAGCTCCCGCCACCGGAAGGAATTTCGCATGATCCTCACCCTAGCAGAGGGAACCCTCCCGGGTCAAGTCCCTCCGAAAGAACGACGGGCATCCGAGCCCGCCAACGAATTGGCGAACCCAAATGCCCGTCGCTCTCCCATCCCATTTCGGGCGGGTTGACCGGCCACCGGCCGTCACCGGTGCCTTAAGAGCCTACTTCCGGCGGATTTCCTCTTGCTACGCTGATCGGCCGAGAGCCGAAACGGCGTTCATCTCTTCGGCCAACCGATCCGCAATCCCCTGCGGCGAAGGGGCCTCCAGCGAGAAGGGCTGTTCCTGTGGGGGAGCCAACCGTTCCTCCACAGGGCCGCTCCTCGTCTGCTCAAGCGCCTTCGGCGGCACCGCGGCAGGGGGGATCATCAACAGGATAAGGAAAGCCACCCACTGTTCAACTGGCAACCCTGCTGCCATCCTGAGATCTCCTTTTCACGCATTCAGGTTCAGGCCAGCGGCTTTGCCCCGCAAGATTTGCTTTGCAAATCACTCCTGCGGGGTCCCTCCGTTGAGGGACGTCCCAGCCTTTCGGCTGGTTTGCCTTTTTCAGCCGGATTCTAGTCGAATCCACTTCAAGTATACCTGCCGGCCCGATCCGATTTCAAGGGCCGGCCGGGATTTACTTTGACATCGGATCGGGGGGATGGTATCCTAACTAGATGATGAAAGAGAAGAAAGAGGCCCCCTCTCTCCGGGTCAAAGTCAAATGGGACAGCGTGGCGGCCTTTATCCTGATGCATCTTGCGGCTCTGGGGATTTTCTTCACCTTTAGCTGGCCCGCCTTCTGGGTTTTCTTTGTTCTCCAGTGGGTCACCGGCGGGTTGGGGATCTGCCTCTGTTACCACCGGCTCCTGACCCATCGCTCCTTCCACCTCTGGAAGCCGCTGGAGTATTGCCTCGCCGTCTGCGGGTGTCTCGCCTACCAGAACGGACCGATCAAATGGGTGGCGATCCACCGGCTTCACCACGCCAGCTCCGACCAGCCGGACGACCCCCACAGCCCGACGAGAGGCTTCTGGTGGGCCCACATGGGCTGGCTCTTTTCCTTCAACGACAATCTGGATCGTTTCGAGAAGTACCGGGCCTACGCCCCGGATCTGGCCAACGACCGGGTCTACCGGTTCCTCAACGCCACCCACGGCTTGTACCAGGTGATCCTGGGGCTGATCCTGTACGCCTGGGGCGGCTGGCCGTTCGTCATCTGGGGGATCTTCTTCCGGACCGTCTTCATGTGGCACTGCACCTGGCTGGTCAACTCCGCCTCCCATACCTGGGGCTACCGGATCTGGGCCACCGGCGACCAGTCCACCAACAACTGGTGGGTGGCCCTCCTCACCTACGGCGAGGGCTGGCACAATAACCATCACGCGTTCCTCCGGTCCGCCGCCCATGGGCTGGCCTGGTGGGAGATGGATCTGACCTATTGGACGATACGGCTTCTCGCCGCCGTGGGGCTGGCCTCCCGGATCCAGCTTCCCACCCTCCAGCAGCAGCAGCGGATGGCCCGTCCCTCTGACGTGGCCGCCGTCGCCGCCTAGAGTCCCTCCCTCTGCCCTCTTCATTCAGGTCGGCATTCGCCGGGCATCTTCCAGCAACTGAGCGATCTCAGCCTCCGACGCCCCGAACTCCCTGGCGACCCGGATAAAGGAAGGGCAGCTCTCATACCGCTGGGCCGTCAGCGCCTCCCTCAGGTACAGAAGCGCCGTCAGCTTGACGGGGTCCTTTTTCACTTCGAGTAAGGTGATCATCCTGAAAAACCAACGGGCCTCAAGGTTTCCCCCGAGGCCCGTGGTTGCCTTAAGCTTTTTCGATCGGGGTTACGACGCTGCGACCCTCTTCACGTTGGCTGCCTGCTCCCCCTTTGGACCACGGGTGATTTCAAACTCGACGGCCTCACCCTCGTGGAGGGTCTTGAAGCCCTCTCCAAGGATTGCGCTGTAATGGACAAACACATCCTTTCCGCTCTCCGGGGTGATGAACCCGTAGCCTTTCTGATCGGAAAACCACTTCACCGTTCCTTTTGGCATCTTAGACTTGCTTCCTCCGTTTATTCGAGCGTCACACCGTGGTCCTGAAAAACAGAACGACCGCCAGTTGGAGTACCACCGACGGCCGTTGCCTTAACGTGTTGCCGAACACCTCGGGTACGTCTCATACTGTTCCAAGGGGGAGTATCCCATGCCGCCGCGGCCGCTGTCAAGGAGAATAGTACCCATGACATTATGCCCTGCGGGCTACGGCGGCTTAACCCCGCCCTTTGAGAAGGGAGGAATGATTCGCCTTAAGCCACCCCCCCACTTTCTTACGCAGATCCCTGGCCAGGGCCTCTATCTCCTCAGCCTCTTGCTCTGAAACCAGTCCCGCCCGGTCATAGTCACTCAAGTTCCTCTTCTTCCTAAACTGATCCAGTTGACAAATCAGCCCCTGATCGGCACCGAGGGTAAGGCCCAAGCTCTGAATCACTCGATAATGATGCGCCTCTCGGGAGGCACGGTAGCCGCTGGCCGCCAATGCGGCGTTGGCCAACTGCAGGGCGGCGTTGTAAGCGATGCTCAGATGCCAATCAGGACTTAACCCATTTGCCTGGCAATCTGCGAGATCGCGGTCGGCCACTCGAAGCAGGTCCTCAATTTCCTGTGGACTGGTTTTGTGCTCAAGAACCCAGCCGTTTCGAGCCCACTCTTTTAAGCCCATGCTCATCCCCAATGAGAAAGATCTTAGGACCTCTAAGGACTGCGTTCAAGAAATGATGCCCAGCCAACAGCTTCTTTCGGAATTCTTCCGGGGAATAGACTGACGGATTGATTTCCCTTTGCAGCTTTTCCTGAACTGCGCTGACTGCTTCGGCGATCTCGCCGAAGGAAACCTTCCCGACTACCAAGAGATCAATGTCGCTATCGGTTCCCTCCGTTCCAGCGGCTACGGAACCGTAAAGCAGGGCCGCCTGGATACGATCCGAAGGCGTCGCTAGAGCTGCCCGAAGAATGTCGGCCACACCTGCTGTTTTGACCAAAAGCGACTTCAACTCGGCAAAGATAGGAGCATTCCGATTAGCTTGGTAGTAGACCTGATTGCCTTGTCGAGTCCGAACCAACAGGCCGGCTGCCGTCAGATGCGCCAGCTCTCTCTGAACAGCTCCCTGCCCGAGGGAAACGGCTCGGACGATCTGGCGAAGATAGAAAGGCTTCCTGTCATGGCTGTAAAGCAGAGCCAGTACCGCCTGACGCGTCTTTCTAAACAAGGATGAAAAAATGGTGGGTTGTTCTCGCTTTGTACCCATATTGGGTACAATTGTACCCTTTTAGGGTACTCCAGTCAAGGAGAATCCCCGGATCAAATCTCGGCTAGCGATTCACGGTGACGGAAGCCGAGGCGCTGTTGCCGGCGGCGTCGAAGGCCCCCTTGGCCGACCGAAGCCCGGCCGTCAGGGACTTGAGCTCATCCCCGGAGGGAATCCGCCGGCGGCTCCCCGAACGCTGAGCTTTGGGTTTGCCAAAGAATCAAGGAAAAGGACAGCATGAAAACCGCAACGAGGGGTCTGACCCCTTGTGCTTGGGGGAATCGTCTCTTGCAGGGGTCTGACCCCTCGACTTGTCGCAACTTGCTCATTGGAAAGGATCATGTCGGAATCCCCCTTTTTCTTGTCCTGTACACATCCAACCATCCCTAAATATACCTGATGCCCAGGCCCTGTGTGGGGGAATCATCTGGATAATATCGCCCCTAACCGCCGGTTGCTCATTGGGGAAGAATGCACAATGGTATGGTAAAATCGGCCAATGACTTCCGGCATCGCGCTCAAGGAATGGGCCATCGTCGTGGAGGCGTTGGCCGCCGGGGAGCAGATCCTTCTGGTTCGCAAAGGGGGGATTCGGGATCCCAAGGGGGCCTTCCAGCTCCAGCACCGGGAGTTCCTTCTCTACCCCACCTGGGAGCATCAGGGCGAGAAGACCGAAGGTGCGATCCGCCCGGAGTTCCGGCAGCGGTACGAGGGGATCCTCAGGCAGCCCCACGCCCCGGCGGAGGTCCCGCTCAAGGTGTACGGCGGGGTCGCCTTCTGCGGCGAGATCCGCGCCCCCGACCAGATGAAGGGGCTTGAGGATTACCACATCTGGAGCCCCGGCTTCTTTGAGGAACGGATGAAGTACCGGCCCCAGGCCCCCACCCTGATCGTGGTCCTGCGGGCCTACCGGCTGCCCAGGGAGATCCGGCATCCGATCAGGCCGGAGTACGCCGGCTGCAAATCCTGGGTCCCTCTGTCGGAGGAGATACCGGTGGAGAGCGCGGTTCCGGCCGTCGACAACCGGAGGTTTCGGGAGGCGCTGGAAAAGGTGAGCGCCCGGCTGGAATCGAAGTGAAAGGGGTTCCCGGGGAAAGGAGGCGAGGAATGATGGAAGGGAAGGGGCGGGCGATCGGCATCGCCCTGGCGGCGATCATCACCTGGGTCGGGGCGGGCGGGGCCCTGGCGGGCCAGGCGGCCGTTCTCAAGAGCACCGCGGAGGATCAGCTTGGGCTCGAGGTCACGGTGTACAACAGCAACCTCGGGCTGATCAAGGATACCCGCAGGGTCGAGCTGGCGGAGGGTCAGGGGCAGCTCTGGTTCATGGACGTGGCCTCCCAGATCATGCCGGTGACGGTCCATGCCAGGTCGCTGGACCATCCGGAGGAGTTCACCGTGCTGGAGCAGAATTACGAGTACGACCTGATGAACGAGGACAAGCTCCTCGACAAATACGTCGGCAAGAAGATCAAGATCCTCACCTTCAACGACTACCAGGACCGGAAGGAGATGGTGGAGGCTCAGCTCCTCGCCAACAACCAGGGGCAGATCTACCGGATCAACGGGGAGATTTATCTGGGTCATCCCGGCACCAAGATCCTGCCGGAGATTCCCGAGAATCTGATCGCCAAGCCGACGCTGAGCTGGCTCTATCAGGCGAAGGGGAGAAGGCCGCATCAGCTGGAGGTTTCGTATCTCACCCAGGGGATCACCTGGAAGGCCGATTACGTGCTCCTCCTGAACCAGGAGGATACCGCCGCCGACCTTGCCGGCTGGGTGACGGTGGACAATCAATCAGGGGCCACCTACAGGGAGGCGAAGCTCAAGCTGGTCGCCGGCCAGGTCCATCGGGCTGAAGAGGAGCTGCTGGAGGGGATGGCCTACGCGAGGAGAGGGATGGCGGCGGAGGCTGTGGCCCCCCAGTTTGAGGAAAGGGGCCTGTTCGAGTATCACCTGTACGATCTGGCGCGGAGGACCACGATCAAGGAGAACCAGGCCAAGCAGATCGGTCTCCTGGAGGCTCCCGGCGCCGGTGTAGAGAAGGAGCTGCTGGTGCAGGGGGTGCCGAGTTATCTTACCTCCAGCATCCCGGATCGGCTGGAGAAGCAGCCGGTCTGGGTCTACGTGAAGCTCAAGAACTCCAAGGAGAATCATCTCGGGATGCCCCTCCCGGCGGGGGTCGTCCGCCTTTACAAGAAGGACTCCCAGGGAAGCCTCCAGTTCGTCGGCGAGGACCGGATCCGGCACACCCCGAGGGATGAGGAGGTGAAGCTCAAGGTCGGGGAGGCCTTTGATCTGGCGGCCGAGAGGGTCCAGACCGACTACCGGCAGGTCAGCTCCCGGCTTTATGAGACCGAGTGGGAGATCACCCTGAGGAACCACAAAGAGGAGGCGGTCACGGTCGGCGTCATTGAGCCGATGCAGGGCAGCTGGCAGGTGGTTTCCAACAGCTACCCCTATACCAAGGTGGATGCCTTCACGATCCGGTTCGACCTCACCGTGCCCAAGGACCAGGAGGTCAAGCTGAGGTACCGGGTGAGGGTGGGGCTATAAAGTGATAGAATAAGCTCCATGGTCCGCATGAGCCCGCTCCTCCAGAACAGGGTCCTCACGACGACGTTGCTGGCCTGGATCGTGGCGCAGACCGTGAAGGTGTTCCTGGCCGCCCGCCGGCAGAAGCGGTTTGATTTCCGGTGGTTTCTGGGAACAGGGGGGATGCCTTCCTCCCACTCGGCAGGGGTGTCCGCCTTGGCGACCGCGGTCGGGCTGCAGATCGGGTTCCACACCCCTCTATTTGCCATGGCCCTGATGTTCGCGTTGGTGACGATGTTCGACGCGCAGGGGGTCCGCCGGGCGGCGGGGAGGCAGGCGGTGGTGCTCAACAAGATGATCGATGAGGTGTATGTGAAGGGACAGGTGAGCGAGGAGCGGCTGAAGGAGCTGATCGGCCACACCCCCGTTGAGGTGCTGGCCGGGGCGGCGGTCGGCTGTCTCTTGGCGGTCCTGCTGTGCCGATGACCCCGCCGATGAACGCGAAACGGTGGCGGCTGATCCTGGGGACGGTGGGGGTGATCCTCGTCGCGGGGATGGGGCTCGCCTCAAGGCGCTCCGCCTCGGTGCGGGCGGAGGCCTCCTCGGCGAACGGGCTTGCGGCGAAGAAGGAGCCGGACGTCGGCGCCGCCAGGATCCTATTGGCCAGGGCCGAGACCGCCAGGGTGCAGGGCTCCCTCTTGGAGGCGAAGCAGCTCTACCAGCAGGTCCTGCTGAACGACACGGACAGCGCGGTGGCCGCCACCGTCCAGCAGCGGCTCGGCGAGGTGAACCTGAAGCTGATCCTCTCCCCGGTCCTCACCCCTGACGCGACGGCCTATGTCGTCCAGCCGGGAGACACCCTCTCGAAGATCGCCAGGCAGTTCCACACGACGGTGGAGCTCCTGAAGGCCTCCAACGGCTTGGAGAGCGACCGGATCCGTCCCGACCATCGGCTGAAGGTGGTCAAGGCGAACTTCAGCGTCATCGTGGACAAATCCCAGAACACCCTGACCCTGAAGAACGGGGAGGAGGTCCTCAAGGTGTACCGCTGCTCCACCGGCAAGGGGGGAATCACCCCGCCGGGGAGATTCAAGATCACCAGCCGGATCATGGATCCCCCCTGGTACACCCCCAACGGGGTGATCCCCCACGGAGATCCCCGGAATGTGCTGGGCTCCCGGTGGCTCGGTTTCGACCTGCCGGGCTACGGCATCCACGGGACCACCGAGCCGGAGTCGATCGGCAAGTCGGTGACCAAAGGGTGCGTGCGCCTGGTCAACGCCGACGCGGAAGAGCTGTTCGCGCTGCTCCCGGAAGGAACCTCCGTCACCATCGTCGAGTAGCCGACCCTCTGCCCATGGCCAACGGCTTTGCCCTCGATTTCGAGCGCCCCATCCTTGAGATGGAGCAGAAGATCCAGGAGCTCAAGGACCTCCCCGCCACCCAGGCGATCAACCTGGAGAACGAGATCAAGCGGCTGGAGGAGAAGCTGGCCCAGGCGAAGAAGCAGGTCTACGATCACCTCACCCCCTGGCAGCGGGTGCAGCTGGCCCGCCATCCGAAGCGTCCCTACACGCTGGACTATATCCAGCGGCTCATGACCAATTTCATCGAGCTCCACGGGGATCGGGTCTTCGCCGACGACAAGGCCCTGATCGGGGGGGTCGCCACGTTCGAGGGGATCAGGATCCTCCTCGTGGGGCACCAGAAGGGGAGGGACACGAAGGAGAACCTTTACCGGAACTTCGGGTCGGCCCATCCGGAGGGGTATCGGAAGGCGATCCGCCTGATGCAGATGGCGGGGAAGTTCCACCTGCCGATCGTCAGCTTCGTGGATACCCCCGGCGCCTACCCCGGGATCGGGGCGGAGGAGCGGGGCCAGGCGCAGGCGATCGCCTACAACCTGCGGGAGATGGCCCGGCTGCCGGTGCCGATCGTCGTCGTGGTGATCGGGGAGGGGGGCTCCGGCGGGGCGCTGGGGATCGGGGTGGGGGACCGGGTCCTGGTGATGGAGAACGCCTACTACTCGGTGATCTCCCCCGAAGGGTGCGCGGCGATCCTCTGGAAGGATCGGGCCAAGGCCCCCGAGGCGGCGGCCTCGCTGAAGCTGACGGCCAAGGACCTGTTGGAGCTGGGATTGATCGACGAGGTTGTCCCGGAGCCGCTGGGGGGCGGTCACAAGGATCCGGAGGCGGCCGCCAACGCCTTGAGGTTGGCGGTCAAGAGGCATCTCCAGGAATTAAGGAAGCTCGAACCCCAGGAGCTTCTGGCCGCTCGCCAGGTCAAGTTTCGGAAGATGGGGCTCTACACCGAGGCCTGACCTCACCCGAGGTTCACTCCATGCCCAAGCGCAAGGGGCTCATCATCGTCTACACCGGGGACGGCAAGGGCAAGACCTCCGCCGCGTTGGGGGCCGCCATGCGGGCCCTCGGGCACGGCTGGCGGGTTCTGGTGATCCAGTTCTTCAAAGGGGATTGGCCGGTGGTTTACGGCGAGCTGGAGCTGGCCAAGCGGCTCTCTCCCCAGCTGGAGGTCCTCCAGTTGGGCCGCGGTTTCGTCAAGATCATGGGGGACAAGAAGCCGTTCGGAGAGCATGTCGAGGCGGCCAAGGCGGCCTTGTCCCTGACCAAAGAGAAGATCTTCTCCGGCCAGTACGACCTGATCATCCTGGACGAGATCAACTACGCGCTGGGGTATCTGGACTTCAAGCTGGTCGAGCTGGAGGATGTGCTGGATCTGCTGCGGAACAAGCCCCCCGACCTTCACCTGATCCTGACCGGCCGCAACGCCCACCCCGACGTCATCGAGCTGGCCGACTTAGTCACGGAGATGCGGGAGGTCAAGCACCCGATGAAGAAGGGGATCCCCGCCCAGCAAGGGGTGGACTACTAGTCCGTCTGCTGAAAAAGGGGCATCTGCTGCGTTGCGCGCTGCGCTCCCTTGTGCGGCGTATACCCAACATACGCCTCCGCGGTCGCTTGCGCGCGCCTTGCATCCGCCACCTTTTTGAGCAGACTGCCTTGGCGGGGTTTTTCAGCAGCCGGCTCTAAGAGCCGGTGAGCATGTTGTGGACGATGGCGAGGAGATCCTCCGTCCGCTCCGGTTTATCGACGTAGCGGTACTGGCGGGATTTCTCTCTCAAGAGGGGGATCTGCTCGACGACGTCCGGCTTGGCCGTTAGAAGCAGGACCGGAATCGCCCGCGTCAGCGGATCCTTCTTCAGTCGATCAAGCACCTCAGTCCCGGCCACATCGGGGAGCAGGATATCCAGGATGATCAGGGTGGGCCACTCCGCCTTGGCCCGCTCCAGAACCTCCGCGCCGCCGGCGGCCTCCAGCACCTCGTAGCCCTTCGCCCGGAGGGAATGGGCCAGGGCTTGCCGGGCGTCCGGCTCGTCGTCCACCACCAGGATCTTCGGCTTATACGTCGCCATCCGCCCTCCAATCCATCCTTGTATGTGCCGAGGGAGAGAATCGAACTCTCATGGGGTTTCCCCCACAGGTTTTTGAGACCTGCGCGTCTGCCGGTTCCGCCACCTCGGCGAAACAATAAATTGGTGGAGCCGGAGAGGGTCGAACTCTCACATCCACGATGCCATCGTGGCGCGCTCCCGCTACGCTACGGCCCCACGAGTAAAGTCTAAGTCTACCGGCACAGCCCTTCCGTTGTCAACCTTTCCCGCCGCGTGCTAGAATCAGTCCCGACGATAAAGGATTCGCCAATGGCATACCCATTTTCCGAAATCGAATCGAAGTGGCGCAAGCGGTGGGAGGAGGACGGCGTTTTCCGAGCCGTTGCCGACTCCTCCGCGAAGAAATATTACCTCCTCGAGATGTTCCCCTATCCCTCCGGCCGGATCCACATGGGGCACGTGCGCAACTACACGATCGGCGACGTCGCGGCCCGGTATCGCCTCGCCCGGGGGTGCCGGGTGTTTCACCCGATGGGATTCGACGCCTTCGGCCAGCCGGCGGAGAACGCGGCGATCAAGCAGAAGGTGGACCCCGCCACCTGGACCGGCGATTGCGTCGGCGAGATGCGGTCTGGACTGAAGCGGATGGGCTTCTCCTACGATTGGGATCGGGAGGTGGTCACCTGCGATCCCGGCTACTACCGCTGGAATCAGTGGATCTTCCTGAAGATGTTCGAGAAGGGATTGGCCTACCAGGCCGAGGCCCCGGTCAACTGGTGCCCGAGCTGCCAGACGACCCTGGCCAACGAGGAGGTGATCGACGGCGGCTGCTGGCGCTGCAAGACGCCGGTCGCCCCGAGGGAGCTGAAGCAATGGTTCCTGAAGATCACCGCCTACGCCGACCAGCTCTTGGCGGACCTGGAGAAGCTCACCGATTGGCCGGAACGGATCCTCACGATGCAGCGGAACTGGATCGGAAGGAGCGAAGGGGTGGAGATCTGGTTCGCCGTGCAGGGCTCAGGCCAGCGGCTGCCGGTCTTCACCACCCGGCCGGACACGATCTTCGGCGCCACCTACGTGGTGTTGGCGCCGGAGCACCCGCTCGTCGAGGGATTGATTCGAGGGAAGCCGCAGGAGGCGCAGGTCCGCCGGTTCGTCGAGGGGGTCGTGCGCCGGACCAAACAGGAGCGCGTGGCCGAGGGGATCCAGAAGGAAGGGCTCTTCACCGGCGGCTTCGCCGTCAACCCGGTCAACGGGGAAGCGATCCCGATCTGGGTGGCCGATTACGTCCTGATGGAGTACGGCACCGGCGCCATCATGGCGGTTCCGGCGCATGACCAGCGGGATTTCCTGTTCGCCCGGGAGCATCGGCTGCCGATCCGGGTGGTGATCCAACCGCCCCCGGCGGGGTCAGACCCTCGAGGGTCTGACCCTCGAGGGTCTGACCCCAGTGGTTGGAGCGAGGCCTTCGAAGGGGAAGGGACCCAGGTGAACTCCGGCCAGTTCAACGGCCTGCCCAGCGCCGAGGGGAAGAGGAGGATCGCCGCCTGGACGGAAGAGCAGGGGATGGCCAAGCGGACCGTCCATTGGCGTTTGAGGGACTGGCTGATCTCCCGGCAGCGGTACTGGGGAACGCCGATCCCGATGATCCATTGCCCGGGCTGCGGCGTCGTTCCGGTTCCGGAGGATCAGCTCCCCGTGGTGCTGCCCAGCGACGCCCCGATCACCGGCGAGGGGGGCTCTCCCCTTGCCAAGGTGAAATCCTTCGTCGAGACCTCCTGCCCCCGCTGCCGGAAGCCTGCCCGCCGCGAGACCGACACCATGGCCACCTTCTTCGATTCCTCCTGGTATTTCCTCCGGTTCTGCTCCCCCAGGTCGCAGGACCTGCCGTTCGATCCGAAGGAGACGGCCTTCTGGATGCCGGTGGACCAGTACATCGGCGGGATCGAGCACGCGATCCTCCACCTGCTGTACTCCCGCTTCTTCACCAAGTTCCTCCGGGACCTGGGTCTCTTGAAGCTGGAGGAGCCGTTTGCCCGGCTGCTCACCCAGGGGATGGTGTTGAAGGAGGGGGAGGTGATGTCCAAGTCGAAGGGGAACGTCGTGGACCCGGACGGCGTGATCCAGCGCTACGGGGCCGATACCCTGCGGCTCTTTATCCTGTTCGCCGCCCCGCCGGAGGATTCCCTGGAATGGAACGACAGCGCCATCGAGGGAAGCTGGCGGTTCCTGAACCGGGTGTGGGAGCTCGTTGAAAGCCAGCGGGGTCAGACCCCGGAGGGTCAGACCCCATCAGGTTCGGATCCGGAGCTTCGGCGCAAGACCCACGCCGCGATCAAGCGGGTCACCGGAGAGATCGAGTCGTTCAAGTTCAACACGGCGATCAGCGCCCTGATGGAGCTGAGGAACGCCATTGAGAAAAACAATCAGCGGGAGGCGGTGGAGGTGCTGGTTCAGCTTCTCAATCCGTTCGCCCCGCATCTCACCGAGGAGCTCTGGGAGCGGCTGGGCCACCGGGAGATTCTGGCTCGGACCCCATGGCCGAGGCACGACCCGGCCCTCCTCGAGGAAAGCGAAATCACCCTCCTTCTCCAGGTGAACGGCAAGCTCCGCTCCCGCCTCACCGTCCCGGTCGGCCTGGGGGAGGAGGGGCTGAAGGCCAGGGCCCTCGCCGACCCGGCTGTCCGGAAATGGCTCGACGGGAAGCCTCCGAGGCAGGTGATCGTCGTCCGCGGCCGCCTGGTCAACGTGGTGGTCTGATTAATTAGTGCTGATATAAACTTGAATATTAAACTTGAATGATTTCCTGGGGCAGGGTATACTTAGAAATGGGTCTTGCATAAATCGCCCTGTCATTCCCGCCCTCGGTCGTGGCCGAGGGTAAACTCCAGCGGGAATCCGACGGGGAGATGACCCCCGTTTTCACGGGGGTGACATTTGTGAAACCAGTTCTAGGGTGTCTATGAGGCAAACCGGATGAGAGCCGATTTTTGTTTCACCCGATTCCTGGTCCTTTGCTTAACCCTAAGTGCGGCTCTGCCTGATTCCGCCTTGGCCCTGCGCCCGCAGATCTCTCCGCGCGTTCAGGCCGGTCTCGAAGAAGCCCTGATCACCTCAGGGCTGGTGGAGGGCCCTGCCGAGACGGAGTTCCTGGTCCGCCCGGAGATGACCAAGACGGAGCTGGAGAAGATCGTCCTCCGGGCCATTCGGGATCTCGGAGAGAAGATTCGTCGGTTCCGGCTCTTCAGGCAGCCCTCCCCTGTGGAGTTGGATCTCTACCGGAACGAGGAGGTTCTGCTGGACAATCAGGAGCTCGACGTCAAGATCCGCGGCTCCGATCAGGGAGCGAGGGATTCCTCCATCGCGCTGGCTCACGCCATGCACAACTCGGTGGATGCGGTGGCCGCCCGGGCCCGGCACTTCCACCAGCCGCAGCGGGGGGCCATTCAGTTTCGGGTCAGGGAGACCCAGAGGTATCTGATCCTGGAGCTTTCAGACAACGGGATCGGGATAGACGCCCGGACCCTGGAGGACCTTTTTGCCAGGCAGGTCACGACGAAGGACAAGCTCTCAAACCGGTGGATCGGCGGAGAGGGGGAGGCGATCCATTTCGGCTATTACGGGAATTATTTCCTCCGGCGGTGGAAGGGGATGATCGTGATAGAGACGAGGCACCTCTCCGACAGGCCGGAGCTGCTCCGCTACGTTCCGCTCCAGCCCCTTCACGTCTCCCGGCGGGATCTTCGCCGAGGCAGGAGACGGGAGATGGGGACGACCCTCCGGTGGGTTTTCCCGAAGGAGATCTTCTCCGCGCATCTGTCCGGCGGCCGCCCCGCCATCGGTCTGCCTGCCGCCCCCGCGGGGCTGGAGGAGCCGGCGGATCGGGAGCGGGCGGTGGAGCTGCTGCGGGCGGCGTAAGGCCATCATGGAGAGAAAACCGTTCAGGCCCCGGTTCCTCGAGGGGATCTTCACCCCGCAGGAGCGGCTGGCCTTGTGGTTCTTGGTCGGGGTGAGCCTGCTGGGGCTGGCCCTTTTGGCCTGGCAGCGGGGACGGCCTCCCGCGCCCCCTCCCTTCGTGCGGCTCAGCGTCCGGGTCAATTTCGCCGACGCCGCCGAGCTGGCCGCCTTGCCCGGCATCGGCCCGAAGCTGGCGCAGCGGATCGTCGAGGATCGCCGGCGCCACGGCCGGTACCTGACGCTGGCCGACCTGAAGAGGGTCAAGGGGGTCACCGCCAAGACGCTGGGCCGGATCCAAGGTTCCGTCCGGTTCGATTGATGCGCTCACCGCTGGCGTTTGCCGCAATCCCCTTCGGCGTGGGGGTGGGGCTGGCTTGGGGACTCAGGCCCTCGGCGCCGGTCCTCTGTGGCTTGATCGGTTTTTCCGCGCTGATCCTTCTCTGGGGCCATCGTCGGCCGATGATGGGGAACCTCAGCCTGATGGGGCTGATCGTTGCCTTAGGTGTCTTGCGAGGATGGGTCGATGCCCAACCGCCGCCGCACCCGGTCGCTCCGCTCCTCACCTCGGCGCCGCAGCCGATCAGCGGCGAGGGGATCGTCGTGAGCGACGTGGAGTGGACCCGGCCAAGCCAGGGTCCGGCGAGGCGACAGGGCTGGTTTGAGATCCGCCAGATCCGGCAGGGGGCGGCCTGGATTCCAGCCGACGGCCGGCTCCTTTTGAGGCTTCCGCCCACCGCCCGCCCATTCGCTTACGGGGAGCATCTCCGGCTGCACGGAACGATCCGCGGCCCTCGCCCTCAGCGGCCCGGCGGCTCCACCTCCCCGGCCCGGCCGTTCGATGAGGGGGATTGGCTCTGGCTGCGCGGCGCCTGCGGGGTGCTGACCGTTTCTGACCCTGAGGCGGTGGAGCGGCTCGACCACCCCGCCTCTCTCTGGGCCCAATACCGGCGATCGGTCGCCTCGTTCCGGGAGCAACTGGAGGAGCGGGGCCGGTCCCTTCTCGGTTCGCTGGAGGCGGCCTACCTGGAGGCCTTTCTCCTGGGAGAGGGAGGGGGGATTCCCCGGGAGACCTGGGAGGCCTTCAAGAAATCGGGGACGGTGCACGTTCTGGTGGTCTCCGGGTTGCACGTCGGGCTGATCGGGTTCTTGAGCCTCCTCCTTCTCTCCCTGGTGAGGATTCCGAGGAACCCCCGCTATCTTCTCCTGATCGGGATCTTGATCAGCTACTGCGTGCTGACGGGAGCCAAGCTCCCGATCCTGAGGTCGGCGATCATGGGAATCCTTCTGTGCCTGAGCAAATTATCCGGAGATGAGCTTCCGGCGTTGAACAGCCTGGGGCTGGCGGCGCTCCTTATCCTGGCGGTGAGTCCCCGCGCCCTCGCCGATGCCAGCTTCCAGCTTTCCTTCGCCTCGGTGGCGGGGCTGTTGGTCTTCAGCCCCTGGTTCGGCAGGTGGCTGGGGTTGGGCCGGGAAGAGGAGAGGCCGGATTCATGGGGAGGGGTCTTGCGGCGCAAGGCGGCCCAGGCCCTGGCGGTCTCTTGCGGGGCCTGGAGCGCCGTTTCCCCGTTCGTGGCGTGGCACTTCCATCGGGTGACGCCGATCGCCGTTTTCGCCAACCTGATCATCGTCCCCTGGTCGTCGTTGCTGATCGCCGTCGGCTTCCTCCTGTACCTGGTTAGTCTGGTGAATCCCTGGGCGGCGCTCCCGATCGCGGCCAGCTTCGGCTGGATGGTCAATGGGCTGAACCGGCTCGTCGGCTTGCTGGCGGCCCTGCCGGGCGCTTCTTGGGGCTGGTGAATTTTCGGACGGGAGGGCTGTTTTGTGGTAAATTGTAAGGTGAGACACCTTTTAAGGGAGACGCCAGCGTGAGAAAATCCCCCAGCATCCAGGAGCCTCTGGTGGAGCGGCGGCGGACGCAGCGAGCGAGGGTAGCGACGCCGATCCAATTTCGGAATGTCTTGAGGCCGGAGGAACCGTTCAAGGGTTCCCTCTCCAGGGATCTCAGCGGGGGCGGGGTTTCCGTTTCGGCCCATGCCTTTGTTCCTAAAGAGGCCCGTCTGGTTCTCCTTTTATCCCTGCCCGATTCCTTGAAGCCGATTCGAGTCATCGGCCGGGTGGCCTGGATGAGGCAGAGGCGCTTCAGCGAGGGGTACGACCTGGGGATTCAGTTCATCGAGGCCCTCTCCCAGGACCAGGAGAGGATCGCCGACTGCGCGGAGCGGGCCCTCGCCGCCCTCCCTTCTTTCTAAGAACTCCACGAACCGGTTTCAAAACCTAAAGGGGTTTGACCCCGCGGGGTCAGACCCCATATAGAGTTTGCATGGATCGCCGAAGGTTCATTATCCTTTTCCTCGGGCTGGAGCTGTTGGCCTTGGAGGCCATCCAGCCCCGCCATGCCTACGGGGCCTGGATCTGGACTCCCCAGACCCGGCGGTGGGTGAACCCCAAGTACGCCGCCAAGGACACCCCCTCCGCGCAGATGGAATGGGCGGTGGGATTCTTCGAGTCCAAGGATTACCCCAGGGCCGTCCGGGAGTTCCGCCGGCTCGTCCAGGCCTTCCCCCGTTCCGAGCTGGCGCCGGAGGCGCAGTATCTGGCCGGGGTGTCGTATGAGCTGATGGATCAGGCGTCGGAGGCCCTGGCCGCCTACAAGAAGCTGGTGGAGATCTATCCCTTCAGCGCCAGGTTTAAGGATGCGATCGAGCGGGAGTTCGCGCTGGCGGAGGCTCTCTTTTCAGGGAAGCGGCTGAAGCTGATCGGGCCGGTGAAGGTTCCGGCGCTGGATAAGGCGATCGAGATCTACCAGCACGTCGTGGATCAGGCCCCGTACGGGGAGTATGGGGCCCTGGCCCAGTTCCGTCTGGGGGAATGCACCATCCGCCAGGAGCGGTTCGAGGAGGCCAACCGGGCCTTTCAGCGGGTGGTGGATGAGTACCCCACTTCCCCTCTGCTGGAGGAGGCCAAGTTCAACGTGGCCTTCTGCGCCCACAAGCTCTCCCGGAAGCCCAGCTACGACCAGTCGGCCACCGAGGAGGCGATCAACTGGTTCGAGGAGTTCATCAACAGCCATCCGAACAGTCCCCTCCTCCCCGAGGCCGAGAGGAGCCTGAGCCAGCTCAGAGGCTTCAAGGCCCAGGCCCTCCTTCAGGCGGCCGACTTCTACAAGGTCCAGCGTAAGCCGGAGAGCGCCGCCATCTACTACCGGCAGGTGCTCCATGACTTTCCCGACTCCGCGGAGGCGGTGCAGGCGCTCGCCAAGCTGTCCGAGCTGGAGAAATCGGGAGCGATCAAGCGGTGAGTCGGAACCGGCGAGTGTTCCTGCTGGCCGCTCTGTGTCTCCTCGTCTCCTCCTGCGGTTACTCCACGACGCGGCTTCTCCCGTCCAATTACCGGACGATTTACATTGAGCCGTTCAAAAACCGGATCCCGATCACCGAGGAGATTTCCGACCAGGAGGAATACAAGACCAGCCTCCCGGAGCTGGATCGGAAGGTCACCCGGGCCGTGATCAATCAGTTCCTGTTCGACGGGAACCTGAGGATCACCACGAAACCGGAGCAAGCGGACCTCCTCCTGGATGGGGAGATCACCGATTTCTCCCGGCAGGATCTCCGCCGGCAGGACGACAACACGGTGGAGGAGTACCGCTTGAACCTGACCGCCTCCGTCATTGTCCGGGATCGCCAGCACGCGGTGATCTTTCAGGAGCCGAGCCTGATCGGGGATACGACCTACTTCCTCTCCGGGAGTCTGGCCAAGAGCGAGACGGCCGCCGTGGAGGATCTGCTCACCGACTTCTCGAAGCGGGTGGTGGAGCGAGTCATTGAAAACTGGTGATCCTCTCGCCTCGGTGATTCTCTGCGTCGGGTCGGAGCGGTGGTTGAGGGATCGGGCCATCCGGCAGATCGTCCGCCGGGCGATCGCCCCCGGCTTCGAGGAGACCGATCTCGTCCGCTTCGCCGAGCCGCCGCCTGACCCCCAGGCCGTTCTGGAGGCGGCCAGGACCTTGCCGTTCGGATCTCCGTATCGCCTGGTGGTGATCGAGGGGGTGGAAGGGATCGGCGAGGCGGCCCTTCCCTGGCTTTACCGCTACCTCGCCCAGCCGAACCCCAGGGCTTGCCTCGTCCTCTGCCTGGACCGGCTCGACCGGGAGGCGGAGCTGGCCTCCCTGCGGCGATCGGGCTCCGTCGGAATCGTCCGGTGTCAGCCGCTCAAGGGAAGCGAGCTCAAGGGTTGGATCGTCGATCAAGGGACCGGGGCGGGCTGCCGGATCACGCCGGAGGCGGCGAGTCTGCTGATCCAGCGCCTGGGCGGGGATCTGGGGAGGCTGGCGCTGGCGATCGAATCCTTGAGCCTCCTGGCGTCGGACGCGGGCCGGATCAGCGCCGCCCACGTGGAGGGGCTGATCGCTCCGTCGGTGAGAGAGACCGCCTTCGACATCCTCGATGCCGCCGCTTCCGGCCAGCCCGCGGCGGCGGTGGCCTCCCTCCGTCAGGCGCTGGCCTCGGGGCAGCTCACCGTCGAGATCTTCATGGGAGCCCTCGGCTGGTACTACCGGATGGCCTGGAAGGCGAGGAAGGGGGCCCCCTCAAGCTCCTGGAACAGCGGCAGCCGGCAGGCGGCGCTGAGAAGGATGGGCCGCTGGCCGGAGGGGAAGCTGAGGGTCGCCTTCGAAGAGGTGCTTCGTGCGGACGCGGCGCTGAAGTGGGGACACCCGAACCCGGAACTTCTCGCTGACCAGTTGCTGCTTGAGCTGGCCTCTTAGCGGAGCTTGGCGAGGCGGCGGGCCAGCCGGGATTTTCTCCTGGAGGCGGTGTTGCGATGAATCACCTGCTTCCCGGCCGCCTGGTCCAATCGCTTGATGAGGCTTTGGAAGACGGAGCGGGCCTGCTCCGCTTGAGCGGCCTCGGTGAAGGCCAGGAATTTCCGGGTCAGCGTCTTCATCTCCGAGGCAAGCTGGAGGTTCCGCTGCCGGCGCTTCCGGTCGGCTCGCACCCGTTTTTCCGCGGAATGAATGATCGGCATGGCGATAGAACCTAGCACGGCAGACTCTCCCTTGTCAACCTCTCCGCCATCCTCCACCCCCCATCCCTCGTCCCGGCTTTTGAGGGTGGCCGGGATCATGGGGGGGATGACCGCCTTGAGCCGCATCCTCGGATTTCTCCGGGATTGTCTCATCGCCGCCTCCTACGGCACCTCCGCCACCGCCCAGGCCTTCGTGGTGGCCTTCCGGATTCCCAACCTCCTCAGGGACCTGGCGGGGGAGGGGGCGGCCAACTCGGCCTTTGTCCCGGTCTTCAGCCGGACCCGGGCGCTGGAGGGCCGCGATTCCTGGAGGGCGCTGGCCCAGGCGGTCTGGAGCCAGCTCCTGATCGGGCTGCTGGCGGTGTCGGTGGTCGGGATCGCGGCGGCCCCGTGGCTGGTGACCCTGGTGGCTCCCGGTTTCCGCGGCGATCCGGAGCTTCTCCATCTCACCATCCGGCTCACCCGGATCCTGTTCCCCTTCATCGGCCTGATCGGGATGGCCGCCTTCTTCATGGGGCTCCTCAACAGCGTCGATCATTTCACCCTGCCGAGCCTCGGGCCGGTGATCCTGAACCTCTCGATGATCGCCGGGCTTTTCCTCTGGCGGCCCGACGCCCTGGGATTGGCCTGGGGGGTGATCGCCGGAGGGGTCGCGCAGCTCGCCGTGCAGGCGCCGGCCTTGAGCCGGGCAGGGGTGCGCCTGCGCCTTCGGTTCCAATGGGGCGCGCGGGACAGCCACCCCGGGGTGAGGCAGATCCGCCAGCTGCTCATCCCCCGGACCATCGGGACCGGCGTGTATCAGATCAGCGTCCTCGTCGACACGATCTTCGCCTCCTTCCGGAGTCTGGTGGGGTCCGGCGGGATCGCGGTGTTGTACTTCGCCCATCGGTTCCTCCACCTTCCTATGGCCCTGTTCGGCATCTCGATGGCTCAGGCCGCCTTGCCGGCGATGACGCGGCAGGCGGCCGCCGGCGACATGGAGGCGATCCGAAAGACCTGCCTGATGGCCCTGCGCTCCTCCCTCTTCATCGCGGTTCCGGCCAGCGTCGGCCTGATCTTCTTGGGGCGGCCGATCATCCAGACGCTGCTGGAGCGGGGGGCCTTTTCCCCGGAGTCGACCAGGGTGACGGTGGCGACCCTGCAGGGGTACGCCCTGGGGCTCGCCTCGATGTGCGCGGTCAAGGTGCTGGCCAACACCCTGTACGCCTTCCACGACACCTGGACGCCGGTCCGCTCCGCCGCCGTCGCCCTCGCCGCCAACGTCCTCCTGAACTCGATCCTCGTCTTCCCGATGAAGCTGCCGGGCCTGGCCCTGGCCACCTCGATCAGCTCCACCTTGAACGGGATCCATCTGGCGGTGGCGGTGCGCCGCCGGATCGGCTCCATGCTGAAGGAGATCGCCGGCTGGCTCTGCCGGGTGGTCGCCGCCTCCGTCGGGATGGGGATCTTCAGCGGATCGGTCTGGATGCTGGGGGAGCGGGGGGTCGGCTTCTCCGGTTTCTGGGGAGCGCTGGGGTGGCTTCTCCTTTCCATTGGAAGCGGCGCCGGCTTCTTTCTCCTGTTGGGGCTTCTGCTTGAGATCGAGGAGGCGCGAGGGTTGGCCGGATGGCTCCGAAGGAAGCTCCCTCTCTTCAGGAGAGATTAAGGCAGCTCCCGGACCGGCCTGGGGTCTACCTGTTCAAGGACGCCCAGGGGAAGATCCTGTACGTCGGCAAGGCGGTTTCCCTCCGCAAGCGGGTCCTCTCCTATTTCCAGCCGAGCCGGCCGCTCACCGCGAAGCTGATGCGGCTGATGGGGCAGGTCCGGGACCTGGAGTGGATCCTGACCGGCTCCGAGGCGGAGGCGCTCCTCTATGAGGCCAGCCTCATCAAGGAGAATCAGCCCAAATACAACGTCTCCTTCCGGGACGACAAGTCCTATCCCTATCTCAAGGTGATCGTTGAGGAGGAGTTCCCTCGGCTCTTCGTCGGGCGCGGCGCCGGGGAGCCCGGCATCAAGGGGATCGGGCCCTTCGCCAACGCGGGGCTCCTGAAGCAGGCCTTCCAGGCGATCCGCCGGGTCATTCCGTTTCGCACCTGCCGCACCCTCCCCAAGCGGGCCTGCCTCGATTACCACCTCGGCCTCTGCCAGGCCCCCTGCGAGGGGAAGGTCTCCCGCGAGGAGTACCAGGAGAACCTCTCCAAGGTGTTCCGGCTGATGGAGGGCAGGAAGGAGGAGGTGCTGGAGGAGATCCGGGCGAAGATGCAGGAGGCCTCCGCCCGCCGCCGGTACGAGGAGGCGGCCAAGCTCCGGGATCAGATCGCCGGGCTCCTTCAGTTGGCCAGCCGCCCCCGCCGATTCATTCCGAACGAGGCGCTGGGGGATCTGGCGTCGGTGCTGCGGATGAGGCGGCTGCCTCGGCGGATCGAGGGGTTCGACGTCTCCAACATCTTCGGGAAGGAGGCGGTCGGCTCCCTCGTGACCTTCGTGGACGGGAAGCCCTTCAAGGACGGCTACCGGCGGTTCAAGATCAGGACCGTGGCCGGGATCGACGACTACGCGATGATGCGGGAGATCGTCGGCCGCCGGTACGACGACCCGCGGGGTCAGACCCTAAAGGGTCAGACCCTAACGGGTCTGACCCCATCAGGTTTGCCCGATCTGGTGGTGATCGACGGCGGTAGGGGGCACCTGAACGCCGCGCTCGAGGTTCTGCGCGGCTTGAAGCTGGATCTCCCCGCGGTCGGGATCGCCAAGGAGTTCGAGCAGCTTTTCCTTCCCGGCCGGTCGGAGCCGCTGTCCCTCCCTCCCCAGTCGCGCGCGCTTCAGCTCCTGCAGCGGGTCCGGGACGAGGCCCACCGCTTCGCCATCGGGTATCACCGCCTCCTCCGGGGCAAGGACACCCTGGCCTCGGCCCTGGATGAGATCCCCGGCATCGGCCCCCGGAAGAAGCAGGACCTCCTGGTCCGCTTCGGCTCCGTCGAGGCGATGCGGCGCGCCCCGGTGGAGGAGCTGACCCAGGTCCGCGGGATCTCCGAGACCCTGGCCCAGCGGCTCCTCGACCGCCTGAAGCGATAGGGCCAGTCCTCACCCCGCCTGTCATTCCCGCCCTCGTTTACACGAGGGTAAACTCCAGCGGGAATCCGACGGAGTCATCCCCGCGCAGGCGGGGATCCGATCCTCGCTTTCGCGAGGACCGCTGGAGCCTGCCCTCGGTTCAATCGAGGGATGACGTTCTGAAATTGGCTAACTGTATGTGATAGTGGGACAATAAAAGATACGGATGAAAGGGACGGGCGTATTTCGAGATCCAGGGTTTAACCGGTGGCTTCGAGAAAGAGAGAAAGCCGCCCTTGCGAATCCAGAGAAGGGATGGGTCAATGCCGCTATGCTGGCTTGGCAGCGTCATTATCTCCATCAGGTAAAAGGGAGCGGACTAAAAGGTGATTGGCGCAAACAGTGCACGCCGTTTCAGCGCAAGGTCTACGAGGCGGTCCTCAAGATCCCGAAGGGGGAGGTCCGCACCTACGCCCAAGTGGCCCGGATGATCGGCGATCCTAAGGCGGCCCGGGCCGTGGGCCAGGCCTTGAAGCGGAACCGCTGGGCCCCCAAGATCCCCTGCCACCGGGTGATTGCCTCGAAGTTTTTGTCTAGAAGAATCCCGCGTGGGATCGCCTCCGACGGCACGCTCGGAGGCCCCGCCTCCGGCGGGACATCTCCTGGACGGGCAGCCTGGCGGCTGCCGGACAAGCTTCTGGGAGGATACTCCGCCCCCGGCGGCTTGGCCGCCAAGCGCCGCCTCCTCCGCCGGGAAGGGATACAGCGTTTATACTTTTAATGATATAATTGTAGTATGCTGTTGACCGGTTTGGCCCGATGCAGAACAACGCGGCGGATGACTCAGGCGGCTCTGGCTGAAAGGGCCGGTTCGACCCAGGCGGGGATTTCTCAGATCGAGCGGGGCAGGCGCAGCCCCACCCTGCGGACCGTTTTCCGCCTGTCGTCGGCGCTGGGGATCCCTCCCGCCCAGCTTTTGGGCTCTTCCCCGGAGGGCCCGCTCAGCCGAGAGGGGGCGGACCGGATCGCCCGGGCCATCGTTCAGGCCGGTCCGTCCGCATTGTCTGCCCGGGAGCGCAGGTTTGCCGAAGCGGCCGGCTCCCTGGTGATCCAGAAGCTCAGGGCCCACCGGGCGCCGGGAGGGTCTCGCTATGCCCGGGTCCGCCGGGACGTCCTGCGCCGCTGCCTGAGAGTGAGGCAGCTTTATGGAGATGGCCCGGTCCGGCAGGTGCTTCACCGGGTGGATGCCCTGTTGTCGATGAGAGGGGCGGCTCCGTGACCAGGCGGGAGGTTGAGGAGTTCTTCCATGAGCTGTCCAGGGAGTGGAAGAGGCCGGCCCGGATTCTCCTCATCGGCGGGGCGGGGGCCCTGATGATGGGAGGCAGCCGCCCCACCTCGGACGTCGACTTCGAGGTCCGGATTCTTTCCCGAGGGGATTTTTGGGAAGAGTTCTCAGCCAAGGTCAGGGAGGTGTCGGCCCGGACCGGAATCGGCGCCCAGTTCGCCGAATCGGTGGATCGCTGGTCCCAGATCTCCTTCCTGGATTACCGCAGGCAAACCCGCCCCCTCCGGAAATTCGGGACCATCGAGGTCCGGCTTCTGGAACCGGCCTATTGGAGCATCGGGAAGATCGGCCGGTATTGGGACCAGGACATTCAGGACATGGTCGCTGTCTTCGGCGAGAAAAGACCTTTCCCCTTGGAACTGGCGAGGGTTTGGGCCCGCGCCTTGGAGCGCAGCCCCAGGTCAACGCAGCTGGGCTTGGCCCGCCGGCAGGCGCTGCACTTCTTTCGGACCTACGGGCGGAAAATCTGGGGCGGATCCTTCCGGATGGAACCGGTCGAGGAGGCCCTCGCCCCGCGCCGACCGATCGGTTAGGAGTAATCCAGCTTACATCATTTTCTTGTCCGCCCGCTTTTTAGCGGGTATACTGAAGAGCAGAGGTTATTCCACGCCATGAAGCCGATCGCTCCCCGAACGGTCACTCTCCTACTCTGTTTGTCTCTCGGTCTGCCCGCCCCTGTCTTTGGCCTGCGTCCTGAGCTGGACCGGGATGCCCTGGAGCAGGCCCTCCACCCCGCCGCCGGGCTGGAGGAGGCAGGAGCGGATCGACTGCGTGCGGCGTATCCGTACCTCGGCGCGGAGAAGGCGGCCTAGGCCGTGGAGAACGGCTGGACGGTGGAATATCTCCGCTCGCTGGAGGAGATGAACCGGCGGTTCAGCGACCGATTCAAAGAACAGCACGGCTTCACCAGCCGGCCGCGGCTCTTTTTCAGCAAGGCCGGCACGGGGCAGTACTCCCTGGTGACCATTGGCAGTAAAGGGGGTCCCTTGATCGGCATAGACGTGGCGAGCCTGGAGGCCCAATACGCGAGGGCGTACATCAACCGATGGTACCTGGAGGAGTGGGTCCACTCCCTGCAAAGGGATCTGGTCGGAGGAGAGTTCCGGGAAACGGAGCTTCTCTCTCCCGAGCAGGCGAAGCGGCTTCTTGGCACCCTCCAGAAAGGGGTGCGGGCGCCGGATCCGAAATTCAGCATCCCTCCCTTTGATCCCCGGCCGTTCCTCTTCAGCCCGCTGGATCAGGAAGACTCCCTGGACTCCTTCGACTTCGATCTCCTCCGGGGTTCTTTGGAGGTTCACGCGGCGGCCCTGGGCTGGGTCCTGGCTCTGGATTGGCTGCCGATTGAACCGGCCCATGATCCGCTCGGCCGCTCAGGAGCGTATTGGGATTCGTCCGTCTTCCGTGAGGAGGGCGTCCTGCGCAGCCTGCGCAGGCAGGGGCTTATAGGAACGCCCGAATACGGCATCCCTCTGCTGGCGTTCACGGCGGGGATTCTGGAGGGGGCTTTGCAGGTGAACCGGAGCCGGCCGTTCCTGCCGGATTACCTGGAGAAGGAGATGCGGGAGATGGCGGACCAAACCATCAGGACCGCCGACAGCACGCCTATCCCCATGCATGGAAGGGAGCGGTTCGAACCGCTCAAGGAGGCGTACAAAAACTATTTTCTGGCCACGGTGAAGCCGTTCCTTGACCGCATCCCGGGCCTGCCCGCCGCGGGGCTGGAGGAGCCGGCTCTGATCATCCTGCCCGCGGCCCCTTACCTCAACGCGGCCGGCCTCGAGGCGGGGGAGATCGCCGACGGCATCCTCGCCGACCGTTCCGCCTAGTTTATTTCACAAGTCGTTCAAAACGCAGCCATGTTCTCCAGGCCACCCTCGGGGGCGGGGACCCCGGCACCCATCTCCACCCTGATGGGGTCTGACCCCGCGGGGTCAGACCCCGTTAGCTTTGCACGACTCGTGGTGATAGTCTTCTCTTTGGGTGCAATGGGTGCTTCCATCCTATTCTGGTGGGGTCACGTGCTTGACGGGGAAGAGGAATGAACAATAATCCAAATTCGATCGTCATCGTGTACCTCATTATCATCGTGATCGGTTTGATCGGAGTCGCCTGCACCTACTGGTCCCAGTACCGGCACCGGCGCCGGCAGCACCACCGATCCTAGATTTTTCCCCCTTCAAACGATATAATCTTCCCATCATGACCCCGCCCCTCCTTGGCCAGGCCCGCTTTTGCGGGCCGCCGACCTTCGGTCGACAGGTTTCCGCTGGAGATCCAGCGGAAACCTGTCAAGGAGGGGCGGGGTGACGGATACCCCGCTCGCCGCCCAATTGACCCACCTGCGAGAGACTCTCTCGAACCTGCGGAGGTATCTTTGACCTGGACTCCGCGGAATCCCGAATCCAGGCCCTGGAAGAAAATCTAAGCCGTCCCGGTTTCTGGGACGACCAGCCGAAGGCCAACGTCACGATCCAGGAGCTGAAGAAGCTCAAATTGATCCTGGAGCCCTGGCGGGCGGCTTGGGGCGAGCTGGAGACCCTTCAGGAGCTTTCCACCCTCGTGGATCCGGCCGACACGGCCGCGGCGGAGGATCTGGGCCGCTCGCTGGAAACCCTCGCCGGCACCATCGCCTCCCTCGAGCGGCGGACCCTGTTCCAGGGGGAGGCCGACGCCAACAACGGGATCCTCTCCATCGCCGCCGGGGCCGGCGGGACCGAATCGTGCGACTGGGTCTCGATCCTGTTTCGGATGTACAGCCGGTGGATCGAGTCGAAGGGGTTCAAGACCCAGGTCCTGGATTACCTGGCCGGCGAGGAGGCCGGGATCAAGTCGGTGACGATCGAGATCCAGGGGGAGTACGCCTTCGGGCTGCTCCAGGGGGAGGCCGGCGTCCACCGGCTGGTCAGGATCTCGCCGTTCGACGCCAACAAGAGGCGGCACACCTCCTTCGCCGCCGTGGACGTGATCCCGGAGATCCCCGACGACATCCAGGTGGACGTCCAGGAGAAGGACCTGAGGATCGACGTCTACCGGGCCAGCGGACCGGGCGGGCAGGGGGTGAACACCACCGACTCGGCCGTGCGGATCACCCACATCCCGACCGGGATCGTGGTCCAGTGCCAGAACGAGCGCTCCCAGCACAAGAACAAGGCCTTCGCCATGAAGGTCCTCCGGGCCCGGCTCTACGAGGTGGAGCGGAGACGCCGGGAGGAGGCCCTGGCGAAGCAGTACGCCCAGAAGCAGAAGATCGAGTGGGGCTCGCAGATCCGTTCCTACGTGCTCCAGCCGTACCAGATGGTGAAGGATCACCGGACCGGTCTGGAAACCGGCAAGACCCAGGAGGTCTTGAACGGCGGGATCGATCCGTTCCTGGACGCCTACTTGAGATGGAAGGCGCAAAAGAGATAAGCGATGCTGAACTGGGTCGTCAATAAGATCATCGGGTCGCAGAACGAGCGGTTCCTGAAGCGGCTCTGGCCGGTTGTCGAGAGGATCAACGGGCTCGAGGCCGGCCTGAAGGGCTTGAGCGACCCGGAGCTCAAGGCCAGGGCGGGGAATCTGCGCCGGCGATTGAAGGCCCGGATCGAGGAGCTGGGGGGCGGGCTGGCGGCGGACGGGTCGGTTCCCCGGTGGGAGGGGGACCCGGCCAACGAGGACGCCCTGAAGGAGGAGCGGAAGCGCCGGCTCAAGGTGGAGGCCCGGGCGCTGGAGGAGGTCCTCCCCGAGGCCTTCGCCCTGGTCCGGGAGGCGGGCCGGCGGACCGTCAACATGCGCCACTTCGACGTCCAGCTGATCGGCGGCATGGTCCTCCACCAGGGGAGGATCGCCGAGATGGCGACGGGGGAGGGCAAGACCCTCGTGGCCACCCTGCCGGTTTTCCTGAACGCCCTGCTGGGCCGCGGGGTCCATCTGGTGACGGTCAACGACTACCTGGCGAAGCTACCTCAGGGACAACATGGTGGTCTCCCTCGAGGAGTGCGTCCAGCGGCGGCTCTCCTACGCGATCGTGGACGAGGTGGACTCGATCCTGATCGACGAGGCGAGGACCCCCCTCATCATCTCCGGGCCGGCGGAGGAATCGACCGAGCTTTACTACCGGATCGACCGGATCATCCCGGGGTTGGAGAAGGGGGTGGACTACGCGGTGGACGAGAAGGCTCACTCGGCGGTCCTCACCGAGGAGGGGGTGAAGAAGGCGGAGGGGCTCCTCAGCGTGGGGAATCTGTACGAGGACACCAACATCACCCTCGTCCATCACATCAACCAGGCCCTCCGGGCCCACACCCTGTACGAGCGGGATGTGGATTACATGATCAAGGACGGCCAGGTGGTGATCGTGGATGAGTTCACCGGCCGCCTCATGCCGGGCCGCCGCTGGTCGGACGGCCTGCACCAGGCGATCGAGGCCAAGGAGGGGGCGAGGATCGAGCGGGAGAACCAGACCCTGGCGACGATCACCTTCCAGAACTACTTCCGGATGTACGACAAGCTGGCCGGGATGACCGGCACCGCCTCGACGGAGGCGGCGGAGTTCCACCAGATCTACAACCT
>JACPXU010000129.1 GCA_016196375.1 Candidatus Omnitrophota bacterium | reverse complement strand
TCCTTTTGAAGATCCCGGTGGGGGTCTTCCACGGTTTCAAGGGAGCTGCGGTGGACCGAGAGTCGATGATCATGAACATCCCGACGGCTCCGTACAACTACGCGACCCCCGACGAATACCGGGCCGATCCGTTTGACCCGGCCATTCCGTTCGACTGGAGAAGGTAGAGAGGCCGGCATGAAGGGGGTTATTCTCGCGGGCGGGCTTGGAACGCGGATGCGTCCGCTGACGGATGTGACCAACAAGCACCTGCTGCCGGTCTACGACCGGCCGATGATCTTCTATCCCCTCCAGACCCTGGTGGAGGCCGGGATCCGGGACATCCTGATCGTCACCGGGGGCGGGAACGCCGGGGATTTCCTCCGCCTCATCGGGAACGGCGCCGCCTTCGGGTTGAAGCACGTCAATTATACCTACCAGAAAGGGGAGGGGGGCATCGCCGAGGCCCTGCGCCTGGCGGAGCATTTCGCCGATGGGGAGAAGCTGGTGGTGATCCTGGGGGATAACATTGTCCAGGGCACGATCGCTCCCTACGTGGAGGCGTACAAGCGCCAGCCGGTCGGGGCGAAGGTGCTGATCAAGAAGGTCAAGGACCCCGAGCGGTTCGGGGTGGTGGTGTTCAAGGGGGCCAAGGTCCTGGCCATCGAGGAGAAGCCGAAGCGGCCGAAGTCCGATTACATCGTGACCGGGATCTACCTGTACGACGCCCAGGTCTTCGACATCATCAAGACCCTGAAGCCCTCCGGCCGGGGGGAGCTGGAGATCACCGACGTGAACAACGCCTACATCCGCAAGGGAGAGATGACCTGCGACATCTTCAGGGGCTGGTGGTCGGACTGCGGGACCTTCGAGTCGCTGCTTCGGGCGAGCCAGCTCGTGGCGAGGAACCACTCCCACCGATGAAGGTCCTGGTCACGGGCGGCGCCGGGTTCATCGGCTCCAACTTCATCCGCCGGCTCCTCGCCCGCGACCCGGCGGTTCAGGTGGTCAACCTGGACAAGCTGACCTACGCCGGGAATCCGGACAATATCAAGGAGTTTGAATCCAACCCCCGGGTCCGGTTCATCCGGGGGGACGTGGCCGATCCCCGGTCCGTCGCTCAAGCGATCTCCGGATGCGAGGCGGTGGTCCATTTCGCGGCGGAGACGCACGTGGACCGCTCGATCGTCTCCGCCTCCGATTTCCTCGCCACCAACGTGGTCGGCACCCACTGCCTGCTGGAGGCGGCCCGGGCCGCCGGGGTGAAGCGGTACATCCAGATCTCCACCGACGAGGTGTACGGCTCCCTGGAGAGCGGTGCGGCCGATGAGGAGGCCCCGCTTCGCCCCAACAGCCCCTATGCCGCCAGCAAGGCGGGCGCGGATCATCTCGTGAGGGCCTACCAGGTGACCTACGGCCTGCCGGCCCTGATCGTCCGGGGCTGCAACAACTTCGGCCCCCACCAGTTCCCGGAGAAGTTCATCCCCCTCATGATCACCCACGCGATTGAGGGGGAGTCCCTGCCCATCTACGGAGACGGCCGGTACGTGCGGGAATGGATCTTCGTGAGCGACTTCTGCGATGGGATCGGGCTGCTCTTGGAGCGTGGCCGGCCGGGCGAGATCTACAACATCGGATCCGGCGAGTACCGGGTGAACCTGGAGCTGGCGAAGGGCCTGCTCGCCCTGTTGGGGAAGCCGCCCACCCTGATCCGCCACGTGACGGACCGGCTGGGCCATGACCGGCGCTACGCCATCGAATCCAAGAAGATCCGGGCCCTCGGCTGGAAGCCCCGCGCCTCTTTCGAGCAGGCCCTCGAGACGACCGTCCGCTGGTACCAGGCCCACGAGAGCTGGTGGCGACCCTTAAGAGCCGGCTTCAAAACCTGATGGGGTCTGACCCTTACGGAACGGTGCCTACGGAACGGTGCCAGGCACCGTGGTGCCTGGCACCAGGTTCCTGAGGATCGTGAGGATCCTCGTCACGGGGGCGACGGGGCTGTTGGGGCAGGAGCTGTGCCGGCTCCTCTCTTCCAGGGCTGATCTCGTCGGCTGGGCCCGCAGGATCCCTTCCCAGAGAGGCCCGGTTCCCCTCGACTCCGTTGACATCACCGATTCCGCCGCCGTTTCTTCCCGGATCAAGAAGTTCCGTCCAGAATGGGTGATCCACACGGCGGCCCTGACCGACGTGGATGCCTCCGAGAGGGATCCTTCCCTGGCGATGGAGATCAACGGCGGGGGCGCCCGGAACGTGGCCCGGGCCTGCGCCGAGGCGGGGGCCTTCCTGATCGCGGTCAGCACCGACTACGTGTTCGACGGGGCGAGCCCCCGCCCTTATACGGAGGAAGATCCCACCGGCCCGGTGAACGCCTACGGCCGCTCCAAGCTTGAAGGGGAGCAGGCGGTCCTTCGCTGCGCCGGCGGCTTCGGCTGGAGGAGGCCTCACCACCGGCCGCTGGCCGGCGGCCGGTCGCTGGTGATCAGGGTGAGCGGCCTCTTCGGATCGGGCCGGCCGAATTTCGTGACCGGCGTCGTCGAGAATCTCAGGGCGGAGCGGCCGGTGAAGGCGGTGGCGACCCAGGTGAACTCCCCCAGCTACGTGGTGGATGTGAGCCAGGGGATCGGTCGGCTCATCGAGTTGAATCCGCCGGCGGGGATCCTTCATCTGGCCAACGAGGGGGCCGCCTCCCGTTTCCAGGTGGCGCAGGCGGTGGCCGATCTCCTGGGGATGGACCGATCGAAATCGCTGATCCAGGCGGCCTCCTGGGCCGACTTCGACCGGGCCGCTCCACGCCCGCCCCATTCCGCGCTGGACTGCGGCCGGTTCGCCCGCCTGACCGGCGCCCCGTTAAGGCCCTGGCGGGCGGCCCTCCAGGCCTTCCTCCAAACGCAGGTTCTTGACCGCGGGGGGAGTCCCTGATAATCTGGGGATCTCGATGGGCGAGAACGTTCCTGCCTTACTGCTGAAGAAGATCCGGAACCGGTCGGCCAGGGTCGGGGTGATCGGCCTCGGCTACGTCGGCCTGCCGCTGGCGGTGGAGTTCGCCAAGCGAGGATACCCGACGGTGGGGATCGACCTGGACCCCGTCCGGGTCCGCTCCCTGCGGGGGGGCCGCTCCTACATCCCCGACGTCCCTCAGGGGGAGATCGCCCGCCTGATCCGGCAGAAGCGATTCACCGCCACCACCGATTATGCCGCCCTGCGCCGGCTCGACGCCGTGATGATCTGCGTCCCCACCCCGTTGAGGAAGACCCGGGAACCGGACATCTCCTGCATCGTGGCCGCCTCCGAGGCGTTGGCCAGGCACCTCCACCGCTACCAGGTGATCATCCTGGAGTCCACCACCTATCCCGGCACCACCGAGGAGGTGATCCTGCCGATGCTTCAGAAGCGGGGCCTCAAGGTGGGGGCCGATTTCTTCCTCGGCTTCTCCCCGGAGAGGATCGATCCGGGGAACCCGGAGTACAAGACCAGCTCCATCCCGAAGGTGGTGAGCGGCGTGACTCCGGCCTGCCGCCGGGTGATCCAGCTTCTCTACGGCCAGGTGATCCAGAGGGTGGTCCCGGTTTCTTCCACGCGGGTCGCCGAGATGGTGAAGCTCCTGGAGAACACCTTCCGCTCGGTGAATATCGGGCTCGTCAACGAGCTGGCCCTGATGTGCCACCGGATGGGGGTGGATGTGTGGGAGGTGATCGACGCCGCCAAGTCGAAACCGTTCGGCTTCATGCCGTTCTATCCCGGCCCCGGCCTGGGCGGCCACTGCATACCGATCGATCCGCTGTACCTTTCCTGGAAGGCGAAGGTCCACGGCTTCGAGCCCCGGTTCATCGAGCTTTCCTCGCAGGTGAACGCCTCGATGCCGGAGTACGTGGTGCAGCGGGTGATCCATGCCTTGAACGCCCAGGGCCAGGCCCTGAAGGGGTCCCGGATCCTGGTGCTGGGGGTGGCCTACAAGCGGGACGTCAGCGACGTCCGGGAGTCGCCGGCCCTGGAGATCATTCAGCATCTCCAGAAAGGGGGAGCCCTGGTCCGGTATCACGACCCTTTTGTGCCGCGGCTCCATCTGGATGGCTACAGGCATCGGTCGCTGCCGCTCACCCGGGCCAACCTGGCGAAGGCCCACTGTGTCGTGATCGTGACCGACCATCGGTCGGTGGATTACCCGCTGGTGCTCCGGCACGCCCGGCAGATCCTCGATACCCGCAACGTCCTGCAGAAGCGCCTGCGCAAGGTGATCCGCCTCTGATTCCACTCTTCGACCTCACCCGCCAGTGCCGACGGCTGGGCCGGCCGATGGAGGCGGCGATCCGCCGGGTCCTCTCGCGGGGCCAGTTCATCCTCGGGCCGGAGGTGGCCCGTTTCGAGGAGGAATTCGCCCGCTTCTGCCGGGTCTCCCATGGAGTGGGGCTGGCCTCCGGGACCGACGCCCTGGAGCTGGCCTTGAGGGGGCTTAAGATCGGGCCGGGCGATCTCGTGGCGACCGTTTCGTTCACCTTCCTCTCCACCGCCGATGCGATCCGGAAGGTGGGAGCCCAGCCCCTCTTCGTTGACATTGATCCGGCCACCTACACGATGGATCCGGCCCATCTGGAGCTGCTGCTCAAGCGGATGCCGGCCTCCCGGCGGAGAAGGATCCGGGCGCTCCTGCCGGTCCACCTGTACGGCCACCCCTGCGACATGGGGGCGCTGGGCCGGATCGCCCGGCGGGAAGGCTGGCCGGTGGTGGAGGATTGCGCCCAGGCCCACGGAGCCGAATGGGGCTCCAAGAGGGTCGGCGGCTTCGGCCAGATCGGCTGTTTCAGCTTCTACCCGACGAAGAACCTCGGGGCCTTAGGGGATGGAGGGATGGCGGTGACCTCCTCGGGGGCGCTGGCGGACCGGCTGCGGATGCTCCGGTTCCAGGGCCGGAAGGGGAAGGACCTCCAGCTCTTTGACGGGCTGAACAGCCGGCTCGACGAGCTGCAGGCGGCGATCCTCCGGGTGAAGCTGCCCTCTCTAGACGGCTGGACCCGGAGCCGCCGCCGTCTGGCCGGCCTGTACGCGGAGGGCCTTCGATCCCTCCCGGTTCAGCTTCCTGTTGAGGCGGCCGGCGCCCGGCACGTCTATCATCTCTTCTGCATCCAGGCCACGCGCCGGGAGGATCTCCGAAAATGGTTGGCGCGGCGAGGGATCGGCACCGGGATCCACTACGCGATCCCGGTCCATCGCCAGCCCCTCTACCGATCCGGGGAAAGCCGGCCGCTTCCCCTGCCGGTGACGGAGAGGGTTTCCCGGCGGATCCTCTCGCTTCCCTTATTCCCGGAGATGACGGCGGGTGAGGTGACCCGGGTCTGCCGGGCCGTCACCGAGCAGTTTTCTCGGCGATGAACTCCCCGATGGCGAGGGAGGCGGTGGCCGCCGGCGAGGGGGCGTTCAGGACATGGACCATCCCCCCCTCTTCGATCAGGTGAAAATCATCCAGCAGGTTCCCGCCTGAATCGACCGCCTGCGCCCTGACCCCGGATCCGCCGGGGAGGAGATCCCCCTCCTGGAGGGCCGGCACCAGCCGCCGCAAATCCCGCAGGAAGATCCCTTTGGAGAAGGAGCGGGCCAGCTCGTAAAGGCCGGTCTTCCAGTGCCGGCCCGCCATCCGCCAGAACCCCGGGAAGGCCAGCATCTCCAGGCAGTCCCCGATGCTGACATCCCCCTTCCGGTATCCCTCCCGCTTGAGCGCCAGGACCGCGCTGGGGCCGGCCTCCACCCGGCCGTCGATCCTCCTGGACAGGTGCACTCCGAGGAAGGGGAACCTGGGGTCCGGGACCGGATAGATGAGGCCGCGGACCAGGCTTCTCTTTTCGGGGATCAGCTCGTAATACTCCCCCCGGAACGGGATGATCCTTAAGGGGGCCGATCCGCCGGTGAGACGGGCCACCCGGTCGCATTGAAGCCCGGCGCAGTTGATGACGAGGCGGCTGCGCATCTCCCCTTGAGAGGTGAGAATGAGCGAAGCCCCGTTCTCCTTCCGGATCCCCAGGAACCGGCAGCCGGTTTGGACGGTTCCGCCCCGCTGCCGGATCCCTTGGGCGTAGGCCCGCGCCACCTCCCGGTAGTCGACGATGCCGGTCGAGGGGACATGGAGCCCCTGGATCCCGGCGGCGCTCGGCTCGATCTCCCTGATTTGCTCCGGGGCCAGCAGGGAACAGCCCTGGACCCCGTTGGCCGCCGCCCGCCCGTGCAGCTCCTTGAGCCGCGGGATCTCCTCGGGGCGGGTGGCCAGGATCAATTTCCCGCACAGCTCGTGGCGGATCCGATGCTCCCGGCAGAAGGCGATCAGGGCCCGGGCCCCCTCCACGCACAGCTTCGCCTTGAGAGACCCGGGGCGGTAGTAGACGCCGGAATGGATGACGCCGCTGTTCCTGCCGGTCTGGTGAGCGGCGATCTCCTTTTCCTTCTCCAGGAGGATCACCCGGAGGTTGGGCGAGCGCCGCAGGAGGGCCAGGCCGGTTCCCAGGCCGATGATCCCGCCGCCCAGGATGGCGATGTCGCATTTGACCTGTGCTTCCATGGTGATCGATGTTATCATACGGGCCTGAACGATGCGAACACTGGTCATCGGGGGAGGGGGGTTCATCGGCTCGCACCTGTGCGGGCGGCTGCTCGGGAAGGGGCACACGGTCCTGTGCCTAGACAACTTTCTCACCTCTCCGGAATCCAACGTCGCCGATCTCGCGGGGAGGCCGGCCTTTCAACTGATCCGGCACGACATCAGCCGGCCCTTTCAGCCGGAGGGGCCGTTGGACGCGGTGCTTCATCTGGCCTCTCCGGCCAGCCCCCCCGACTATCTGCGGCTTCCGATCGAGACCCTCCAGGCCGGCTCGCTGGGGACCTTCAACGCCCTGGAGATCGCCAAGGCCAAGGGGGCGAGGTTCCTTCTCGCCTCCACCTCCGAGGTGTACGGCGATCCCCAGGTGCATCCGCAGCCGGAGTCTTACTGGGGCCACGTGAACTGCGTCGGCCCCCGCTCGGTCTACGACGAGGCGAAGCGGTTCGCCGAGGCGCTCACCATGGCCTATCACCGGGCTTACCGGCTGGACACCCGGATCGCGAGGATCTTCAACACCTACGGCCCCCGGATCAGGAGGAACGACGGCCGGGCGATCCCCAACTTCATCACGCAGGCACTCGGCGGCCGGCCGATCACGATCTACGGCGACGGCTCGCAGACCCGCTCTTTCTGCTACGTGACCGATCTGGCGGAGGGGATCGAACGGCTGATGGGGGGGGACCTCCACGATCCGGTGAATCTGGGCAATCCCAACGAGATTTCCCTCATCGAGCTGGCCCGGCTGATCCTCCGGCTGACTCAGAGCCGCAGCTCCATCCTCTTCAAGCCGCTTCCGGTGGATGACCCGAAGCTCCGCTGTCCTGAGATCCGCCCGGCCCGCGAGCGGTTGAAATGGGAGCCGGCCGTGCCGCTTGAAGAGGGGCTTCTGAAGACCATTGAT